>JAEZAD010000144.1 GCA_023430565.1 Verrucomicrobiota bacterium
GTCGAAGCGGTGAAGGCGGGCGCCGAGCGGCTCGGCGAAGACGTGGCCGCGAGGCGCCAGCCCCGCCAGGCGGAGATGCCTGCGGCTTCGTCGCGCCGTCTCAACGCGAACGTGTCGGTCGACGTCACCCGCAATGACGCCGGCCGCGAGCCGGTCGTGGTGGCGAAGCTGATGGGTGGGATGGGGAATCAGATGTTCCAATACGCGGCGGGGCTCGCGCTGGCGCGGCGCACGGGTGCGAAGCTTGAACTCGACCTGAGCTTTTTGCTCGATCGCACGCCGCGGGAAAATTTCACGTTCCGCGAATTTGATCTGGATCTGTTCAACCTCCCGGCGGACTGCGCGATCGAACGGAAATCGGGATCCGCAGCAAGTCGTGGGTTATCGATCTTCAAGGAGAAGCACTTTCACTTCGATGCGCGTTTCGACGCGCTGGACGCGAACACGCTGATCGAGGGGCACTGGCAAAGCCCGCGCTATTTCGAAGCGGTGGCGGACGAGGTGCGGGCGACGTTTTCGTCATTCCGGATTCCGTTGAATGCGGAGCACGCGGCGCTCGCGGCCGAAATTCGCGGACGGGCTTCGGTGTGCCTCAACGTTCGTCGCGCCGATTTCGTCGCGAATCCGCAGGCGAACGCGTTTCACGGTGTGTGTGCCGAGGAGTATTTCCGGCAGGCGGTGCGGGTGGTGCGTCGGCGTGTTTCGGGCGCGCATTTTTATATTTTCTCAGACGACGTAGAGTGGTGCCGTGCCGCGAATCTGTCGGAGGGTGCGCCCTGCACGGTGGTTTCCCACGATTTCGCGGGCGAGCGGTTCAGCAGCTATCTGCAGCTGATGATGGCGTGCCGGCATTTCATCATTCCGAACAGTTCGTTCGCGTGGTGGGCGGCGTTTCTCGGGCGCACGGCGGAGTCGATCGTCGTCGCGCCGGCGCCGTGGTTCAGCGACCTGTCGGTGGAAACCGCGGATTTGTTGCCGGCGGAGTGGATGCAACTGAGCCGAAATCCGGGACCAAGTCTTGCGGACCTCGGCGCTGCTCCCGCGGTGAGTGTGGTCGTGCCCTGTTACAAACAGGCGCACTATTTGCAGGAATGCGTGGAGAGCGTGGTCTCGCAGACCTTCGCCGACTGGGAACTTTTGATCGTCAATGACGGCAGCCCTGACGACACGAGTCGCGTGACGCGAGAGATCATCGAGCGGCATCCGGAGCGCCGGATTCGTCTCGTCGAGAAGGCGAACGGCGGGCTGGCGGATGCGCGCAACGCGGGCATCCGCGAGGCGGGTGGACGCTACATACTACCGCTCGATGCGGACGATCGGCTGCATCCGGAAATGCTGGCGAGAACAGTGGCTGTGCTTGAGGCCGATCCCAAGGTGGCGATCGCGTATACGGACCTGGTTCATTTCGGCGCGGTGACGAAGGTCGTGCGGGCGGCCGAATACGATTTCAAACGACTGCCGCAGCAGAATCAGTTGAACGCGTGTTCACTTTTTCGTCGCGAGGCATGGGTGGCGGTCGGCGGCTACAACCGGAACATGACCTGGGGCTACGAAGACTGGGACTTCTGGGTGGGGTGCGGCGAGAAGGGTCATTTCGGGCGGCACGTTCCGGAGCCGCTGCTCTATTATCGAGTGAAGGATTCGAGCATGTATACGAAGGCGCTCGAACATCACCGGGAGTTGCACGCGCAGATCGTGTTGAATCATCCGAGGTTGTTTCCGGCGGCGGCGCGCCTCGAAGCGGAACAGATTCTTTCGGCCGGACGGACGGCAGGACAAAAGGAGAAGACGAGCACGCCGTCGCTGGTGTCGGTTGTAATTCCTTGTTACGAGCAGGCGCAGTTTCTAACCGAAGCGGTGGAAAGCGTCGTGGCGCAAACGTATCCGTGTTGGGAGATCGTCATCGTGAACGACGGCAGTCCGGATGCGACGAGTCCGGTGGCGCAGCGTCTGATCCTGAAACACGCCGGTCGCAAGATCCGGCTGATCGAAAAGAAAAATGGGGGCCTGTCGGACGCCCGGAATGCGGGCGTGCGGGTGGCGCGCGGCCGCTACATCCTGCCGCTCGATGCGGATGACAGGATCGCACCTGAGTTCCTAGCCAAGACCGTAGCACTCCTCGATGGGAATCCGGAAATTGGCATCGCCTACACCGATTGGGTGTATTTCGGTGGAGCGAATTTCAGGCGCGATGCGATCGATTACGATTTCGCCCGGCTCTGCGGAAAGGAAAACCTCTTCACCTGCACGTCGCTTTATCGCCGGGAGGCATGGGACGCGGTAGGCGGCTACAATTCCAACATGACCCGCGGGCTCGAGGATTGGGATTTCTGGATCGGTTGCGGCGAGAAGGGATTCCGTGGTCGGAGGATTCCCGAACCATTGTTTTTCTATCGGGCGAAGAACGGCAGCATGATTCAAACGTTGCGGCCGCATCTTCAAGCGATGTTCGCGCGGATCATCCTGAACCATCCGTCGCTCTACAGCGAAGCACTGGTGGAGAAGGCGAAGAAGACGTTCGAAGCGGCCAATCTACCGCCGCCGAAACCGAGCTCGCCCGGAGTGGAATGGTCGGCGTCCCCCGGCCGGGGCGACGATTTCGCGGCGGCCGTGACGGCGGCGGAAAGTCTCCTTCGTAGCGGACACGTCGTCGAAGCGAAGTCGCGGATCGAGCAGGCCTTGGAAATCGCCCCGAACGCGGAGTGCGCGACAAGAGCGCGAGAGATTTTGGCCATGCTTGAGGCGGAGGATGTGGCGGGCGCGGCGGGAGCGCAGCTGCAGCCGGCGCCGGACGACGACTTCTTCGCCGCCGACGAATTCGCGAATATTGAGCGGATCGTTGCGGCGTATGGCGAAAATCCGGGCGACGCAGCGGGTCGCGAGGAGTTGCAGGCCCTGCAGCAAGGGGTGATGAAGTTCGTCGTGACCACTCCGGTGGAGGAGTTGGAGCGACGGTGGAAGGGGAATTTCGCCACCGTGTTTCGCGCGCTGATGAAGAGCGGTCTGGCTCACGAGCCTCCGTCCGAGGCAGCGGTGGGACAATGCGAGGTGCTCGACCAGGCGATTGCCGATTCGGTGGCGAAGGGAGCGTTTGATTTTCGCCCCTTGCTGGCGCGGATGCTCGTCGCGCCGGCACATCGCGGAACGGTGCGGTTCGAGCCTGACGCTATTCCCGGCTGGCTGGTTGACGACTATCTCGCCTATGTGCTCCACGCCCCTGACGTCTTCGTCGTCGCCGGCGAGGCCGACGAGTATCACGGACATGTGCTCGCGTGTTTGCGTGCGATCGTGCGACGTGTTCGCACGGCCCCCCGCGACGCGTTGACGCGGCAGGCGGTTGTCGCAGCGGTGAAGATGAAGTTCATCCCGCTCTATTTCGCGTCAGGCAACACGCGCGAGGCGGTGGAGGCGCGCGGCCAGATCATCGAGTATTTCCTGAGACAGAAGGGAGCGACGATCGATTACGTGCCCCCGAAGCGCCCGGCTGGACGCGAGCGGATTCGCGTGGGTTTCCTCAACGCGCACTTCGGCGCCCAGACGGAGACGCACGTCACGCTGCCGATGCTGCAACTCGACCGGGAGAAGTTCGAAGTGCAGCTGTTTGCGGTCGCGAAGAATCCTGGGCCGCTGGAGGATCGCTGCCGGTCCTTTGCGGAGGCGTTCCACGTGCTGCCGGCGAGCCTCGACGAGCGGGTCGAGACGGTCCGTCGCGCGGCGCTCGACGTGGTCGTGATCGGCACGAACGTCACAGCGGTGACGAATGACGTCGCTTTGATGGCCGCGCATCGCCTCGCACCGCTGCAACTGGTTTCCTACTGCTCGCCGGTCAGCACCGGGTTGAAGCATGTGGATGGCTACATCACGGGGACGCTGAACGACGGGCCCGGCCTGCAGGCACATTTCAGCGAGACGTTGCGCTACTGCGAGGGCGCGCCGGGTTGCTTCGACTACGCGGTGGAGCGCGGGGCGACGAAAACGTTTGACCGGACGGCGCTTGGGATCGGCAAGGACGACGTCGTGTTCGTGAACGCCGGGGCGTGCTACAAGATCCTGCCGGAGATGCAGGAGACCTGGGCGAAGATCCTGAAGGCGGTGCCGGATTCGCGGCTGCTGCTGTTGCCGTTTAATCCGAATTGGTCGCGGGCGTTTCCGGTAAAGCAGTTCGAGCGGACATTGGTCGCGGCTTGCGAACGCCACGGAGTGGATCACCGGCGATTGATTTTGGCGGGTTCCCTCCCGTCGCGCGCCGATGTGAAGGCATTGGAGCGCGTCGCCGACATCTACCTCGATACGTATCCATTTTCGGGGAGCATTTCGGTCGTCGATCCCTTGGAGCTCGGGCTTCCTGTCGTCGTCCGCCAAGGTCCAACCCATCGAGGCCGCATGGCCGCGGCGCTGCTCCGGGAAATCGGGATGTCCGATCTGATTTGCCAGAGCGAAGACGACTACATCGAGACGGCGGCTCGTCTCGCGCGTGACCCGGTGCAACGGCACGATGCCCGCGATCGGATTGCCGCGGCGATGGCGACGAAGCCCAAGTTTATCGATCCGGCGGCGTATGCTCACGACCTCGGCGGTTTGCTGGAGTCGCTGGTATCCGGAGCGCGGCCGGCGGTCGCGGCGGCGGTGGCCTGAGTGGCCGCAGAATCAGCCCATGATTTCAGCCCCTCTCAAAGCGGAGACTCGCACGGGCTCCTCGATGGTGCAGACGCCGGCGCGTCGCGTGCGTGTTTGTTATTTCAATACGTGGGCGGGGGCGCTGGAGCCGGCGGCGGCGTATGTCGCCCGTGTCCCGACGATGGACCTGCGGAAGCTCGTCGCGCGGCCGGAGGATGCGAAGCTGATGCGGTGGGGGCGGCTCGACTGCGACTGGTATGCGGAGAATGCGCGGTGTTTCGCGGCGATGCAGCAGGAGGGGATCGAGTTTTTGCCGGCGTTCGTGGCCGGGATCGTGGGCATGCTGGAGTTTGCGAAGCTGCCGCGGGAACCCGGCGAGGAGCGTTGGCTGATCACCATGGGGCATCAGCCGCAGAGTCTCGGCGCGAACGCGGGCAAGGTGTTTGCGTTGCTCGCGAAGGTCGGTGTGCGGCACTGCTACTACGCGTTCGACGAGGCGAGTCGTTACATGCCGTGTTTCGGGGAGATCGCGCCGCATCTCGATTTGCTGATTCACGATGAAGCTCCGTTGGAGGAGGCGAATCGAAAAAAGCTGAAGGCGACGTGCCACACGATTCATCGGAGCTGGGTGGCGAACGTCGTGCCGTTTTCGTTGCCGTTCAACGAAGCGCCGGAGGAAAGGATCATGTTTCTCGGGTCGCCGCTGGGTCTCACGGAGCATCGGAAGCGGCAGATCGCGTTTCTGCAGGAGCGCTTCAAGGACCGGTTTGTGCCGAGCTACGATCACTCGCCGGCGGCGGGCGAGCGCGTGCAGTTGAACCGTTTCAAGGTGGCGCTGTGTCCGGAGGGGCGAAAGTTTGTCACCCCGGCGATGGCGAAGACCCACACGGATCGTCCGTTTTGGTCGGGCTGTGTGGGGATGGTGGTCGTGAGCGAAGACTCTAAGGCGGGCGGGCGGCTGGACGACTTGCACGAACGCGGGATGATCCTGCGTTACGGGCATGGCGATCTGAAGGAGTTGGAGCGGCAGTGCGAGCGGGCGCTGGCGATGTCGAACGACGAGCGGCGGCGTTCGTATGATTATTTCAACCGTCACGAAACCGTGGGGACGGTGGTGGCGGAGGCGATTGCGGGGATTTAGCCGCGGAGCGCAAAGGGCGCAGAGGGGACGAGGGAGCGGCGGCCTGCAAATGCGGTGGGCGATCGAGGGCGTGTGGCGCGGCGAGCGCGCCGCCTACCGGGAGGCGAGGGCGCAGAGTTCGTCGAGTTCGTCGAGGAGCGCGTGCCACGGCGCGGGGTCGGGTTCGATCGGAGGAACGAGGTGCGGCATGAGCTTCAACGAATAGTCGCCGAAGACGTGCGCGAAGGTTTGGTCGGAGAAAAGCTGGCGGAGTGCGACGGCCGCGGCTTCGGGCGTGCGGTGTTCGAGCGTGCGGCGGATTTCGGCGGCTTTGGTGCGGCCGAGGGTGGCGGCGAGGCGCACACGATTGCGGGCGGCGTGCAGGACGGCGGGCGCCAGCGGAGCGATGGGCGTGAGGGCGGCGAGGCGTGATGCTTTCGCGCCGGCGGGAGCGAGAGTGAACGCGTCGGGGTGGACGACGGTGGTGTTGCGCAGGCGCGCGCCGCGGTCGTTGACGTTGATCACGAGCCCGGCGGGCCAGGCGGCGAGGCGTTCGTTGAGCGCTCGCAGCTCGCCGTAGGCAAGGGTGGGCACGGCTTTGGCGTGATTGCCGGGGACGTGCGGCATGTCGAGCGCGGGGCCGTCGCCAGACTCTCGATACATGCTCGCGCCGGCGTCGCTGGCGAGATCGAGGCCGAATAGATAGATCGGGGCGCAGCCGAGGAAACGCGCGAGCTCGAGTGCGGTGGCGCGGCCGTTTTCGGCGACGGCGAGGGGGGGGCGCGGAATGGACTGGGTGGCGAGCCAATCGACGGTGATCTGGCTGTTGGAAAGATAGAGGCGGTCGGCGCGGGGCAGCGCGGCCTGCCAGGAGGGAGGACTGACTGGCGAGAGCACGAGGCGGGCGGGCGAGCTCGCGAGCGGGAGGTATTTGTCCGGATGTTTGGCGGCGTCGATGAAAACGGCGAAATCGACGGGGATGTCGTGTTGGGCGAGGGTGCGGAGGGAGGAGTCGGTGGCGAACACGACGCCATGGGTCGCATGAGGCGCGAGTTTGGGCGCGGAAACCTCGAGCGACGGGCTGCCGCCGCAGACGAAGGCGGGGATGCCGCGGAGGGCCCCGGCCCAGGCGGCGGGGATGCGGCGGGTGGCGTAATCGGTGAGATTTTCGAGGACGTTTTTTTGCCAGGCGAAACCGTCCTTTTGACGCGTGACGCGGCTGCGGTGATGACTTTCGAGCGTGGCGTGGAGTTCGGCGAGGGCGCGGCGGTAGGCGTCGGAATGTTGCGTGAGGACGGTGTCGCTCACGAACACGGAAGGCAGATGGCGCGGGTCGCGGCGGAGAAATTGTTCGACGGCGGGTTGGGCGGGCGAGTCGTCGACGAAAGCGGTTTGAATCGCGTGGCGCGGCAGGATGGGCCGGGCGCGCTGGACGTTGTCGCGATCGGTGAGCCAGAGGAGATGGCGGAAGGGTTGGAGGCGGGTGCGATCGAGGGCGAGGGCATCGCCGACGAGCACGCAGGTGGTGGCGCCGGGAAAGGGTTTTTCGAGCAGGAGGCGGGACATGAAGCGTGGCGCCCGCGGGTGAAGGTGTGGAGGCGGACTGGGCGCTAACGACAATGATCGGCTCGAAGGAGGGGAAATTGAGGAGGAGCAGCCGGGTTGATGGAAGGAGGTTGCAGGACCGTAATGTCGGGGGGCGGGGCGGCAGGTGCGATCGTGCTCGTGATCGTAGCCGTGCTCGTGATCGGAATACGAAGGCAAGGGACCGCCGGCAGGGAGGAGCAGGAGCACGAGCACGATAACGAGCACGAGCACGGGGTGAGGGAGAAGAGAAAGAGCAAGGGGCAGGACTTGGGAGGCACCCTTGAAATGCGAAGGCCCCGGGGATGAGCCGGGGCCTTGTTGCACTGATGCAATCACCGGGGTGACTGCTGGGTCGGGTATCCGTTTTGGCGTGACGCCGAGCGGACTGTTTTTTCCAACTACCCGACAACCTCGTGCCGGGGCCTCCGCAGGGATTGCGTCTGGTTCGCGGTGACCCGGCCGCCGCGCGAAACGGCGGCCGAGTTGGGCGATTCAGGGCAATCCCTGAGCGGAGTTTACTTTACTGGAGCAGACGGAGCGCCGACTGCGCGCTCTGGTTGGCCTGCGACAGCATCGCGGTGCCGGCGGACACGAGAGTATTCCAGCGGGCGAGCTGGGTGGACTCCTGTGCGACGTCGACGTCCATGATGCGGCTGGAGGCGGCCTCCAGGTTGGCCTTGTTGACCGTGAGCAACTCGGCGGCGAAGCCGAGGCGGCTCTGTTCGGCACCGTTCTCGGCGCGCATCGTGGCGACATTCTGAATGGCGTCGGTGATGTCGGCGAGGTCGATGTCGGCGAGTGAATCGACGCCGGTGGCGTTGAGTTCACCGATGCCATCGGTGGTGCTGCTCAGGTCGCGGCCCTGGATCGTGACGGCCGAGGACGAGCTGCCGTTTTCGGTCACGTTGACCGAGAGATCGCTCGAACCGAACAGCTCGACGCCGTTGAACTCTTCACCCGTGATCGCCGTGAGCTGCGATTGCAGCGCGGTGAACTCGGAGTCGTAGTTGGCGAGGTCGTCGGTGTTCTTGGTCGGGTCCGTATAGAGCGTCTTGAGCTCGCTCATACGGTCGAGGATCTTTCCGGTGACTTTCAAAGCACCGTCCTGGGTCTGCAGGAACGACGTCGCGTTGCCGATGTTCGTCGCAACGGCGCCCTGACGGACGGCCGCGGCAGACAGTTTCATCGACACCGCGAGACCGCCGGCATCATCGGACGGGTTCACGATCTTCGTGCCGCTGGAGAGCCGGTTGAGGCTCCGTTGCAACGAGGTGTTGCTGGCGGCGAGGTTGTTCGCCGCAACGGTCGCGGCGTAGTTGGTATTAATCACGACTGGCATGGTCTATCCTTGATCTTAAGCTGCGACACTCCGTAGTCGCCACGGGCCTTGATAATCGGCGTGGGCCGCGCCGTCCGAGGCAGATGCCTCAAAGTGTTTGCGCTGCTGGCGCGCATGAAGGGGAGGGGGATTCAAGGAATGAGCTTCGGGCCCCACAGATTCAGACAACCGCGTAAGAATCTCTCCTTCGCGGGGCGGAGGACTAGTCCGCCCGCGCGGTGGGCAAGGAAGCTATTCCAGGTTTACTGGAGCAGCTTGAGTGCGGTTTGCGCACTCTGGTTGGCCTGCGTGAGCATCGCCGTGCCGGACTGCACGAGGACGTTCCAGCGGGCGAGCTGGGTGGATTCCTGGGCGACATCCACGTCGACAATCCGACTCGAGGCGGCCTCGAGGTTGGCCTTGTTGACGGTGAGCAACTCCGCGGCGAACCCGAGGCGGCTTTGTTCGGCGCCGTTTTCGGCGCGGAAGGTGGCCACGTTCTGGATCGCATCGGTGATGTCGCTGAGGTCGATATCGGCCAGCGAGTCGACGCCGGTGTCGGTCAGTGCGCCGACGCCGTCGGACGAGTTCCCGAGGTCACGGCCCTGGATGGTGACGGCGGAGGACGAGCTGCCGTCTTCGGTAACGGAGACGGAGAGGTCGGCCGAACCGAACAGGACGACGCCGTTGAACTGTTCGCCGGTGAGGGCGGTGAGCTGATCCTGCAGCGCCGTGAACTCCGCGTCGTAGTTGGCGAGGTCGTCGCTGTTCTTGGTGGGGTCCGTGTAGAGCGTCTTGAGCTCGCCCATCCGGTCCAGCACCTTGCCGGCGACCTTCAGCACGCCGTCCTGCGTTTGCAGATACGAGCTGGCGTTGCCGATGTTGGTCGCAACCGCGCCCTGGCGGACGGCGGCGGCGGATAGTTTCATGGACACGGCGAGACCACCGGCGTCGTCGGCCGGCGTGACGATTTTCGTGCCGCTGGAGAGCCGATTGAGGCTCTTCTGCAAACTGGAGTTCGAGGCGGCGAGGTTGTTCGCGGCAACGGTCGCCGCGAAGTTGGTGTTGATGACAACAGGCATGGTATCTTCCTTGATGCTAACTGCGACGTCCGTGTCGCATTCGGATCGAGTGGGTTCGGCTCTCGATCTCGCCGGTCTCAACCTTTGTTGCGACGGGGGCTGATATCGGCGGGGGTCAAGTTCCATTTAGCGGAATTCTTGAATATTTCCGCGGGCTTAAGTTTCCGGGAAAACGGCCGATACCACCTCTTGATTCATTGTTTTCCCACCCATGGCTGGAATTTCCGTATCAGGACTGATTGATAACTCCTTCGACTGGCAGTCGGTGGTGGATCAACTGGTCACGATCGAGAAGATGCCCATCGCGCGCCTGCAGACCGAGCAGGCGGTGAACAACGACAAGCTCGCGAGCCTCGGGGTGTTGAACAGCCTGCTCTCGGATCTTTCGGCCTCGGCGGTCGACCTGCGCTCGACGACGCTCTTCAAAAGCCGTTCCGCGACCTCGAGCCTGAACGGTTCGACCTGGGCGCTCACGCCGTCGAGCGGTGCGACGCAGGGGAGCTACACGATTGCGGTGTCGCAGCTGGCGACCGCGTCGAAGCGGGTGGGGGCAAGCGGCGTGTCGAGTCCGTTGAATGCGACGGACGATGTTTCGGGCACGACGATCGCCACGCTGGCGACGTCGAAGGCGATCACGGAAGGGAATTTCACGGTGAACGGGAAAACGATTTCCGTGGCGCTCACCGATTCGCTGCAGGATGTGTTCGCTCGCATTTCGACCGAAACGGGCGGCGCGGTGACGGCGACCTACGACACGGAGACGGACAAGGTCACGCTCTCCAGCGCGGGCGAGATCGAGCTCGGCGCGGTGAACGACTCCAGCAATTTTCTCTCCGCCCTGCAGCTGGCGAACAATGGCACCGGCTCAGTCGTGAGCACCGGCAAGCTCGGGTCGGCGTCGCTGAGTGCGACGCTCGCGTCGTCGCGTCTGGCGGGTGCGCTCAACGCGGACGCCGAAGGCGATGGCAGCTTCTCGATCAACGGCGTGACGATCGACTACAACGTCAACACGGACACGTTGAAGACCGTCCTGAGCAAGATCAACAAGTCGACCGCGGGCGTGACGGCGGCCTACGACGCGACGAACGACCGGTTCATCCTCACGAACAACGCGACCGGCGACACCGGCATGGGCGCGAACGAAGTCTCGGGCGGCCTCCTCGACGCGATGGGGTTGACGAGCGGTTCGGCGTTGCAGCGGGGCAAGGACGCGCAGTTCACCGTCAACGACGGCGACACGATCACGAGCAAGAGCAACACGCTGACTTCGACGGAGCACGGCGTCACCGGGTTGTCGATCAAGGTCGATTCGACCACGACGCAGACCGTCACGGTCGGGGCCGACACGGAAAAGATGAAGGCGGCGATCGAGGACTTCATGGAGAAGTTCAACACCGTCCAGAGCTTCATCGATCAGGAGACGGCGGTCTCGACGACGGCGGACGGCAAAGTGACCAAGTCGACGCTGGGTGGAAATCAGGAAGTGGAGCGTTGGGGGACGAAGCTCCGCTCGCTTGCCTTCGGGGCGATTTCCGGCCTGAGCACGACGATGTCTCGCATCTCGGATCTCGGCCTCGATTTCGACTCGATCAGCTCGCGGCTGCAGATCAAGGACCCGGCGAAGCTCGAGACGATGTTGAGCGAGAACAGCGACGACATCGCGGCATTCTTCAGCGACACGTCGACGGGATTTGCGCAGCAGTTTTCGACCTATTTGACCGACCTGCTCAAGACGAGCTCCGGCCCGCTGGCGGCGCAGAACACCACGCTCGTGAAGCAGAACAACGACCTGCAGAAGCAAATCGAAGTTTTGAATCGCCGGGTTGAAAATCAGCGCACGCTGCTGATGAGCGCCTTTCTCGCGATGCAGGATGCGCAGTCGACAGCGGCCAATCAGCAAAAGAGCATCAACGACATGTTCTTCAAGAAGAGCACTTCGTGATGAGGTCGCCCCACGCTCACGCTCGTAGCTACGCCGGGCTTTTCGCGGCGTTGATCGCGTTGACGGGGTGCATGCATCCGCCGGCGCACGACGAGGCGCGCACCGGGCCCTTTCATGCGGCGGTGAATCATGCGGCGGATCCGCAGCTCCCGCAGACATTGCGACGCGTGGTGCTGCTGCCGGTGGCCGGCGGTTCGGCGGCGGACGCGGAGAGTGCGGCGGCGCTCGGCCCGGTGTTTGCGGCCGAGCTGCAGAAGCAAAATCGTTTCGAGGTGGTCACGCTCACGCGCGAGGACCTGTTGCGGCGGTTTCGCCGGCCCGAGGTGCTGTCGACGGCGTCGTTGCCGCACGATTTCATGGCGAAACTGCGCCGCGATCTCGCCGTGGATGGCGTGATGTTCGTCGATCTCACCGTCTATAAACCCTATCGGCCGATGGTCGTCGGCGTGCGCGCCAAGCTGGCGACGGCGGGGGAGGACGTGCGGCTCGTGTGGACGTTCGACAACGTCTTCTCCACCGCTGACCCGGCGACGGCGAACAGTGCCCGCCGGCATTTCATCAACTCGGATCGCGGGGGGATCCCCGCCGATCTCACGCCGGGCGTGCTGCATTCGCCGTCGCGGTTTGCGGAGTATGCCGCGGCGCAGGCCTTCGCGACGCTGCCTCCGGTCTACACGCCCCCGCCGGCGGCGGAAGATTAGGTGACGATTGCGAACAGCCGCTAAAGTCTTTCTGGTGCGGACCGATAACTTGCACATCAACCAACGGCGTTCCCTGTAATTGACCTCAGAGGCTGACCGTTTCGTTCCACGAAACCCAATGATCAATTCCACAACCTCAACCGACCGGGCGCTGCACACGGAAGCCGTGGCGGCCGCCGGCCAGGCGACGCCTCGTCCGCCCGCTCCGCGGCTGGACCAGTTGTCGACCGACAGCGCTGCCTTTCTCCGCTCCGAACTGGAGCGCCAGCCTGAAGTCCGGCCCGAAGTGGTCGAGCGTGCCCGCGCCCTCGCGGCCGATTCGAATTATCCGTCGCGCGACGTGCTGAGCAAAGTGGGCGAGATGATTCTCCGCTCGCCGGATCTCAGCGAAGACGAATCGTAAGCGCGCCACCATGGTCGCCAACGGCTACGTCAAAACGTATCGGGCGAATGCGGTGCTCACCGCCAGCCCGGGACAGCTCGTGTTGATGCTTTACGATGGGGCGCTGAAAGCGATGGCGATCGCCGTGGAGGCGTTCGAGCGTCCGGAGACGGACACGCGCCGCATCGAAGTCATCAATCACCAGCTGCAGAAGGCGCAGAACATCATCGTTGAACTGCAAAGCGGTTTGAACCTGGAGGCGGGCGGTGAGTTCGCCCGCACGCTGTTTCGCCTCTACGACTATCACAACCGCCGTCTCTTCGAGGCCAACCTGCGCAAGGACGTCTGCATCGTGCACGAAGTGGAGGAGTTGGTGCGTTCGCTCCGCGATGCGTGGGCGGAGATGCTGACGAAACAGGAAACGCCGGCGGAGAGCCTGCGTGGCGTCGCCTGATTTTTCGGAGCGTATGAAAGACTGCTCGCGCGAACGTTTTCACCGGCTGCTGGGCGCGCTGGACGAATTGGTGTCACAGGAGGCGAACGACGTCGCCGCGGGGGATTTCGAGGCGGTCGGGGCGGTGCAGCGGCGTGCCGCTCCCGTCGTGGCCGAGCTCGCTGCGCTCGGACCGGATGTCGCCAACGACCTCGCGCGGGCCCGGGTGGCGGCGCTTCTGGCGCGGCGGCAGCACAACATCGATTTGATCGAGACGCAGCTCGCGACGGCGCGCGCGGAATTGCTCGCGGTGCAGGAGAGCGCGTCGCGGCTCGGCCGGATTGCGCCGGCCTATGGACGGGCGGAACGGCCGGTGCGCAACGCCAGCTCGCGGTTGAACGCGGCGGGTTGAAGCGCCCGATTGCGGACCGACAGGAGCAAGGTTGGCGAGTCTGCCGGCGATGCCGACGGGCGAAGACGGAACCTCGCTGGCGAGCAGGCTCCGACAATGGCTCCGATGAATTTGCGACCGCGCTCGTGTGGCGTGGGTCTAGACCTCGAGGGGTTGAGACACAAAAAAGCGGCGGTGAAAAACCGCCGCTCCAGGAGCAGATGAGAAGAGTTTCGAGCGGGTCAGCCGACGGCGGCGACGCGTTCTTCCTCCATGGAAGGCGTAGCGATCGTGGCCATGGCGGGCGGGCCGGCGAGCCAGGCGGCGGCGATGCGGTTGGCCTCGAGTTTCCAGTTGAGGAAAGGGGTGTCGTAGATGGAGAGCATCGTGCCGGTGGAAGAACCTTCCCAGTTGAGGGTGGTTTTCAGGCAGAACGAGCCGTTGGCGAGGCCGAAGTATTGCGCGAGAACGGTGCCGGCGGGCATGCCGCTGTCGGGGTCGCGCGAGGTCAGCGTGAGACGGCCGAGGCCGGACTTGAAGTTGACGATGCGGGAGCTGTCCCAGACGGCATCATCTCCCGCATTGGCTTCGAGGCGAATGGCGCGTTCGACATCCGTGAGAAAGGAGAGCAGGCGCATGGCGATCGATGGGTGCAGAGCCGGCGAAGGTGCCGGTTGCTTCTCAATCGGACGGGTCCGGAAAAAGTTGAGAGTTTTATTTAACTTTTCACAACCCGCGCCGATGCTCCCCGGGCGATGCTTTCTTCGGCCGCTCTTTTCCCCAGCCTCGAGCCGGCCGCCGCCGACGAGGCGGCGACACGCCAGGGTGTGGTGTTGCTGGTGGAGGACGAAGATCCGCTCGCGGAGCTGCTGACCACGTTGTTGACCCGCATGAAAGTGCGTGTGCTGCGGGCGGCGGATGGTGCGCAGGCGGTTAAGTTGTTCATCGAACACCGCGCGACGATCTCGCTGGCGTTTGTCGACTGTCATCTGCCCGATACGGGCGGCGCCGAGTTGTGCCGCGATTTTCGCGACCGCGCGCCGGGACTGCCGCTGCTGTTGACCAGCGGCCGGGACCAGCGCGCGCTCGAGATCCAGCTCGCCGCCGGCGGGCCGTGCCAGTTCCTGCCGAAACCCTACATGCCCGGCGACGTCATGCGTCGCGTAAGCGCGATGCTGGCGTAGTTAGGGCGAGAGACCGAACATTTGTTTGAATTGCACGAGGGGGCGTGTCTTATTCCCCGACCCAGCCTTCGCCTCCGGTGAGGCGGCTGTCGAACCTCACCCGCCCGTTTTGAAATGTCTTTCGAGAAGATCCTGATCGTCGAGGACGAGCTCGTCGTCCGAAATCTGCTCCAGAGCATTTTTCAGCGGCACAAGCTGCCGGTCACGTGCGCGAACAACCTGGCGGAGGCGGCGGCGGTGCTGGAGCGGGAGCAGTTCGATTTGATGATGCTCGACATCCGGCTGCCGGACGGGGACGGGCAGAAATTTCTCGAGCATGTGTCGGCGCTGCCGGAGCGCCCGCTGGTCGTAATGGTAACTGGATACGGCACGATCGAGTCGGCGGTGGGCTGCATGCGTGCGGGGGCGTTCGATTACGTGTTGAAGCCGTTTTCGCCGAGCCAGATCGACGTGATCCTGAAGAAGGCGCAGTCGTATCGGCAGCTGTTGAAGGTGAACCGGCTGCTGAGCGACGACCCGGAGGACGAGGATGGCACGCTCGTCGGGCGCAGTCCGGCGATGACCCGGCTGCGGCAGCTGATCGAGCGCGTGGCGCCGACGGATGCGACGGTGCTGGTGACGGGCGAGAGCGGGACGGGCAAGGAAATGGTGGCACGCGAGTTTTACCGGCGCAGCCCGCGGCGCGGGCATCCGTTCATAAAGATGAATTGCGCGGCCATCTCGGAGAATCTGATCGAGAGCGAGTTCTTCGGTCACGAGCGCGGGGCATTCACGGGAGCGACGGAGCGGCGCGAAGGGCGCTTCGAACTGGCGAACCAGGGCACGTTGCTGCTCGACGAGGTGAGCGAAATCCCGCCGAACCTGCAGGCGAAGCTGCTGCGGGTTTTGCAGGAGCGTGAATTCGAACGCGTGGGCGGCAGCCGCACGATCAAGGTCAACGTGCGCATCATCGCGACGTCGAATCGCGATCTCATGCGGCACGTGGAAAAGGGCGAGTTCCGCCAGGATCTTTATTACCGTTTGAATGTTTTCCCGGTGCATGTGCCGCCGCTGCGCGACCGGCCGGAAGACGTGCTGCTGCTGTCGGATCACTTTCTGCGGCGCTTCGTGCGCAAGCATGGCGTGAAAGTGACGGGCTTTTCCGAAGCCGCGCGGGCGGCGCTGCAGGCGTATCGCTGGCCGGGCAATGTGCGCGAATTGCAGAACACGATCGAGCGCGCGGTGATTCTTTCGGAGGCGGGGCGGCCGGTGACCACAGGGGCGCTCGGTTTGCCGGGCGATCTTTCGCTCGAGACTCAGCCGCCGGTTCCGGTGGCGGGGCCGACGACGACGGAGGAACTGGCGAGCGCGGGAATGCCCCCGATCGCGCCCTTGGAGCCGGCTGTGCCGGTCACGAATGGGAATGGCCAGGTCTTGCGGCTCGACGCGCTCGAGAAGCAGGCGATCCGGGCGGCGCTGCGGCAAACGGCGGGAAATCGCACGCAGGCGGCGGCGGAGCTCGGCATCAGCATCCGCACGCTGCGCAACAAGCTGCAGGAGTATCGCGAGGCCGGTGACCCGATCGACGCGGATCTGGCGTCGATCGACGGATAAGCGAAGCGGTCGGGCGAAAAGGCGCTCGTGGCGCGGTGGCCGCACCGCGCGTGGGTCGCTGCGGCGGGGTGGGGGAGTGCGCTGCCGTGGCTGGGGTGTTTTTCGGCCGCTGCAACAATCCTGTTAAACCCCCGGGCGTTTCGGCCGATAGCAGCGGGAAGCAACGCATTTCGCCTTTCATCATGCCTGCCGCCGAGCAAATCACCGCCCCTCAGATCAAAGAAAATATCGCGCGCGCCGTCACGGATGTGTTCAAGACGATGCTTGGGCGCGAGCCGACGTTGACTCCGGTGAACGGCGCGGATCTCGACCAGGTCTGGCCCGCGCAGTCGCCGCTGGCCGATAATCCGCGGCCGCATGTCGTGGGCACGGTGGGTTTCATCGGCGAGGCAAACGGGTTGATTTATTTGTATCTGGATCTTGGATTCGCCCGCCACTGCACCTGTCACCTGCTCGGGATGACCGAGGACGAGTTGAGCGAGGCGGGCGACGAGGTGATCAACGACGCGATCGGCGAGCTCACCAACATGACGGTGGGCAGCTTCAAGAACGGCCTCTGTGACGCGGGCTACACCTGCAAGCTCACGATCCCGTCGATCCTGCACGGCAGCAATTTCACGATCGAGCCGATCAGCTCGGTGACGCGGCACATCTATCACTTCGATTGCTCCGGCCACAAGATCATCGCCGACATTCTGATGAAGCAGGACGAATAAGCCTCACCTCACTTTCACACACCATGCGCTACAAGATTCTCACCGTGGACGATTCGAAGACCGTCCGCATCATCGTCAAAAAAGCCTTCAAGTCCTACGACTGCGAAATCCTCGAGGCGGCGAACGGCGTCGAAGGCCTCGCGCTCGCGGCGAAGGAAAACCCCGACCTGATCCTCCTCGACGTCACGATGCCGGTGATGGATGGCGTGGAGATGCTGACGAAGTTGAAGGCGGATCCGGCGCTCAAGGGGATCCCGGTGATGATGCTCACGGCCGAAGGCGGCCGCGACAACGTGCTGAAGATCGCGAAAATCGGCGTGCGCGATTATCTCGTGAAGCCGTTCAAGGAGGACGTGCTGATCGAGAAGGCCGGGCGCGTGATCGACCTGAAGCCGTTGTCGGAGACGCCGGCGAAGGCGAAATCCATTTTCGATCCGGCGGACATCCTCATCGTCGAGGACAAGCCGGCGATCATCCAACAGATCCAGGAAGGCCTGAAGCACACGCCGTGGAAGGTGCATGGTGTGAGCACGCAGGGCGAGGCGATCGACTTCTGCTCGCGCACGCCGCCGGATCTGATGCTGGTGAGTCTTTCGCTGCCGGAGGAATCGGCGTTCACGCTGTTCCGCCTGATTCGCACGAATGTGAAAACCAAATACACGCCGGTGTTCGCACTGGTGGTGAAGACCGAGACGGCGCAGCAGCAGCAGGCGCAGACGGTGGGTTTCAGTGCGATCGTGACGAAGCCGATCGATCTCGGCGAACTTGAGACGAAGATGGCGAAGGCGATGAATCTCGACACGTCGCAGCGCTACTACGCGATCGAGGGCGACTCCTTGATCATGCGGCTGCCGGAGAATTGCTCGCCGGCGGTGATCGCCGAGGCGGCGACGTATTTGAAACCCAAATTCGCCGAAGCGGTGGACGCGGGGCACAACAAGGTCGTGATCGACATCCATCAGATCCGCTCGCTGCACATGGGCGTGATCAAGCTGCTGTTCCAGGCGATGCAGACCTGCCGCGAGCTCGCGATGCAGTTCGCGCTCGTCGCGAATCCGCAAATCGTGGCGGAGTGCAAGGGCTTCGAGGATACGCGCTCGTGGACGTTTTACGATTCGCTCGAGGAGGCGAAGGCGAATCTGGGCAAGAGCCAGCCGGCGATGGCCACGGCGTGAGTCGGTTTTCCTTTGGGGGTTAGTGAAGAAGCAGCGGGCGGGCGGTTTTTGTGTGGCCGCCCGCCCGATCGTTTTTGCGGAGTTCGCGCCGGGGCAGGTGGCGCGCGGGACGCGGGCGCGGATGAAGGGCGGGCGTTGCGCGGCGAGCGCGCAACCTACGAGGCGTGAACGAGGGGGAGAAAAAAAGCCGCGCGAATCATCGCGCGGCTGACGGGAGCGGGAATTTTCGGCGGATCAGCGCTGCGGGTTTTGCGCCTGAAGTTCGCTGAGGCGGCGGTCGATGTCGGCCATTTTGGCGACGAGGTCTTCCTCGACTTTTTTGCGGTCGTTGCTCGAAACGATGCTGAGGCTGGCGGCGTCTTTCACGACGTTGGCCGGCAGCGTGAGCAGGCGGGTGATGAGGCCCTGGTCCTTGAAGGAGCTGAGATAGAGGGCCGTGATTTCGTGCGAGAGTTTGAGCGAGTCCTGCGCCACGGCCTGCGTGGCCTGGAGGTTGTTGTTGAGCTGCTGGTTCTTTGCGAGTTCGGAGGTAAGGACGTTGCCGAGCTGATCGGAGATGCGCTGGGAATATTGCGCGATCGCTTCGCGCGTGAGGTTCTGGTCCTTCGACATCTCGGCGAGAATTGGCTGGATGCGCTCGGCCATGCGGGAGGAGACCTTGTCGACCTGCTCGTTCTGCATCTGCTCGGCTTCCTCGGGGCTTTGGGGGAGCGAATTGAACGGCTGGACCTTGCGGGCGATCGCTTCGGCGAGGGCGTCCATGCGTTCGACGTTGAGCTGCTGGAGCTCTTCATCGGTGCGGAACATGTCGGCTTCGCGGCGGGCGATGGCGTCGCGCAGGAGTTTGTTGGTCGCCTCGATCTGCTGGCGGTTTTCTTCGGAGGCGGCGCGAAGGGCGTCGTTTTGCTCGCGCAGCGGCGTGAGCTCGGCCTGTTGGCGGGCGCTCATGTCGGCTACGGTTTTGTGCTGAAGCCAGAATGCCGCGCCGGTGATGAGGATCGCGGTCAGAAGGATCGCGGGGAACTGGTCTCGAAGTTTAGGCCACATGAGGAGGAGGGGTGTTGGGGGCGGATGCTAGTAGTTGAAGGTCACAATGCAATGGCACGTTCGGGGCCGGTTTTCCGTTTGTTTTTGGCGACCGCCGCGCCACGTTGCCGGCCCATGAGTCTGAATGCGGCCGAGCAGATGGTGTTCGATTACGTGCAATCCCACCCTGAGGAGAGACATTTCTGGGTGGGGAAGGTTCAATCGACTTTGAAGCAGCTGGGGGACGAACACGCGGCGGCGGCGCGGCTGGCGACGGACCTGTGGCACTATTTCGAAGAGCGCAGCGCGGCGGCGTCGCCGTTCCGCGAGTTGGCCGCGCGACAAGGCGTGCGGCGCACGAGCATGCGAAACCTCGCGGAGTATTTATTGCGGCTGTGGACGGAGCCGCGGCCGAAGAAACCGCGAGCGCCGGAGTGGGAGTTGCCGTGAACGTTGGCGGCGCGGGTATAAGTTCTTCGTGGATCGGC
Organism: Verrucomicrobiota bacterium; assembly: GCA_023430565.1. Classification (GTDB taxonomy): domain Bacteria; phylum Verrucomicrobiota; class Verrucomicrobiia; order Opitutales; family Opitutaceae; genus Opitutus. Next base: position 19,756 of record JAEZAD010000144.1, read on the forward strand.
GCGGAAATGTGACGAAGACGTGAAACAATCGCGCGCGCGTTTACTCTATCATCGACAAGCGGCACGCTTCGTGCACAGTTGCTCACACGTTATCCACACACGATGGAAAATTCCCGCGGGGCGATAGCCCCTAATCCGCGGATCAGGGTGTCGGCCAGAGTGAAGACCTTCGTCCTCGACACGAACGTTCTCCTCCACGATCCGCAGTCGATCTACAAGTTCGAGGACAACAATCTGGCGATTCCGGTCGAGGTGCTCGAGGAGCTGGATTCGATCAAGGCGGAGCAATCGACCGAGCGCGGACGCAATGCGCGCCGGGTGCATCGGATTCTGCAGGAGCTGCTGCCCGACTCGCGTTCGATGCACGAGGGAGTCGAGCTGCCGAATGGCGGCGCGCTCTCGATCATCATCAATCCCTATCTGGTCGATCCGAACCGCACGTCGCCGGCGATGGTGCGGCTGCGGGCGATCCTGCCGGATCTGTCGAAGAAGGACAACCGGATCATCGCGGCGGCGTTGTTTGTGCAGGAACAGTTTCCGCCGCCGACTATTTTGGTGACGAAGGACGTGAACGTGCAGCTGAAGGCGCGCGCGGTTGGGCTCGAGTCGGAGGATTATCTCAACGACAAGGTCCCGGAGCCGGTCGACGAGGCGAGCTATCGGGAGATCCCGATGTCGATCTACGAGCTGCAGCGATTCTGCTCGGAGGGGGCGTTCGAGTTGTCCGATGAGTTGGCGCGTCCGCTGTATCTCAACGAATACCTGCTGCTGCGTTCCGACGAAGGGAAGACGATGCCGGCGCGGTATTATGGCGACGGCAGCGTGCGGCGGTTGAAACTGCCGGATTTCGTGAAGGCTCCGGGTGGCGTGCCGATTCGCGCGCGGAATCTCGAGCAGCAGTTTTTTCTGGATGCGCTGCTCGATGACAGCGTGCACATCGTCACGTGCTTCGGCAAAGCGGGCACGGGGAAGACGCTGCTTTCGATCGCGGGCGCGCTGCACCAGACGCAGGAGGATCATTCGCGCTATGATGGCGTGTCGATCTCGCGGCCCGTGATCGCGCTCGGCAAGGACATTGGATTTTTGCCCGGCACGCTCGAGGAAAAGATGAAGCCGTGGCTGCAGCCGTATTACGACGCGTTGGAGGTGTTGATGCCGTCGAAGCCGCCGAAGGACCCGCAGTTCGCGTCGAAAAAGGTCGCGAAGAAGATGCGCAAGAAGGGCGACGATCACCATCTCGCGGCGATGATGGCGCCGCAGCAGAGTCATGCGTCGCAGAATGGCGGGCATGGCAATGCGACGCTGGCGAAGCCTTACGAACGGCTGTTGCGCAATGGCATGGTGGAGATCGAGGCGCTGGCGTTTATTCGCGGCCGCTCGATCGCGCGGCGCTTCTTCATCCTCGACGAGGCGCAGCAGTTGACGCCGCACGAGGCGAAGACGGTGATCACGCGCATTTCCGAGGGCTCGAAGATCGTGCTGATCGGCGATCCGGCGCAGATCGACAATCCTTACGTCGATTCACGCAGCAATGGGCTCGTCTATTGCCACAATCGCATGAAAGGGCAGTCGATCGCGGCGCACGTGAAACTGATGAAGGGCGAGCGATCGCGGTTGGCGGAACTGGCGGCGGACTTGTTGTAGCTTTTTTCGGTAAGCGACTTCCGCTGGCCAGGCGAACGACGTGAAGCGCCTGCGCGCAGGTTGCTACTCGCGGCGGTGATGGGCGGGGTTGAAGCGCCGCTCCACAAAAAAAGAAGGGCGGGTCCGAAGACCCGCCCGCTTGGTGTTAGGTCACTGACGAAACTCAGGCGTGGGCGCGGCGGGCGAGGAGGCTGGGCTGCTCGGCGCGAAGCGCGCGGTATTCCATCACCACGGCAAAAAGGCCGGTGAAGAACAGATCGCTCAGGAGGGAATTGCGGAAGAAGAGGAGCGTCGGCGGGAATTGCGGATGACCAACGGTCATCGCCTGCCACCAACCGGCGAAGCTCTTGGTGTAGGAGAAGTCATACCACCACGCGTGGGTGTTGGTCACGAGGTAGAACACCACGGCGCCGGCGAGCGTGCCGGTGAAGAGGTTGAGCCAGTTTTTCCGCTGGGAGACGGCCCAGCCGAAGAAGAGGGCGAGGACGAAGCAGAGCGCGCGGACGCCGGCGGCGCCGAAGGTCCACTCGTAACCCATCTGCGTGGCGTAGTAGTGATCCAGATACAGATCGGAGAGGAGCAGGGCGGCGAACGGAACGACCCACATGCGACGGTCGCGGAAGTAAACCCCTCCGCAGAACGCGAGCGCCATGATCGGCGCGAAATTCGAGAAGGCGGGCTCCCAGACGGCGGCGACGCGCCAACCGGCGGCAAGGATGATCAAAATGGCAGGAAGGATCATGACGGGGTGGGATATGAGGACGAAGGAAGGCGCAAGCAAGCGCGGTTTGGACGGGACGACATCGAGCAGACGGACGTAACGACCGGATAAGGATTTCTCCGTAGACGGCCGGCGGGCGAAAGCGGGCTAGGCTTTTTCGGCTTCGCGCGCCATGAGCCAGAGCAGGTCGGCGACGCGGTTGACGAATTGTCCGACGAGCGGCCGGACGGTGCGGCCGTGCGACGGAAGCGACCAGAGGCGACGCTCGGCGCGGCGGGCGGCGGTGCGGGCGAGATCGAGGGCGGCGGCGGGCAGGTTGGCGCCGGGGGTGGCCCAGCCGTCGAAGCGGAGGTTCATCGCTTCGAGCCGGGCGATCGCGGCGTCGACGCGCGCGAGCTCGGCCTCGCCGACCTTGGGGAATTTCGACGCGGCATAGCGGGCGGCGTCGGCTTCGGCGCACGCGAGCTCGCCCATGAGGGAGATGAGGTCGTGTTGAATGGCCTCGAGTGCGGAGCGGCGATCGGCGTCGGGGAGGGCGGATTTCGCGAAGCCGATGGCGGCGTTGAGCTCGTCGAACGCGCCGACGGCTTCGATTTGCGGGTGATCTTTTGGGACGCGCTGGCCGTAGAGAAGACTCGTGGTGCCGGCGTCGCCGGTGCGCGTGGCGATGGAGGTGGGCATGGGATCAGGCGAGGCGTCGCGCGGCGGCCTGGGCGCGAAGGCAGAGCTCGGCGGCTTTGAAGGCGTGCGCTTGGGTCATGGCTTTTTCGGTGCGGTTGAGGCAGTCGAGGATGAGTTCGCCGAAGAAGCGGAAACCGACCTGGCCGGCGACGTCGAGGCGGTGTTCGCCGCGGTCGTCGACGAGATAGACGTGATCGCCGGTCGCTTCGCGGGCGACGTCGACGTATTTGCGAAGTTCGATGTAGCCCTTCGTGCCGAGAAGGAGCGTGCGGCCGTCGCCCCATGTGCTCAGCCCGTCGGGCGTGAACCAGTCGACGCGGACGTAGTTGGACGTGCCGTTATCGCCGACGAGCGAGGCTTCGCCGAAGTCTTCGAATTCGGGTTTGTCGGGATTGGCGTAGTTGGCGATCGCGGCTTGGGTGACGGTGGCGTCGGTCGCGCCGGAAAAGTGGAGAAACTGTTCGAACTGGTGGCTGCCGATGTCGCAGAGGATGCCGCCGAATTTTTCGCGTTCGAAGAACCAAGCGGGGCGCGAAGGTTTGTTGAGGCGGTGCGGGCCGAGGCCGATGACCTGGACAACGCGGCCGATGGCGCCGCCGTGCACGAGGTCGCTGGCGTGCATCGCGGATTCGACGTGGAGACGCTCGCTGAAATACACCATGTATTTGCGGCGGGTCGTGGCGGCGACGCGGCGGGCTTCCGCGAGTTGTTCGAAGGTGGTGAACGGCGTTTTGTCGGTGAAGTAATCCTTGTCGGCGGACATCACGCGGCAGCCGATGGCGGCGCGTTCGTTGGGGATGGCGGCGGCGGCGACGAGGCGAACGTCGGGATCGGCGAGGATTTCGTCGAGCGACCGGGCGACGCGGGCTTGGGGAAACTTGGCGCGGAAAGCATCGACTTTGGCGGGATCGGAATCGAAGACCCAGCGGAGCTCGGCGCCGGCTTCGACGAGGCCGTTGCACTGGCCGTAGATGTGTCCGTGTTCCAGATACGCGGCGGCGAAGACGAATTCGCCGGGTTTCACGACCGGGCGCGGCTGGCCCTGAGGGGCGTAGTTCATGCCGTCGGATTTTTGGGACATGGGCGGTTAGGGGCGGACGAAGGCCGGGTCGGTCATTCGGCAGAAGCGAGGAATCCGGGGCGGAAACCTGCGACGGGCGCACATGTGGATTCTTCGCTTCGCTCAGAATGCGGGAGCATGACGGAAGGAGACGACGGGGATGGCAGGACCGGCGGAAAAGATTCAGGCGGAAGTTTTGGCGGCTTCGCGGGTGGCTTTGGCGAGGGCTTTGATGTCGGCGTCGATCTTCGCGCGGACTTTTTTCTCCATGCGCTCGATGAAGAGGATGCCGTTGAGGTGATCGACCTCGTGTTGGATGCAGCGGGCGAAGAGGCCGTCGCAACGCAAGGTGTGCGGCGTGCCGTGTTCGTCCTGATAGGTGACGGAGATCGCGTCGGGGCGGACGACGTCGCCGCGGATTTTGGGGAACGAGAGGCAGCCTTCTTCGAGGACGTAGTCGTCGGTGCCGGGTTGGATTTTGACGACCGGGTTGACGAGGGTCATCGGCATGAAGAGATCGAGCGGCGGTTTGGCGCCGTCGAGTTCCCAGGAAAAGTCGGGTTCGGCGGCGCGGAGGTCGACGACGCAGAGCTGGATGGCCTGGCCGATTTGCTGGGCGGCGAGACCGATGCCGCCGGCGGCGTGCATGGTGTCGATCATGGCGGCGGAGAGCTGGGCGAGCGCGGCGTCGAAGACGGTGATTTTGTCGCCCTTACGTCTCAAAACCGGGTCGTTGTAATGAACAATTGGCAGGGACATCGGTCGGTAGGCGCAGGAGCGTGGGTTTGCCATTTCGCTCTGCAAACCAATACTACCTAACATGAGCGACTCAACCGGTTACGCCAGAAGTTCGCTGGTCGCGCCGTTGATGGTGATCGCGGGAATCGCCATTGCGGTGGCGGCGTGGACGGTGCCGGTGAATTTGAAGTCGGTGAGTCCGGCGCTGCTGCGGGAGGCGGGAGCGGGGACGCCTTCGCTGGCGGCGTTTGGGCGCCAGTTGGTCGATTCCGAAAAGATCGGACCGGCGCGGGTGGTGTTGGACGCGGCGAAGGGGCTGAACGATCCGAATGTGGCGACGCTGGAAAAGGAGTTGAACGAGCTTTCGGCGCATCAGCCCGAGATGGTGGCGTGGGGCGGATGGGATCCGTTTCTCGATCCGCTGTTCAATCTGCGCGAAAACAAGGGCAAGAGCGAGAGCACGCCGGTGTTGACGTTTTTTCTGCCGGGGCAGGCGCGGACGACGCTGCGCAACTACCTCGCGAACTCGCGCTCGCTCGGCGTGCAGTCGCTGTTGCGGACGCGCGAGCTGACGTCGACGGGGCGGTTCGTGCCGGCGACGCAGCCGGGCGGGCAGCCGCTGGAGGCGATCATTTTGCTGACGGCGCTCCTGTATCAAGGTGAGCATGTCTCGCCGGCGTTGCAGCGGGAGATTCGCGGTCTGGCGGATCTGGCGAACGCGCAGAAGACGCTTGGAGGGTTGGAGCCGTTTTTCCTGGATCTGCTGTCGCTGGGGCGGCGGCTGGATTGGGCGCAGTTGAGCGAGCTGATGCGGCGGACGAACGACACGGCGACCGTGGGGCAGTATGCGCACCTCGCGCGGGTGGCGCCGGAAGACTTTCCGCAGATGTATGTGGCGGCGCTTTTTTCCGGTTCGGCGGATCGGGTGGCGAGTTACCTGATCCAATACGGCGAGACGGGGCTGCAGGATCTGCGGATGGCGTTGTCGCACGGGCAGGGCGCGGTGCAGCAGCTGATGCTGCGGCAGGTGCCGGTGAATCATTCGGTCGACGCGGGCATCGGGACGGCGGCGTCGATCGTGATGCAGCATCCGCATGCGATGCTCGTGGTGAAGTATCTTTTGTATTTTCTCGGCGCGTTCCTCGTGTTTCGCGGGCTCGATCTGTGGATCGTGGCGCCGACGGCCGGCGTGGTGCTCGGGCTGCCGCGGATGCGCAGCGGGTTGCTGGCATTGTTGTTCGCGGGCTTGATTGTTGTCGCGACCGAACCGTTCTTGCTGAAGGCGGCGCCGCCGTCGGAATTTCGCGTGCGACTCGTGCTGCCCGCGCTCGTCACCACGTCTACCACTCCTGTCGAATCCCCCAATCAAACGATTACCACCATGGACTCCTCCACGATTCTCTCGATCGGCTTCTTCGCCGCGCTGCAGGTGGCGATGTATTTCACCTGCTTGATGAAGATCCGCGACATCGCCAAGTCGCCTGTGTCGCCGATCGTGAAGCTCCGGCTGATGGAGAACGAAGAGAATCTCTTCGACGGCGGCCTGTATGTCGGCATCGGCGGCACGGCGGCGGCGCTGGTGCTGCAGGTGCTCGGCGTGATCGAGCCGAATCTGCTCGCGGCGTATTCGTCGAATCTCTTCGGCATCACGTGCGTGGCGTTCGTGAAGATCCGCCATGTGCGGCCCTACAAGCGGCAACTGATTCTCGACAGCCAGGCGGTCACGCCGACGTTTGCGCCGACGATGCCGGCGGCGACGCAGACCGTGCCGGTGACTGGCCGGCTGTAAGCCCCGCGTCGTCATGAATAGAACGCTTCTCCTCATTCTCTGCGATTTCCTCCTGCTGAACCTTCTGGCGCTCACGCGTTGGGAGAAGGCGGAGCCCGCGCCGACGAAGCAGCCGCCGGTGCCGGAGATGTCGGCGAACGCCGTCACGAAGGACCAGGATCTGGTCGAGACGATGAAGCTGTCGCTTGAGGACGAGCGCGCGGCGCGCGAGGAGCTGGCGCAAAAACTTTCGTCGGTGGAATCGAATCTCACGACGCGCGAGCAGAATCTGGCGAAGCTGGAAGCGGAGCGGACGAATCTTTCGTCGTCGCTCGAGCAGACGCAGCGGGCGGCGGAGGAGTTGAATGCGAAAGTGCAGGCGGCGGCGCAGGAATCCGCGATGACGCGCGAGGAACTCGCGCGGCTGCAGCGCGAACTCGAGGAACGCCGCGCCGAGGCGGAGCGGCAGAAGCAGGCGCTGACGGCGGCGGAGAAAGCGCAGACGGAAGCGCGCGAGCGAATCGAAAGCCTCAACGTCGCGGTGAAGGTGGCGGAGCAGGAGAAGCAGCTGCTGCGCAGCACGGCGGAGACGTTGCGCGAGCAGGTGGTCGCCGAGCGCGAGGAGCGGTTGAAAGTGCAGGAAGCGACGACGCAGCTGGCGCAGGGCGTCGGACAACTGGCGGAGTCGTCGGGCGCGTTGACGAAGGAGATCCGCGACAACCGGCCGATCAACGCGAACGTGTTGTTCAGCGACTTTCTGGCGAATCGCGTGACGACGGATTTCACGGCGGTGCGCGACGGATTTTTCGGACCGGCGACGCGCACCGCGTCCAGTTCGACGGTGCTCGTGACGGATGGGTCGAAAATCTATGCCTTGATGCACGTGGCGGACACGCCGTTCCGCTTCGTCGAGAATGCGAGTTACGACTGGAATCAGATCGCGGTGGAATTTTCGAAGGGCGCGGGCCGCGCGGACGCGGGCGAGTTGCACTTCCTGTCGCTCGATCCGCGGATCGTGGTGGTGCCGGTCTCCGAGGAGGAGGCGCGGACGATGGGCGTGAAGGTTTATCCGACGGCGCTGGATCCGTTCCGCTTTCCGGAGGCGGTGCTGGTGAATGGCGGCGGCGCGGGTTATGGAGAAGTGGGCTTCAAGCTGGATGCGTCGCAGCCCGGTTTCGTGCGGGTCGACAACCGGTTCTTTCGGCGGCTGGTGGGCGACTTCTCGCCGTCGCGTGGCGACCTGGTGTTGAGCAAGACGGGCGAACTGCTCGGCATCATGGTGAACAGCGATTATTGCGCGGTGATAAACAATTTCCTGCCGGCGCGGACGATCCGGACCGGCGAGGATGTGGGCGACCAGAAGACGAGCAACGTTCTCAACGAGCTGGCGGCGCGGGTGCGCTCGCTGCCATTGCGAATGCAGTAGGCTGGCGCGAGTGGGACGGGCACCGGCGGTGCGGGGCGGGTTGTGACAAGATCGTGACAGTTAACGCGGGGCGCGGCTCAAGTTTTGGGTTGGGTGTTCCGATGGCGGAAGCACACTAAGGCGATGATTCGGCGCCGAACCCTGCCGACACGGCCGCACGACGCGGCTTGGGGTCGGAGGTATTGATGGGTCACGCCGCTGGTATGAATGCGACTGCGGAGACAGCTTCGGGATCGACGGAGAAGAAGCGCGGTCGTTCCCGTTCGCTGCAGCAGAAAGCGTGGCTGATCACGGCGGGCGTGCTGTTGACGCTGGCTGCGTTGCTGGCGGTGGGCGTGGATTGGGTGTTTCGGAAAAATTCGCGGCGGCTCGAACAGCTTTGGGTGGCCGAATGTGTGCGCAGGGTGGAGACCGCGCAGGCGGCGGAGTTGGACGCGCTGGAACGCAGTGCGGGCGACTACGCGGCCTGGACGGACACTTACGATTACATCGGGCCGACCGGCGACGACGCCTATGTGAAGACCAACCTAAGCTCGGTCATGTTCGAGACGTTGAAGATCGACGCGTTTCTGATTTTCGATCGTGAGGGCCGGCTTCACACCGGCCGGACTTATATCGACGGCGAGTCGACTGAAGTGGGAATAGGTGAGCTGGGCGAGGGGCTGGGACCGTATGCGCGGGACGCGGCGGCGGGAGAGCAAACGTCGGCCAAGGGGCTCGTGCGGATGGGGGAGCAAGTGCTGTCGTTTGCGGGGCTGCCGATTCTGCGTGACGACGCGTCCGGTCCGCCGCGCGGCGCGGTGGTGCATGTGCGCATTCTGAGTGACGCGCGCGTCGCGGCGCTGCGGGAGACGTTGAATCTCGACCTGGCGTTGAAGCCGGGCACGGCGGGGCGGGAAAACGCGGAGGGCTTTTCGCAAGAGGAGCGGAGCGACCGGGAGTTGCTCGTGCGGGTGCCGTTGCACGCGGTGGATTCCACCGAAATCGGTGTCTGGGAGCTGGCGCTGACGCGGGAGATTCACCAGCAGGGGATTCACGCGCGGTTCGTGTTTTATATCGTGATGTGTGTGCTGATTGTCGCGGCGACGTGGGTGATTGGGCGGCTGTTGCGCTCGATGGTGATTGCCCGACTGGAGGCGCTGCACGCGGTGGTCAGAAAAGTGGGCGATACGTCGGATCTCTCGGCCCGCGTGCCGGTGAAGGGCTCGGACGAGCTGGCCGAGCTGACGGCGGGGATCAACCGAATGTTCGATGCGCTGGCGCGCAGCGAGGAGCAGCGGCTGGCGGCGGAGGCGGAGCAGGAGCGGTTGAACGTGCAGCTGCAGCACGCGCAAAAAATGGAAGCGATCGGAACGCTCACGGGCGGGCTCGCGCACGATTTCAACAACCTGCTGACGAGCATCCAGGGTTCGGCGTCGCTCATCCGGCTCGCCGGCACGATGAATCCGGAATGTGAGCGACATCTCGCGCGCGTGGAGCAGGCGGCGGCGCATGGAGCGGGGCTGGTGCGGCAGATGATGGCGTTTGGGCGGCGGTCGCCGACGGTGTTTGCCTATGCGCGACTCGGCGGAGTCGTCCGCGATGCGCTGCAGCTGCTGCGCTCGAGCTTTCCGCGCGGGATCGAATTCGGATTTGTGAACGAGGTGGAGGACGACGTGGTCCACGCGGATGTCGCGCAGCTGCAGCAGGTGTTGATCAATCTCGGCACGAACTCGAGCCACGCGATGGCTGGTGGGGAGGGGAAGTTCGGCGTGCGCATCTCGAGCGTGCGTCTGCCGGATCCGGCGCGCGCGGAAACCGCGGTGGCGCCGGCGGGAGACTATCTGCGGGTGACGGTGAGCGACACCGGCGTCGGAATCGCGCCGCATAATTTGAATCGGATCTTCGAGCCGTTTTTCACGACGAAGCCGGTCGGGTCCGGCACGGGGCTGGGGCTCGCGGTCGTGCACGGGATCATCGCGCATCATCGCGGCACGATTGCGGTGGAGAGCACGGAAGGCGTGGGGACGACCTTCATCCTGCACCTGCCAAAGGCGGCGGCGCCGGCGGATCCGATTTTGAGGTCACCGCCAGGCGGCGCGCCGGAGCAGGACCACCGAGCGAGCAAGCCGCGGGTGTTGCTGGTCGACGACGATCAAATGGTGCGCGAAACGCTGAGCGCAGGATTGAAGCGGCTCGGCTACGACGTCGTGCCGGCGTCCGGTGGGCGCGAGGCGCTCGAGGTGTTGCGCGGCGGCAATGAGGCGATCGATCTCGTGGTGACGGATCAAATGATGCCCGGAATGACCGGCGCCGAGCTCGGCCGCATCGTTGTCGCCGAGCGGCCAGGATTGCCGCTGGTGTTGATCACGGGTTATGCCTCCGCGTTGAACGAGAAATCGGTGAAGGCGTTGGGATTTTCCACGATGCTGATGAAGCCGGTGACGATGGACGTGCTGGATCGGACCCTGCGCGGTGTGCTCGGAACGACGCCCGTCATCGGTTGAATGGCGGGCGCGGCTGGCGGGGCTGGGGTTTACCGGGGCGCGCTTGGGAGGAGCCCCGATGGCGAGCGGGGCGAGGGTGCGTAGGTTCTCGTCGAGCGCGGACATTTTTCGCGACTCGATCCTTTTAACATGAGCACGAAAACCAACCTCCACATCCAGGGACTCCGTAACATCACCTCCACCGCGCACCTCGAGAAGAAGCTCGAGGCGGTGCCCGGGGTGCAAGCGGTGGAAATCGATCCGCAAAACGAGCAGGCGATCGTCGAGCACGACGGCGCCGACATGGAAAAACTCAAGGTGGCGGCGGCCGAGGAGGGATTGGAGTCGCGGGTCGGTTGAGCGGACGGGCGCCGCAGCGCGTGCGAGCTCGCGGCTGGCACCGCGCTAATGAATCTCGGGCGCGGCGCCGGGGCGCGGGCGTTCGCGGGTGTAATAGGAGAGGAGTTGGTCGGTGGCGTCGGTCGTGATCGCCTGAGCGGAGTCGAACGAAGGACCTTGTCTGATCTCCTCGCGGGTGAGATCGACGAGAAGGTCGGTCTCCGTCCAGCGCACGGCGCAGACGGTCGGCGGCGGGATGAGGACGGTGCGGCCCGGGAGCCATTTGCGGGTGTCGATGGCGAGGGCGCGGATGTCCCACGAATCGGCATCGACGAGGAGGTCTTCGACTTTTCCGATGGAACCGTCGCGCGCGGTGATGGAGTAGCCGCGAACCTCGCGCACGCTGCGAAGGTGCGGGTCACCGGTGTGAGGGGGCTCTTCATGGATCGTGCCGGCGCGGGCGTCGTGCGGGTGCGGGGCGGCTCCGGGTGCGGGCGGGGTGGACACGACCCCAGGAGCGATGCCGCCGCCGGCGAGCGGTGCCATGCCCCAGTAGGGCGGCCAGCCGAAGTAGTCGAAGAGCGTTTGCTCGCGCTGGCGGGAGACGGGGAGTTCGGTTTCGACGGAAGGACTGTTGCGCACCTGTTCGCGCGTGGCGTCGATGGTCAGCCAGCAGGTGGTGGGCACGGCGGTGAGGCTGCGGGCGGAAATCAAGACCCGGCGGCCTTCGAGCCAGGATCCGGTTTCGACGACGAAGTAGCGGACGACCCAGGCATCGTCATCGAAGTAGACGTCCTTGACGGAGCCGAGCGCGCCGTCGCTGGCGGCGATCGCGTAGCCTTCGAATTCTCGCATCGTGTAGATCATGGTTTTCCTTTCGTGGGGTTGGCGGAGCGGAGCGCGGGAGCTTGACGATGGCGGCGTCGAAGATCAGGAGCGCGCGGCGCTGGCGGCGGCCTGGGGCAGTGCGGACTGGTCCTCGACGTTTTCGGGGCGTTTCGTGCGCATGTGGGCGGCGAGCGAAACGCCGGCGGAGGCGTGGCGGCGTCGGACGACCTTTTGGAAAAACAGATTGTTTGGAATCTGCATCACCGAGCCGTCGCCGGCATCGACCGTGGTGTAGAAAAAGTTGAGATCGATCACGCGACCTTTCATCTGCTCGCCGACGAACTCGATCTCGTCGCCAACGGCGAACGGCCGAAACAGCATGATGATGAGCGTGCAAAGCGTATTGCTGAGAACGCTCCAGACCGCGACGAAGCCGATCGCGACCATCGCCAGGATCGTGGAAAGCACGCCCCACATGCCGCCGACATTAAGGCCGAACGTGCCCAGCACAAAAACCAGGGCGACGACGAAGATGATCCACTTGAACGTGCGGCGAATCGGATGAATTTCCTGCTCGGTGAAGTTCGTGCGGCGGGCGACGAGACGGAGGGCACGGCCCGTGACCGCGTTCAGGATGATTGCTCCGACGATAATGAGAATCGCCGACGGTGCGGCGGCGATCAGAGCAGGAAGGATTTCGGAGAGGTCGGGTGTTTCGAAGTTCATGTCGTAGTTGGGTCCCGCGACGCGGGCCCACACGCTAGTCATCGGCGACGACCGCGGTATCGGGCGATGTTCCAACGGAGGATGGGGAGCGAGCACGAGGCCGGCTGAACGTCAGGTAAGGTTGGATGTGCCCGATTGGGCTGCGGACAAAGCCGTAGCTCACGGGTGGGGGATTCAAACGCGGCTTTGCGGTCGCGAGGGGAACCGTGGCCGCGGTTAATTCGACGAAGAGAATCGCGCTGCGGTTGGCGGAATTCGCAAGCGGGCGCGCTCACCGGAATGCCAGAAGCCAAGTCCATCGAACTCTCGATCGTGATGCCCTGCCTCAACGAGGCGCGCACGTTGCCCACGTGCGTGGCGAAGGCGCAGGCCTTTCTGGCGGGGGCGCAAGTGGACGGCGAAATCCTGGTGGCGGACAACGGCAGCACGGATGGATCGCGCGAGATCGCGGTGCGGCTCGGTGCGCGGCTGGTGGAGGTGCCGGTGCGCGGCTACGGCGCGGCGCTGCAGGCGGGAATCGCGGCGGCGCGCGGACGGTTCGTGATCATGGGCGATTCGGACGACAGCTACGATTTCCTGAACCTCGGCCCGTTTTTGGAGAAACTGCGCGAAGGCTACGATTTGGTGATGGGCAATCGTTTTCGTGGCGGGATCAAACCCGGCGCGATGCCGCTGTCGCATCGCTATTTTGGCAATCCGGCGCTGAGTGCGATCGGGCGTTTGTTTTTCCGCAACCGGTCGCTGGGCGACTTTTACTGCGGGCTGCGGGGGTTTCGGAAGGACGCGGTGCAGCGACTCGAACTGCAGAGCCGCGGGATGGAGTTCGCGTTGGAGATGCTGATCAAGGCGGGCATGCACGGATTGAAAATCGCGGAAGTGCCGACGACGCTCTCGCCGGATGGTCGCGATCGGGCGCCCCATTTGCGGACGTATCGCGACGGTTGGCGGAGCCTGCGACTTTATCTGATGATGAGCCCGAAGTGGTTCTTCGGCGTGCCGGGCGCGGTGACGCTGGCGATCGGGACGATGGTGACGGGCGTGCTGGCGCTCGGGCCGCTGTCGGTCTTTGGCGTGAAGTTCGATTATCACACGATGATCTACGGCGCGGGCGCGGTGGTGGTCGGCTACCAGTCGCTGATGCTCGCGGCGTTTGCGAAGCTGATGGCGGTGGAGGCGGGGCTGCATCCGCCGGTGACGCGGCTGTGGTTTTTGGAAGAGCGGACGATGTTCGAGCGATTGCTGCTTGGGGGTGCGGTGCTCGCGGCGGTTGGCGTGGCGCTCGGAGTGCTCGCGACGCGCGACTGGTCGGCGGCGAACTTTGGCGATCTGAGTCCGACGGGCACGATCCGCCTCGTGATCTTCTCGGTGCTGGCGCTGGTGCTCGGCGGGCAGACGGCGCTCGCGGGGTGTTTTTTGGGAATGTTCAACCTGCTGGCCGGACGAAGACTGCAAGGGGCGGTCCGGCCTGTCCCCGCAGAAACGCCGCCTCCGGCGGAGCGTCGCCCCCTGCCGCGACTGGACTCGGCGCGCGCGTGACGGCGGCGCCTTTGCGACGATGAAGGGAACGACCACAGTTCTCGAGCCGGTCGCTGGACCGGCGAGGCCGCGCGAGCGGCGCGTGGTGGCGTGGAAGCCGGCGTGGAGTTATGCGGCGATCGTGATGCTCGCGCTGCTGTTGTGGGTGCCGCGCTGGGCGGGGCCGATCGACCTGCGTTACGATGCCGCGGTCTACTATGTGCTCGGCACCTCGCTGGCGGAGGGGAAAGGCTATCGGCTGCTGAACGAACCGGGCGCACCGGAGGGAGTGCAGTATCCGCCGCTGCTGCCGGCGGCGATCGCGGCGGTGCAGAAGCTGGCAGGCACGGGCGATGCCGACGTCGTTGCGGTGTGGTTGAGGCGCGGATACGCGCTGTTGTTCGTCGGATTCGCCGTGGCGGTGCTGGCGCTGGCGCGGCGTTTTTTGCCGCCGCTGGCGGCGCTGGTGGCGGCGGCGCTCTGCGTGGCGCAGCCGAACGTGTATCTCGTGTCGGATGTATTGTTCACCGAATTGCCCTTCACGACGGCGGTGGTGGGGATGGCGCTGGTGTTGCAGGCGCGCCGTTTGGCGGAGCGGACGGCGCTGCGCGAAGGGGCGGCGTTCGCACTGGGGGCGGCGGCGTTTTTGCTGCGGTCGGCGGGAATCGCGGTGTTGGCGGCGTGGGTGGGCGAGGCGGTGCTGCGCAGGCAGTGGAAGCTGGCGGTGGGGCGCGCGGCGCTGGCGGCGCTGCCGGTGCTCGCGTGGCAGGCGCATGTGGCGCGCGTGACGGCGAGCGAGGATTACGAGCGGCCGGCTTATGCGTATCAGCGGGCCGATTACCAATTCTACAATGTGCCCTACGCGGAGAACATGGCGTTGATCGATCCGTTCCGGCCGGAGCTGGGGCGGGCGACGGCGGGAGATTGGGCGGCGCGGATCGGCGCGAACCTTGCGGCGATGCCGAGCGCGCTGGGCGAGGCGGTGAGCGGGAACGCGGGGTTTTGGCGGGCGCTCGTGAGAGGAGTGGGCGAGGAGCAGGTGAGGGAAGCGCGGTGGTTGAACGGCGTCTCGCGATTGCCGCTGTGGGTGTTGTGCGGTTTTGTGGTGGCGGGCGCGGTGGTGCTCGGGCGGCGGCGCGAGTGGTTGGTGGTGTTGTTCGCCGCGGGCTCGGTGGCGCTCGTGTGCACGACGCCGTGGCCGGGGCAGTTTGCGCGTTATGTGACGCCGATCGTGCCGTTCTTCACGATCGCAGCGGTGCTCGGGATGGCGGCGGCGGTCGATTATCTGAGGGCGCAGCCGCGGGTGCTGACGCGGCGGTTGCGGTGGTCGGTGGTGGCGCTCGGCGGGCTGGTGTTGACGCTGCAAGCGAACGGAGCGCGCGTGTTGTTTCAGGAACGACATCGCGAGCCGGCGACGCGCGTCGACGGTGCGGGGATCATGGCGCCGCGCCTCTTTTTTTACGGGCGCACATGGACGGAGTGGCAGAAGGCGATGGACTGGACCGCGCAGCAGGCGTCGCGGGACGACGTGGTGGCGACGACGTCGCCGCATCTGCTTTTTCTCAAGACCGGTTTGCGGGCGGTGATGCCACCGATGGAAGCCGATCCGGCGAAGGCGCGGGTGTTGCTCGCCGATGCGGGCGTGACGTGGG
>JAEZAD010000162.1 GCA_023430565.1 Verrucomicrobiota bacterium
CCGAGGATGTCCTGACGGCCGCCGAACTGGCGCTGCCAGAAGCCGTGCAGGAGGATCGCGACGTTTTCCTGGCCGGGGGTGTCTTCGTCGGGGCGGAAGTCGCGGCCGAGCGCGGGAAACGTGCGCAGCGTCGAGAGATAATTGGGCGTGACGCGGGAGACGGTGACGCGCACCGGTTCGCCGGTGCCGGTGAGATTGAAGCTGCCGCCGCGGGTGGCGGCGAGTTGCTCGAAGCTGCGCGCCTCGTCCTTCCAAGTGAAATACTGACCGGGGGCGACGGAGAACTCGGGGAATTGCGGGAGCTTGGTTTCGCGAATGACGACGAGCCGGTCGGAATCGGGATAGGCGAGGGGGCGGAGGACCACGCTGTTGACGACCGAGAAAATGGCGGTGCACGCGCCGATGCCGAGGGCGAGGGTGAGGAGGGCGACGACGGTGAAGCCGGGGGATTTCGCGAGGGAGCGGAGGGCGTGGCGCATGTTCGGAGATCGGAGTTCGGGATCGTTCTCTTTCTCGTAATCGTTCTCGTTCTCGCGGCTGGTGAGGGCGCTGGTGTTAAAGGCTCGAGAACGAGAAAGAGAACGAGGAACGAGAACGATTTTTATTCGGAGCGGAGGGCGTTCATGGGGTCGATTTTCATGGCGCGGCGGGCGGGGAGCCAGCAGGCGACGAGGCCGACGAGGAGCAGGATCGCCGTGACGCTTGCGAAGACCGCCGGAACGTTGATGGCCGGAGCCGGCGACCAGCGGCTCAAGAGGAAGTAGAGGCCGATGGAGCCGACGATGCCGATCGCGGCACCGTAGGAGATGAGGCGCAGGCCGGAGCCGAGAATCAGCCACGTGACGTCATGCCGCTGGGCGCCGAGCGCCATGCGGATGCCGATCTCCGGCGTGCGTTGCGCGACCAATCGCGCGATGACGCCGTAGAGGCCGAGGGCCGCGAGAAAGAGGCCGAGTCCGGCGAAGCAGATCAGGACGGTCTTGATCATCCTAAAGCCGCCGAAGGCGCGCGCGATCGCCTGGTCGATCGTGTCGAGTTCTTGCACGGCCAGGTTGGGATCGAGGGTGGCGATGGTCTGGGCCATCGGTTGGATCATAAGTTCCGGACGCTCCGAGCGCACGGCGACCGTCACGTAGTTCCACGGCTCCTGTGCGAGCGGGCGCAACACCTGGAACGGGACCGGATCGACGAGGCCGGCCAGCGCCATCTTGATGTCCGGCATGACGCCGACGATTTCGGCCCAAACCGGGTGGGTCGTCCCGGCGACGCTGATACGCCGGCCGACCGCGTTGCCGTCCGGGAAAAGGACGCGCGCGAGCGACGCGTTGACGATCGCGACGGGAGCGGAGGCGAAATTATCGGTGGCGGTGAAATTGCGGCCGGCGATCAGCTTGATTTGGAGCGTGTCGAGGTAGGACGGTTCGACGCCGTTGACGCCGGCGGTCGGCTCGTGTCCTGCCTGCGGGCGCTCCTGGCCCTCGATCAAGATCGCGCGGTTGGTGAGATAACCGAAGAACGGCAGCGTCCAGGCGACGGTAACATCCTGGACGCCGGGCAGCGCCGAAAGCCGCTCCTCGAGCCGCGTGTAGAACGAGTAGCTTTGCTCCGGGGTCGAATACTTGGCTTGCGGCAGGGTAAGGACGGTCCGGGCGATCGAGTCATGTTTCCAGCCGGGATCGATCGACAGGAGTTTATCTACGCCGGCGATGACGAAGCCGGCGCCGGCCAGCAGCACGAGGGCGTTCGCGAACTGCAGCACGATCAGGCTGTGGCGAAGGCGATGCTGCACGCGGTCGCCGGTGGAGCCGCGCGTGCCGATCTTTAGCGTTTCGCTGACGCGGGTGCGCGAAATGAGCCAGGCCGGGGCCACGCCGAAAGCCAGGCCGGTGAGCAGCGACACGACGAGGGCGAAGGCGAGGACCTGCCAATCGAGCGTCAACGCGGAATTCGCCAGATTGTTTGCCGCGAGCTGGCCTGAGAGCCAGTCGTTGGTCCACACGGCGATCAAGACCCCAAGGGCGCCGCCGCCCACGGCGAGCAGCATGCTTTCGACGAGCGACGGGCGCAGCAGCCGCGTGCGGGATGCGCCGAGCGCGGCGCGGATGGCGTGCTCATGGGCGCGGGAAAGGGCGCGGGCGAGCTGCAGGTTGGCGAGGTTGCCGCAGGCGATGAGCAGCACGAAGCCGGCGAGCGCGAGCAGCATCACGGTGACGCCGACGGTGGACGGGAGACGGGTCGATGACTGGAGCGAGACGGCGCGCAGGCCATCGTTGGCGTGGTCCGCGGGCCGCGTTGGTCCGAGGTTCGCGGCGATGGTTTTTAAACGCGCGTTGAATTGCTCGAGCGTGATTCCGTCCTGCAATCGGGCGAGAAGTTGGACTTCGCTGCTGCCGTAGCTGGTTTTTTCGGAGTCGGTCAGCGCCAGCGGGCGGAAGACGTCACCCGCCAGGAGCGGGACCGAAGCAAGCGAGGCGGGGGCGACCCCGATGATGATGGTGGCCTCGTTGTCGAGCGTCACGGTGCGGCCGATGACCGCCGGGTCGCCGCCGAAATGGGCGTGCCAGGTGTTGTAGCCGAGAACGATGACGTGATTGCCCGGCCGATCTTCGTCGGCGGTGAAAAAGCGGCCCAGCGCGGGTTGCACGCCGAGGGTGGTAAAGAGATTGGAGGAGACGCGGAAACCGTTGAGGTTGGCGGCCGGGCGGCCCTCGACCGCGAGCGCGTAGTTCCAGAAGCGCCAGGCTGCGAGTGTGGCGATCGAGGAGACCTCGGGCGCAAGTTCGAGGAAACCGGGATAGTAGTGACGGGCGGTTTGCGACTGCGGCGTGGTGCGATGAATGCGGACGAGCTGATCGCGTTCCGGAAACGGCAGCGGCCGGAGGACGAGGAGATTCATCAGGCTGAACATCGACGTGTTCAGGCCGATGCCGAGGGCGAGGGTGAGGATCGCGATGGCGGTGAACCCGGGGGTGCGGAGGAGGGAGCGGAGGGCGTGGGGCATGTTCGGAGATTGGAGTTCGGAGATCGGGATTTTTCTCTTTCTCGTAATCGTTCTCGCGACTGGTGAGGGCGCTGGTGTTAAGGGCTCGAGAACGAGAACGAGGAACGAGAACGATTTCAGTCGGAGCGGAGGGCGGTCGATGGCGACGACGCGGAGCCGATGCGGAGGTCCTGGATGACGGTGTCGAAAGGCATGCCAGTGAAAAGGGAGGGCCGGGGGCGCGAGCGCGGGTGTGGAGACGCGGTGACGCGCGCGCGGGATAGTCGCACGCGGTATGCCATGAAGGTGCCGGTTTGCGGGACGCGCGGAGGCGCAGCGGGTTAGGATTTACGGCGTGCGAATACGAGCGCGGGAGGTGTCGCGAACGTGGAACGGGGGTTTCCCATGAATGGGAAGAGAGGGACGGAGTTCCAGGCGGACGAAGGGGAGAGAAGGCGCGATGGATGCGCTGCGGCCCGTGAACTTGATCGTAATCGTGCTCTTGATCGGGATGCGACGGGAACGAAGTGGGGAAGGGAACGGGAGTGGGAGCGAGCACGAGCACGGTTACGAGCACGAGCAAGAGGAGGAGCGCGAGTGGGGGCGCGCGGATTGGGAGAAAGATAAAGATAAAGAGGAAAGAGAAAGAGGTCGGGGCGCGGGGTGGCGGAAAGGGGGAGGGTGGGCGAGGGTGGGGCCAACTCAAATTGGAGGATCTATGGGCTGGTCATTGAAGATACTGCGGGTGGCGGGGACGGAGGTTCGGATTCATGTCACGTTCGTGCTGTTTCTGGCGTGGATTGCGTTCACGTATTATTCGGTGGGCGGAGTGGACGCGGCGGTGGACGGGGTGGTGTTCATCCTGGCGCTGTTCGGGTGCGTGTTGTTGCACGAGTTCGGGCACGTGGCGGCGGCGCGGGCGTTTGGAATTCCGACGCCGGACATCACGCTGCTGCCGATTGGCGGCGTGGCGCGGCTGCAGCGGATGCCGGAGAAGCCGTCGCAGGAATTGATCGTGGCGATCGCGGGGCCGCTGGTGAACGTGGTGATCGCGGTGGTGTTGATTTTCGTGCTCGGGCGCGATGCGGATGCGACGTATATCGAACAGCTGCAGCAGCCGGAGGGCGAGATGCTGGCGAAGCTGGCGACGGTGAACATCTGGCTGGTGCTGTTCAACCTGCTGCCGGCGTTTCCGATGGATGGCGGGCGCGTTTTTCGCGCGGTGCTGGCCATGAAGCTGAGTTATTCGCGGGCGACGCAGATCGCGGCGCGGGTGGGGCAGGGGATGGCGTTTGTATTCGGATTTCTGGGACTGCTCTACAATCCGCTGCTGATCTTCATCGCGTTTTTCATCTACATCGGGGCGCAGCAGGAAGCGGCGGCGGCGCAGATGAAGGATCTGGCGCGGAACGTGAGCGTGGCGGAGGCGATGATGACGGAACTCGTGACGCTGCGGGAGAGCGCGACGCTCGACGATGCGGTGGAGGCGTTGCTGCGAACGTCGCAGCATGAATTTCCGGTGGTGGATGGGGACGATCGCGTGCTGGGCGTGCTGACCCGCGACGGGTTGATTGGGGCGCTGAAACAGCGCGGTCCGTCGACGGCGGTAGCGGAAGTGATGCATTGCGATTTGCCGGTGGTGAGGCGCGGGGACGCGTTTGAGGAGGCGTTTCGCCGAATGCAGGAGTGCGCGTGTCCGGCGCTGCCGGTGGTGGACGACGCGGGACGTTTCGTCGGGCTGATCACGCCGGAGAACGTGGGCGAGTTGATGCTGGTGCACTCGCTGCGGACGGACGGGCGGAGGCCCGCGTGGCGGGCGGCGGGGTAAACGCCGTGGCGTCCCGCAGAACACGGGCGGGATATCGTGGTTGTGCGCGCGGTGCGGGGCAGGCGACCGGTTTAGAATGTCACTTATTAAGTGACATGACGGCGGAGTTGGCTCCGCTTGCACTCGTGGCGAGTGGCGGGGGCGGGGACATTGTCACTTAATAAGTGACAATGTGATGGGTGCGGCGGGCGGGGGATGGAGGGGGTTAGTTTTCGGGGAATTGGCTGATGATGGTGCCTTGGGCGTCGAGGAATTGGAGGCGGGCGGCGCCGTCGGCTGCGACGCGCAGGACGGCGCGGGGGCGGCCGGCTTCGTCCTTGAGTTCGAGGCCGACGGAGCGGTCGGGGCGGCGGGCGAGGGAGAGGCGGCTGGCGCCGGATTCGTGCGTGGCGAGGAATTCGGCAATGGCGGACTGTTGTTCGGCGGGCGGGAGGTCTTCGATGCGTTCGACGAGGTCGATGTAGTCGGTGATGGGCCAGGCGGGTTGATCGAGCATGTTGACGGAGGTCGCCCGCTGGTCGTTGAACTGCTGGGCGCTGAAGGTGATCACCTGATCCTGCATGTAGCGGTCGAAGGAGAGGTGGCCGGTGGTGCGGGCGTTGCCGTCGGCGTCGCGGTAGCCGCTGAAGGTGAGGCCGCCGGTTTCGGTGCCTTCGTCGTTCAGGAACCAGACGCCGGCGGTGTTGCTGTGATGCCCTTCGAGACGCTCCTCGTTTTTGATGTAGATGCCGGGTGCGCGGGTCTGGTTGGAGATCACCATGCGCAGCGTGCCGTCCGGCTCGATGATGTTGATGCGCTGCACGGTGAGCTCGCGGAGTTTGAATTTCTGGTGGCGGCCGGAGATGTCGAAACCGGTGAACAGGATGACGGCGAGGGCGGCGGTGAGGACGCCCGAGTAGATGGCGTAGAAACGCTGACTCGAGAACAGCTTCATACGAGGAGGCTCCAGGGGTTGAGGTGTGACCGACGGAGTCGAGCGCTGGAAAAGTATCCGAGAAAAGGATGCGCGATCAGTAGCGCCAGGTGAGCTTGCCGTAGACGGCACGCTCGATCTCCTCGTTGCCGAATTCGGGGTGCTGGGGATCGAGGAGGTGCTGGCCGACGATCGCGAGTTCGAGGTTGTCGGAAGGCGACCAGCCGAAGCGGACGTCGAGCGAGACGTAGTCGGGCATGATGCCGAAGCCGCGGGCGGAGGTGTTGCCGACTTCGTCGACGTAGCGCAGCCAGGCGTCGAACTCGACGCGGCCGCCCAGATCGAGCGAGGAGCGGATCTGAAACTGGTGCTTGGGATCGAAGGCTTCGCCCTGGCCGTTGCTGAGATCGCGATGCCCGGGTTTCACGCCGAGGTCTTCCATGAGCAGCGTATAACCGGCGAGGATACGCCAGGCGGCGGTGGCCTGCCAGGTGGAGGCGAGCTCGACGCCGTAGATTTCGCCTTCGCCGTTGTTTTCGATGAGGAAAGGCGGGCCGAGCGAGATCGTGCGGATGTCGTCGTAGACGTTGTAGAACGCCGACGCCGAGAGGAGCAGTTGTTCATGCACATGGGCCCGCCAGCCGAATTCGCAGGCGATCATCGATTCCGAGACGGAGCGCGGGCCGCCGGCGAGGGCGAACGGTGGCGAGGGTGGGCTGAAGAGGTGGCGGTCGAAACGCGACGGCGTGCGCACGGCGCGGGAGATCGAGGCCCAGAAGGTGTGGGGATCGGTCGACCACGAGGCGCGCCAGCCGGGCTGCACTTCGAAGCCGGTGTAGTCGTTGTGTTCGAACTTGGCGCCGAGGGCCATCGTGAGCCGCGGATCGGAGAAGGAAAATTCGTCCTGAAAGAATGCGCTGAAGAGCGAGCGGTTCAGGACGGGAGGGAGGAAGACGGCGGCGGAGAGATTCTGCACGCGGTTGCGCGTGAAACGATAACCGGCGCCGATCATCAGGTGATGGCGATCGCCGAGGTCGCGGCCGTAGTGGGCGTCGAGGTCGAACGTGTCGAGTTCGTCACCGAAATCGGACGGCACGAGCCGCTCGGTGCGATCGTAGTAGGTTTGGATCTGGAGCTCCTCGGTGTCGGAGAAGCGGCGCGTCCAGCGGGCGAGCAGATTGGCTCCGGAGTGTTCGATGTCGGCGCGGGCGCCTTGATCGCCGCGGCCGTCGTAGAGATCGCCCTGGACGGTGAGGTGATGCTCGAAGCCGGGTTCCCAATCGATGCGGAAGCCGCTCTGGGCGTGGTTCCAGGAATCGAGTTCGTCGGCGCCGGTGCGGGTTTTCGAATCGTCGCGGTTGAAGGCTTTGGCGTAGACGCGGAAATGGAGGTCGGGGCCGGCGCTGCCGCCGTAGCGCAGGCCGGCGAAGGCGCGTTCCTCGGTGCCGGCGCCGCCGGTGAGGAGGAGGCCGTGGGTGTCGTGGGCGTTTTTGGTGATGACGTTGATGACGCCGTTGACGGCGTTGGCGCCCCAGACGGTGGCGCCGGGGCCGCTGATGACCTCGATGCGGTCGAGGTCTTCGAGGAGGGTGTCCTGGGCGTCCCAAAACACGCCGGAATAGAGCGGCGTGTAGACGGAGCGGCCGTCGATGAGGACGAGGAGTTTGTTGGAGAAGGAGGCGTTGAACCCGCGGGCGCTGATGGCCCAGTTGCGCGCGCTGCTTTGGGCGACCTGGAGGTTGGGGGCGAGGCGGAGGGCTTCGGGGAGGCTGCGGGCGCCGGAGCGACGAATGTCTTCTTCGGTGATGATATGGATGGCGGCGGCGACGTCGGCGGCGCGTTCGTCTTTGCGGGAGACGGAGACGACCTCGATCTCGAGCAGTTCGTCGATGGAGAGTTTTTTCAGCTCAGTGACGGAGGCGAGGGGGCGGTAGGGGGCGGCCGGGGAGAATGGCACGAAGACGAGAACACTCGAGAGCGCGGCGAGGGAACCAATCAAGGTTGGGCGGAATAACCTCATTCGCATTCGCGGTTCGTATCCGTTGGGGGAGGACGGGAGAACGGCGAACAGTAAGGCCTCCGCAAGCAATTAACAACCGGGCATTCTCCGAT
>JAEZAD010000181.1 GCA_023430565.1 Verrucomicrobiota bacterium
AAAAGCCCGCCGGAAATCGGCGGGCTCGCATCTAAATTCCTACGAAAGCGGACAGAACTCTTTGCGCCCCTGGCGGCTCTTCGCGTCTTCGCGCTTACTCCTTCAGTCCGGCTTGGACGACGCGGCCCAGCACTCCGGTGCGCTTACGCGAACAACTCGCCCGGCTTGAAGAACCGCGCCAGCTCGGCTTTCGCGTTCTCGTCACTGTCCGACGCGTGCACGACATTCTTCATCATCTCCGTGCCGAAATCGCCGCGAATCGTGCCCTTCGCCGCCTTCCGCGAATCCGTCGGCCCGAGCAGATCGCGCACCTTTTGCACGATGTTTTCGCCCTGCAGCGCCATCACGATCACCGGACGCGAGCTCATGAAGCCCTCGATCTCGGGATAAAACGGCTTGTCCGCGACATGCGCGTAGTGCTCGCGCAGCACTTCCGGCGCGAGTCGCACCATCTTGCAGCCGATCACATCGAAGCCCGCGGCTTCGAAGCGGCTGAGCACTGTGCCGACCAGGCGTTTCTCCATGCAGTCGGGCTTAAAGATAACGAACGTTTTCTGCATAATGAACCGCCCAACGTAGACCCCGCCCCGCATTTGAAAAGCCCAGACTTCGCCCGCCGTCAGCGACCCAGCGCTCCACGCAACGCTCCCTCCAGTTCCGCGTGACGAAACTGAAATCCCTCCGCCAGCAACCGCTCCGGCACCGCCCGCACGCTCGCGAGCAACGCCTCCCTTCCCATTTGCCCCAGCCCGATTCGAATCGCCGCCGCCGGCACCGGCAGCAACGCCGGCCTTCTCAAAACGCGCCCCAACACCCGCGTAAACTCTCCGTTCGTCACCGGATCCGGCGCGACGAGATTGAACACTCCCTCGCCCCCCTTCGCCTCGATCGCATGCACGAATCCCGCCGTGGCGTCGCTCAAACTCACCCAGCTCATCCACTGCTTTCCGTCGCCGATCCGTCCGCCCAATCCCACCCGAAACACCGGCAGCATTTTCGCGAGCGCTCCGCCCTCGCTTGTCAGCACCACGCCCAACCGAAGAATCGCCAACCGCACGCCTTCCCGCTCCGCCGCCCGCGCTTCGCCCTCCCAGGCCCGGCACACCTCGGCCAAAAACCCCTCCCCGCTCGTCGCGCTCTCACTCAACACCTCGTCGCCACGATCGCCGTAAATTCCCACCGCCGACGCGCTCACCATCACCTCCGGTTTCGTTTTTGCCCGCCGCATCGCCTCGACCAGCGTCCGCGTGGCGTCCACCCGGCTCCGCAAAATCGCCGCTTTGCGGCTCTTCGTCCAACGCCCCGCGCCCACGTTCTCCCCAGATAAATTCACCACTGCCGTCACGCCCTCCATTGCGCCCGCCTCGATCTCGCCGCACGCCGGATTCCAGCTCACTTCGTCCATCGCCCTCTTCTCGCGTCTCACCAGCCGCCTCACCGGCCAACCGCGTTCCTTTAACGTCGTCGACAGCGCCGTTCCGATCAGCCCCGACGCCCCCGCCACCAGCACCGCTTTTTGCTGCGTGTTCATCGGATCTCTTCGCTCAAACTCCGCGCCGCATCGCCCGCAGCGTTTCGAACGCCTGCAACGCCTCCGCGCGCGCCGTCGCGTGATCCACGATCGGTCGTGGATAGTTGATGCCCAGCTTCACGCCCGACTCCGTCAGCACCGCCGCCGGCGCGTTCCACGGCGCATGCACAAACTTGTCCGGCAGCTTCGCCAATTCCGGCACCCACCGCCGCACAAATTCTCCCCGCGCATCGAATTTCTCCCCCTGCAGCACCGGCGCAAAAATCCGAAAATACGGCGCCGCATCCGCTCCGCACCCCGCGCTCCACTGCCACCCGAGCGTGTTGTTCGCCAGATCGGCATCGACCAGCGTGTCCCAAAACCACGCCGCGCCTTCCGTCCAAGGCAGCCGCAGATGTTTCACGAGAAACGACGCCACAATCATCCGCACCCGATTGTGCATCCATCCCGTCCGCCACAACTGCCGCATCCCCGCGTCGACAATCGGGTAACCCGTCTCGCCTCGCTCCCACGCCTTCAACTTCGACCCGCCCGGATCGCCCGCCCACGGAAACCGAGAAAACTCCTCCCGCAGCGGCCGCTCCGACGTATGCGGAAAATG
This sequence comes from Verrucomicrobiota bacterium, assembly GCA_023430565.1. Classification (GTDB taxonomy): domain Bacteria; phylum Verrucomicrobiota; class Verrucomicrobiia; order Opitutales; family Opitutaceae; genus Opitutus. The sequence continues at coordinate 2,133 of JAEZAD010000181.1, forward strand.
ATACAGCAGATGATGCGCAAACTCCCGCCACCCGATCTCGCTCAGAAAAACCTGCGCCCCCTTGCTCGGCGGAAACACCCCGCTCTCCTTCGCCCGCGCCTTTACCGCCGCCCACACCTGCCGCGGCGAAATCTCTCCAAAATGCAGCGCCGCCGACAACCGCGACGTTCCTTCTCGCGCGGGCTCATCCCGGCTCTCGTCATACGCGTCCATCTGCCGCGCCGCAAACTCCCGCAACCGCTTCGTCGCCATCGCCTCGCCCGGCGTCCACGCCGCCTTCAGCCCCGCATCCCACGCCACCCGCGGCTCGAGCTCCAGCTCCGCCAGCGTCACCGACCGCGGCCACTCCTCCGGCGCGTTTAACTTCTCCTCAGCCCCCAGCTTCACCGGCGGCGGCACCGGCATCGTCAAACAGGTCCGCCAATACGGCGAATACACCTGAAACGGCCGACCCTGCTTGTTCGCCACCTCGTGCGGCTCATGCAGCAGCGAGCCGTTGAAACTCCGCGCATCCAAACCACCCGCCGCGAACTCCGTCTTGATTTTCGCATCCCGCGCCATCGCCGCCGGCTCGTAACAACGATTCCAATACACGCCCGCCGCCCCCGCTTCTTCCACCAGCATTCGCAGCACCGCCCTCGCGTCACCTTTCCTTAGCACCAGCCGGCCCCCCCGCTCCCGCAGGGCGTGATCCAGCGCCGCCAGGGAACGGTGCAACCACCACCGCGACGCCGCCCCCGCCCGCCAGCGCCCGTCGGTCTCGTCATCCAAAACAAACACCGGCACCACCGCGCCGCCGCGCTTCACCGCCGCCTGCAGCGCCGGATTATCCTGCAACCGCAGATCCCGCCGAAACCAAACGATCGCCGGCCTCATACGTGGTCGTTCCCGTTGCTGTAGGCCGCGAGCTCGCTCGCGCTATTTCGCGTCGCGCTCACCGCCTTGGACGCACGCGCTACAGCGACTCCCGATACAATTGCTCGTAACCTGCCGACGCGCTCTTCCAGCTGAAATCCCGCGCCATCCCACGCTGCTGCACCGCCGCATAACGCGTCTTGTCCGCAAACAAGGTCATCGCGCGCCCCAGCGCCTCGCGCAGCGACGCCGCGTCCGGTTCACACATGATTCCCGTGCCCGCGTCCGGACGCTCATCCGCGTCGATCACCGTGTCCGCCAATCCCCCCACCCGGCTCACGATCGGCACCGTCCCATAGATCTGCGAATACATCTGGTTCAGCCCGCACGGCTCGAAGAGCGACGGCATCAGAAAGAAATCGCTGCCCGCCTCGACGAGATGACTCATCGCTTCGTCCAGCTTCGCCGTGAGCGAAATCTTCTCCGGCGCCCGTTCGGCCAGCACCCGCACCGCCTCCTGATACTTTCGCTCGCCCGTCCCCAGCACCACCAGCCGGCAGTCCTCCTTGAGAAAAAAATCCTGGTTCGCCAGCACCAGATCGATCCCCTTCTGCTCCGTCAGCCGCGCCACCACGCCAAACACCGGCCCGCTGAATTCCGGAGCGAACCCGCACCGCTTCAACAACTCCGTCCGGCACTTCGCCTTCCCCGCCAGGTTCCCCGCGGAATATCGCATCGGCAGCAACGCATCGCTCGCCGGATTCCACACGTGCGTGTCCACGCCATTCAGCAACCCCACCAGGTCATCCACGCGCGTCTGCACCACGCCTTCCAGCCCGCATCCGAACTCCGGCGTCTGGATTTCCTGCGCATACCGCGGACTCACCGTCGTCACTCGGTCCGCAAACAGGATCCCCGCCTTCATGAAGCTCACCTGCTCGTAATACTCCAAACCGTCCACGCTGTTCAGCTCGTCCGGCAAATTCGTCCGCTGGAACACCCCGCGCGGAAAGATCCCCTGAAACGCGATGTTGTGGATCGTGAAAATCGTCCGCATCGCCAGCGTCACCCCGTGCCGCCGCTCCGCATCGCGCACCATCAACGGCAGCAACGCCGCCTGCCAGTCATGCGCGTGCACCACATCCGCCTGCAAATCCGCCAGCCGCAGCGTCTCCGCGACCCCCTTGCAGAAGAAAATAAACCGGTCCGCATTGTCCTCATAGTCCCGTTCGCCGTTTCCATACGGCGCCTTCCGATCGAAAAACTCCTCCCGGCAGATCAGGTGCACGGTCAGATTCTTCCGCGGCGAAAACACCCGCACATCCCCCGACAAAAACTGGCTCCCCATCTCGATCTTCAGCCGCAACTGCCGCTGCGCACCCGCCGCATCCTTGTGCTCCAGCACCGCACGATAACCGGGCACGAACACCGCGACTTCGTGACCGCGATCCGCGAGCATTCCCGCCAGCGATCCCACCGCGTCCGCGAGCCCCCCGGTCTTTACGTAAGGGAACAATTCACTCGCGACATGGACGATTTTCATCGCGCAGACATAAGTCGCGCTTTTTCGTCAGTCCAATTCAAAGCACGGCCTGCGCGCTGCGCCACGAAACCCTTACATGACCCTTCGCGATCGCCTGCTCGCCCTCTTGCGCGAGCCCCACTACTCGCCCGCCAACGAGCCCGAACTTCTCCGCCGTCTCGGCCTGCCCAAGAAGCGCCGCGCTTCGCTCGCCCACGAAGTCCGCCAACTCCTCTCCCGCGGCGAAGCCCTCCGCACCTCCGGCGGCCGTATCCAGCCCAAGGCAGGGCGAGGCAGCCAGCCCCGATCTGCCGGGGCCCCCGCCGAGCCGTCCGCCCGCGCAAAATCAAACACCCCC
>JAEZAD010000207.1 GCA_023430565.1 Verrucomicrobiota bacterium
AGCGACTTCGTATCGCCTTGGAACGTGTAAGGATTCGTCCGCGGCTTCCACACGCCGCCGCGCAACACGTGCGCACCCGCTTCCTTCACCGCCGCGGCCGTCTCGTAGAAGTAGTTCGGATTTTTCGGGTCGATCGTGCACGCCCCCGCGATCACCAACAACTCCTCGCCGAGCGTCACCCCGCCCAATGCCATCCGATGCGTCGCCAGATCCGAACGCCGGTCCATCAGCTTGAACGGCGACTGAATCCGGTCGATCCGCTCCACATACTCCAACCCTTCGAGCCGGTTGATCATCAACTCGTCCCGCTCGTCACCCACGATCGCGTAGATCGTTCGCACCGCGCCGACGATCGGCTGAATCCGACACCCAAACTCCATCACGATCGACGTGACTTCGGCCAGTTGTTCGGGCGTGAGACGATTGGTTTTGGGCAGGATCATGACGGGTGTTTGGGTTGATAAACCACAAGAGCCGCCTCGAAGGGAGGCGGCTCTTGCGAAGTTGAAGTTGAAATTTGGATTCAGCTTTCGCGACGACCGCCCCGGGCGAGCCCGGTAAACCAGGCCGCAAAACCGAAATAGAAGGCATAACCGGCGATCATCGACCTCACGAATTGCCGCCGCCCCGCTCCTTGTCAACGCACCGTTCTCCCGCGCGCCTCCGCCAAAATTCACCTTGCTTCGCCTTTCCCGCGGCCTTTACTCCCGACCCTTTAACCAACTCGCATCCATCATGGCTAGAATCTGTGCAATCACCGGTCGCCGCCCCGTCAAAGGCTCGATCATCAACCGCAAAGGCCAGTCCAAGAAGAGCGGCGGCATCGGCACGCACGTGACCAGCATCACGAAGCGCAAGTTTCGCCCGAACCTGCAGCGCATCCGCGTAAAGCTCCCGAACGGCGGCACCAAGCGCATGCTCGTCTCCGTGAAGGCCCTGAAAGCCGGCCTCGTCACGAAGGCCTGAGTTCTTCAAACGACCATCCCCTTCCCGCCCGCGAACGAAATTCGCGGGCTTTTTTGCGGCCGTTTCACCGCGTCCATCGACTCCCGCCCCACACGCGTCGCCGCCGCCACGCTTGGCCGCGCGAGCCGCGACGCCTCACACCGCCCGAAACACCGCCGCCGCGTTCTGCCCGCCAAAACCGAGATTGTTGCTCAACACCGTGCGCACCTTCGCCTCGCGGGCCTGATTCGGCACATAGTCCAGATCGCATTCCGGATCTGGCTCCACCAGATTGATCGTCGGCGCGATCTTCCCCGTCTCGATCGTCTTCGCGCAGATCACCGATTCGATCCCTCCCGCCGCGCCGAGCAGATGCCCGGTCATCGATTTCGTCGAACTCACCGCCAGCTTGGGCGCGTGATCGCCGAACACCTTCTTGATCGCGAGCGTCTCGAACTTGTCGTTGTAAGGCGTGCTCGTGCCGTGCGCGTTGATGTAGTCGACCGCCTCCGCCGCGACCCCCGCGCTCGCCAGCGCCCGCGTCATCGCCATCGACAGGCCCTTCCCCTCCGGATCCGGTTGCGTGATGTGAAAGGCATCGCAGGTCGCCGCATAACCGGCGAGCTCGCAATAAATCCGCGCTCCGCGCGCCTGCGCGTGCTCGAGCGACTCCAGCACCAGAATCCCCGCGCCCTCGCCCATCACGAAGCCGTCGCGATCCTTCTCGAACGGCCGGCTCGCCGTCTGCGGCGAATCGTTGCGCGTGCTCATCGCCTTCATCGAACAGAAACTCGCATACGCAAACGGCGTGATGGCCGCCTCGCTTCCGCCGGCCACCATCACATCCACGTCGCCGCGCCGGATCGCGTGCGCCGCCTCGCCGATCGCGTGCGTGCCGGTTGCACACGCCGACACCAGTCCGAAATTCGGTCCGCGCGCCCCGATCTCGATCGCCACCAGCCCCGAGCACATGTTGCCGATCAGCGAGGGGATCGTGAAGGGCGACACCTTCCGCGGCCCGCGCTCCGCGAGCACCTTGAGCTGCGACTCAAACGTATACATTCCGCCAATACCGGAGCCGATCATCACTCCCACGCGATCGCCGTTCTCCCGCGCGGGATCGAGCCCGGCGTCCTTGATCGCCTGCTTCGCCGCCACGAACCCGAAATGCGTGTAGCGATCGTTTCGCCGCGCCTCCTTCGGATCCATCTGCTTCGCCGCATCCCACCCGCGCACCTCGGCTCCAATCTGGCAGGGATAATCCGCCGGATCGAACAGCGACACCCGGTCGATGCCGCACTGTCCGGCCAGCAAGCTCGACCAAAACGTTTCCACATCGTGCCCGATCGAGGTGACAACCCCGAGCCCGGTGACAACGACGCGGCGTGAAGTGGCGGGATATTCCATGAGCGACGAAAAGAGACGCGAAACCCGAAAAACAAAAAGGCGTTCTGCCGAAGATTTCCGCTAGGAAACAGGCAGAACGCCAGAGAATGAAAAGAGCCGTGTCAGGACTGCCCCGCCTTGGCCTTGATGTAGTCGATCACCTGGCCGACCGTCTGCAGCTTCTCCGCATCGGACTCCGGGATTTCGCCTTTGATCTCGTCTTTGAACTCCTCCTCGAAGGCCATGATGAGCTCGACCGTGTCGAGTGAATCGGCGCCAAGATCGTCTAGAAACGAGGCGGTCGGCGTCACCTGCTCTTCGTTCACGTTGAGCTGGTTGACGATGATCTCCTTGACGCGTTGTTCGATGGTTTTTTGGTCGGCCATGATTGGTAAAGTGATGCGGAGGCTATCGGTCGGCAGACTTCACATCGCCATGCCGCCGTCAACGGCAAAAACTTGCCCGGTGATGTAGCCCGCTTCCTCAGAACACAAATACGCCGTCATGTTCGCGATGTCCGCCGCTTCGCCGAATTTCTTCAGCGGCACCGCTTCCAGAATCTTCCCCGCCACGTCGGCATTGTTCACAAACTCCGTCGTCATGTCGGTCTTGATAAAGCCCGGCGCCACTGCGTTTACCGTCACGCTCCGGCTCGCGAACTCCCGCGCCAGCGTCTTCGTCAGCCCGATCATCCCCGCCTTCGCCGCCGAATAATTCGCCTGCCCTGCATTCCCCATAAGGCCACTCACCGAGGTAATGTTAACGATGCGCCCCCACCGCGCGCGCGTCATCGGCCGCGCCAGCGCCTTCGTCCAATGGAAGCAGCTCGTCAGATTCGTCGAGATCACGTCGTTCCAATCCGCCTCGCTCATCCGGAACAGCAGCCCGTCGCGCGTGATGCCCGCGTTGTTCACCAAAATATCGATCGTCGGAAACTCCTTCAGCAGCTCCTCCGCCGCCTTCGCGACCGCTGCCCCATCCGCCACGTCCACGGCAAGGGCCTTCGCCTTTCCGCCCGCCGCCGTGATCGCCGCCGCCGCCGCCCCGCAGGAGTCGGCCGACTTCGACACGCAGATCACCGTCACACCGTGACGCGCGAGAGTTTCAGCGATGGCTTTGCCGATGCCGCGACCGGCGCCAGTGACGAGTGCAGTGCGATTGTTGAACGTGAGCATGAGGCGAAACCAAAAGAGGAGAAAGAAGCAGGGGGCAAGGAGAAGGAACGGGACCAATCTCCTGCTCCCCTCTCCCTGCTCCTTCCTCCCGCGCGCAGCGCCTCAATACACATCCCGCTGATACCGCCGGTCCTTCTTCATCTGCTTCACATACTCGGACGCCGCCGCCAGCTCCATCCCGCCCTGCTGCGCGACCACATCGTGCAACGCCACGTCCACGTCCTTCGCCATCCGTTTCGCGTCGCCGCACACATAAAAATGCCCGCCGCCCTTGATCCAGGCCCACAGCTCCGCCGCATTCTCCCGCATCCGATCCTGCACGTAGATCTTGTGCGGCTGGTCCCGCGAAAACGCCGTGTCCAGTCGCGCGATCTTTCCTTCGCGCAACCACGTCATCCATTCCTCCTCGTAGAGAAAATCCGTCGCCCGGTGCTGGTCGCCGAAAAACAGCCAGTTCCGCCCGGTCGCCCCGCTCGCCAGCCGGTCCTGCACAAACGCCCGAAACGGCGCGACGCCCGTCCCCGGTCCCACCATGATCGCGTCCTTCGCGCCCTCCTCCGGCGGAGCGAAATGCGAATGCGAAACGAACACCGGCAGCTTCGTCGTCCCCACCCGCACGCGATCCGCCAGGAACGTCGAGCACACGCCCACCCGCTCGCGATGATTCGTTTCGTAGCGCACCACCGCCACCGTCAAATGCACCTCCGTCGGATACACCTTCGGCGAAGACGCGACCGAGTAGAGCCGCGGCATCAACTTGCGCAAATGATCCACGAACTCCTGCGGCGTCAGCTTCGCGCTCGGAAACTCCGCCAGCAAATCCACGAACTGCCGCTCCTCCAAAAACCCCGCCAACACCGCCTTCGACTCCGGCGCCAGCAACCCCGCCAACCTCCCCTTTTCCTCCGCGTCCGTCGCCTTCGCCGCCAGCGTGCCCACGATCTTCGCCGTCGGCCCCGCCAGCGCCAACCGCGACGTCAGCGCCTCGCGCAGCGCGATCGGTTCCGCCAGCCTCAGCATCGCCGGCGACACCTTCTCCTCGCCCGTCGCGCCCAGGCGTTGCAACAGCTCCTCGACCTCCGAGTCGCGATTCGACGGATACACGCCCAGCGAGTCCCCCGCTTTGTAGTGCAGCCCGCTTCCCGCGAGACTCACCACAAAATGCCGCGTCTCCTTCGCCGAACCCGGCTTCGTCAACAGACGGTTTTCCGTCACGCACGCGGGGAATGGATGATCCTTTGAAAACGTCGGGCTTTCCACAGGGGCAGACATGTCGAGCGCGCATCAAGAAAACCCCCGCCGGCACTGGCAAGCCGCATTCCTGTCCACAGGCTTGCAGCAGTCGCGCAATCGCACCCACTCTGTGCCGCTGATGGCATCCGCTCCTGTTCGCCTGCAAAAATTTCTCGCCGACACCGGCATCTGTTCGCGCCGCGCCGCCGAGGCCCTGATCGCGCAGGGTCAGGTCTGGGTCAACGGCGAGCCCGCCACGCTCGGCCAAAAAGTCACCCCCGGCGTCGACCGCATCACCACCGGCGGCAAGGCCATTCGTGCCACCGTCCAGCCGCGCGTCACGCTCGCCGTCCACAAGCCCCGCGGCCTCGTCTGCACCAACGAAGACCCGCACAATCCCGAAACCATCTTCACCGTCCTCCCCCGCGAGTTGTCCAAACTCCGCTTCTTCTGCGCCGGTCGCCTCGACAAGGACAGCGAGGGCCTGGTCATTCTCACCACCGACGGCGACCTCGCCCATCGCCTCATGCACCCGTCCAACGTGGTTGTGAAGCGTTACCACGTCATCCTCGAGAAACCGTTTCCCGCCAAACGCCTGCCGGCCCTCGTGAAGGGCGTCGTCGTCGACGGCGAACGCCTCAAGGTCGAACGCGCCGCCCTCGTCAACGCCAGCGTCGCCGAAGACTCCACCGCGCTCGACGTCCACATGCACCACGGCAGGAAACGCGAAATCCGCCTGCTCTTCACCTCGCTCGGTTACGACGTGAAGCGCCTCCGCCGCTACCAGATCGGAAGCTTCCGCTTGAAAGGCATTCCGCTCCGCGCCATGAAAAAACTCACGCCCGGCGAAATCGAATCCCTCTTTCGCTCGCCGCAAACGCCACACGCCGTCTTCGAAGCCACGGCCTCCACGGCCCAAGCCGCTGCTCATCATGAAAACTAAACTCGCGCTCCTCGCCTTTTTCCTCGCTGCCCGCGGCGCTTTCGCCGCGCCCCTCCCCGCCACCACCGCCGTCCACGCGCAACCCGACGCCAACTCTCCGGCGATCGCGACGCTCAAGGCGGGCACCGAGCCCACGCCCGTGCAGGACCAGCTCGCCACCACCCCCAGCGGCTGGCTCGCCGTCGAACTCCCCGGCCCGTTCGAGGGCTACGTCCAAAACAAGGACATCGCCAAAAGCCTCGACGTGAAGATCGGCGCCAAAATCCACCTCACGCCCAAAACCGACTCCGGCGTCATCACCACCATGGAAGCCGCCGACAAAGCCGAAATCACCGGCCTCCACGGCCGCTGGACCCAGGTCAAAGTCGAAAAAACCCTCACCGG
>JAEZAD010000243.1 GCA_023430565.1 Verrucomicrobiota bacterium
CGATACCAGTCGCGCCAGAGGGACTGGTCGTTCGCGTTTTTCGAGGCGAAGAGGGCGCGGCCCATTTCGTAGGTGTAGCGGCCGGAGGTTTTGATTTCGAGGCGCGAGCCGGTGGCGGCGCCCATGACCTGGTAGTTTTCGGCGGATTTGCCGGAGCCGGAGTGGAAGCCGATGGAGACGCCGAAATTTTCGCAGACGGCCCATTGCTTCGCGATGAGGGCGCGGAGGGCGGCGTTGTCGGGGACCGGCATGTTTTTTTGAAAGCCGAAGGCGGGCGCGACGAAATGGATTTTCATGCCGAGCGCTTCGCAGAGTGCGAGCATGATGGCGGTGGTTTCGGGCGTGGTGAGGCCGGGGAGTTCGTCGATGGAGAGTTCGCGGAGGTAGTCGCGGCCGGCGGTGAAGGCGGCGGCGCGGGCGGCGGCGTATTTGTCGTCGCGGCGCTTCATTTTTTGGAGCGCGGGCCAGACGGAGCAGAGGAGTTGTTCGAACGCGGCGGAGTCGAGCGTGAGGCCGGTGGACGCGATGCGAGTGCGGGCTTTGGAGACGAGATCGACGGGGATGTCGGCGAGGCGCGCGGGTTGGTTGAGCGCGAGTTCGGGCGAGAGATCGAAAGTGATGTAGCTGGCGAGAAGGCAGCCGCGGACGAGCTGGTCTTCGCGGGAGTCGAATTTGCCGCCGATGGGCTGGTGGTCGGCGTTGAAGGACCACGGGATGCGGCGGTGGTGGAAGCCGTGTTTCAGTTTGGTGAGGACGCAGCCGTGGCTCATGCCTTCGACGGACTGTCCTTGGTGGCCTTCGGGGACGTGGGTGCCGATGAAGGGGAACGGCACGGTGTCGAGCTGGCCGGCGAGCATCTGGTCGACGTCGAAGACGAGCTCGCGCGGGATGGAGTTTTGGTTCGCGGTGAGGCCGAGATCGAGGGCGCTCATGGCCCAGTCGACGGCGGGCCAGTGAAGGGTGGTGAAGCGGGCGCCGACGCCGAGGGTGCTGCGACCGAGATTACCGCCGGTGGACGGGAAGATGGTCGAGGCGGGGTCGTGGGCGAGGACGAGGTTTTTGAGGCGAAGGAGGTTTTGCCAGGTGGCGGGGAAGACGGTGGTGGTGTCGGGGAGGGTGACGGGGTGGGCGAGGGGGGCGCTTTCGGCTCGCTGGCGCTCGCCGCCACGGAGCAGCCAGGCGCAGTCGCCGGTGGCGGGGTCTTCGAGGAGAGTCCAGCGGCCGGCGGCGGTTTCGAAGTGGCTTTTTGGATACTCGCGCAGCGGCGTGCCGGCGACGAGCTGCGCGGAGAGGGCGGGCCAATCGAGGCAGAAGTCGGGGCTCACGCAGGGGTTCTGCGCGATGCGTAGATCGTGGCGGCGGAGGAAGTCGTTGATGGAGCTCAAGGAGAGGTTTTTTTGACCACGGATAACACGGATGGGCACGGATGGACTCACCGCACGACGCGCTTCCAGCGGAGGTCGGAGAACTTGAAATTCAACAGGAGCGCGAGGCGACAGCTGGTGATGGCGAGGTAGCCGATCATCTGGGCCAGGTGCGTGGGTGTGAAGTTTTCCGCGATCTTTGGATCGACGATCACGCTCTCATTGACGATCAGGTCCGGCACCAGCGTGTCGACGAGCACTCCTTCATAGAGGACATCGAAGCGTTTTTGCTGCTCGACCCGGAATCCTCGGTTCCGAAGTTCAACCGTCAGGGCGTTCTCGTAGGCTTTCTCATTCAGGCCGGGTTTCAGCGTGTTCAGAACTTTCATGGCCGAGCCGATGATCGCTTCGCTTAAGTCCGAGTGAATGATCGGATCCGTGGCCATTGGTGAAATCCGTGGTTCGGATCAGATGGTCATGGCGTGGTAGCCGCCGTCGACGATGAGTTCTTCGCCGGTGATGAAGGAACCGGCGGCGTCGGAGGCCAGGAGGAGCGTGGCGCCGATGAGTTCGCGGGCTTCGCCGAAGCGTTTCATCGGCGTGTGGTTCATGATCGAGGTGACGCGGTCGGGCGTGAGGACCTTGCGGTTTTGTTCGGCGGGGAAAAAGCCGGGGACGAGGACGTTGACGCGGACGCGGGCGGTCGCCCATTCGCGGGCGAGGTTGAGGGAGAGGTTGTGGACGGCGCCTTTCGAGGCGGAGTAGGTGATGACGCGCGAGAGCGGGACGATGCCGGACATCGAGCCGAGATTGATGATCGAGCCGCCCTGGCCGCGCTCGACGAGGTATTTGCCGAAGACCTGGCAGCCGAGGAAGACGCCCTTGACGTTGACGCGGAGGATGCGGTCGAACTCCTCTTCGGTGATGTCGAAGAAGGGCGTGGCGGAGTTGATGCCGGCGCCGTTGACGACGACGTCGACGCGGCCGGATTTTTTCAGGACGGCGGCGAGGAGGCCTTCGACCTCGGCCCTGCTGGTGGCTTCGGCGGCGTGGAACCAGGCCTTGCCGCCGGCGGCGGAAATCTTGTCGAGGCGCGCCTGGGCTTTTTCGACGTTGCGACCCACGATGACGACTTCGGCGCCGGCGCCGGCGAGGCCTTCGGCCATGGCGCCGCAGAGCTCGCCGGTGCCGCCGATGACGACGGCGACTTTGCCGGTGAGACCGAAGAGTTGGTGGAGGTAGTCAGGGTTGTTCATCGTTGAGCACGTTTGAGCCGTGGGCGGGGCCAGACGAGCGCATTGTTGGAGACGGTTCGACGCGGGTGTCGGGGGAGTGGGAGAGGCGGGTCATGGGCGCGGCGGGGCGGGCGGAAGCGCGTCGTGGAGCCAGGCGATCAGGCGGTCGTTGTAGTCGGGCATGAACTGCGGCCAGGTGAGGAGTCCGTGCGGGGCGCCGGGGAGAGTGATGAGGTCGCAGCGCACGCCGGCGGCGCGGAGTTTTTGTTGGAAGGCGAGCGATTGGGCGATGCGGACGGTTTTGTCGGCGTCGCCGTGGAGCAGGAGGAAAGGCGGAAGGCCGGGTTTGACGTGAGTGAGGGGCGAGGCGTCGCGGAGAAGGGCGAGCGATGCGGGGGGGGGCGCGGCGGGGAGGTTGAAGAGGGCTTGGAGGGAGGTGCTGAGCTGGTCGCCGCGGTGAGCGACGTCGGTTTCGAAGTCGGTGACGGGAGCGAAGCCGACGACGGCTTGGACGCGCGTGGAGTCGTCGGCGAGGGTGGCGGCGAGACAGACGAGGTGGCCGCCGGCGGAGTGGCCGAAGAGGGCGATGCGAGTGGGATCGCCGCGGTAATCGGCGGCGTGGGTTTTGACCCAGCGGATGGCGGTTTGAAGGTCTTCGAGGGCGGCAGGCCAGCGGTGGGCGGGGGCGTGGCGGTAGTTGATGGAGAACCAGGTGAAGTTCGCGGCGGTGAGCGGGGCGAACCACGGGGTGATGTCGGCGCCGTCGCCAGGTTTGTCGCTGCCGGATTTATCGCCGCGGCTCCAGCCGCCGCCGTGAACGAGAATGGCGATCGGGTGCGGGCCGGGGGTGTCGGGGAGGTGGGCGTCGAGGCGGAGGGTTTCGCCGGCGGCGTGGCCGTAGGCGATGTCGCGGAGAATCTCGTCGGCCGCGGCGGAGGGCGCGGTGAGGAAGGAGAGGGCGGCGAACGCGGCGGGGATGAGACGGGAGAAAAGGCGCATAAGCGAAACGCGCGAGGCGACTCCGCGAAATGGATACGCCGCCGGGGGAGGCTCGAATGGAGCGGCGGGCGCGAACGGGGACAGGGTGGGAAGCGGGCGGGAGGTTTTCGAACGTGCGGGTGCGCTCATCGTTGAATGGAAACGGGGATGTTAACCACGAAGACACGGAGGCACGGAGAGGGGAACGGCTCGCTGGCGCTCGCCGCTACGGGGCGACGAGCGGCCACTCGCTCACGCTCGTAGCTACGGGGCTACGGGGGA
>JAEZAD010000253.1 GCA_023430565.1 Verrucomicrobiota bacterium
GGCTGGCTTGATCTCAAGGTGCGAAACGACACAAATCACGCGCTGCAGATCGTTCTTTCCATCGACGGTGCGTATTATTGCGGGAAAATCCTTACGAAACGACAGCCGGCAAAACGTTTCGTCGTGACCAACAAGAATCTTCGCTACTTTCAGCGGGATGAAAAGACCTATGAATCGGTGGACGTAATCCGTCAAACAATTGATCAGAATACCAATCTCCTTCTGGCCGAGGAGGCTCTATATACCAATGTGTGCGAAATCGGGTATGAAGTAGACTTGGACTAGAAGCCGGGAGGATTTGATAGATCGAGGGTATCCTCCCTGCCATAGGTACGAAGTATTATTTCTAAACAAATACCACAAAAAGGGTAGTGGCATCGACCTCCGTCTAGATGGGTTCGAATTCCACCTTATCCACCATCAATACCGACATTAGTTGGTGCAAATAAGCTCGCCGGTTGCGGCGGGCTTTTTTGTATGCCTGCAAAATGCCCTTGATATATTGGCTTTTTACCGCGGATTTGCAGGAATACACGGGCGGGCGCACAGGCGGGATTCTGGCGTGAGCGAGTGGCAGGAGAAAGCGCCTCGGAAAACTCAAAAATACACGATGCCCAAAGGCTCCCGTGTAATCGTGCAATGATGCACCAACCCGCGAAAAATGTACCCTGTGGGATGGACGCTTTACTTATCTATTCGATGTCCATCCAGCTTTTCCTTTTGGTTCTTCTCTGTTATAAGCAGATAGTCCAGATATAGATGTGGCAGAGTCTATGTCTCCACCGACGCTATTTTTTCAGACCTGCCACATTTTAGGAACCCAGTTGTCTATTATATAGAACTGCAAGGAAGAGATTCCCAATCATTCATACATAGAAACACGACTTTGGAGGCGAAAAGAATGCACACTCACATGAGACATAAGAGCTCAATGGTACTGATCGTGACGCTAATCGTAGTGTTGCTGTTTGAGGCGTCAGCCTGCGCCTCCAGCCAGTCTAGAATTCTTGGACGGCTATTCCCCTATGGGAACCCTGGAGAGGTTGCCCTGCAATTGGTCACACCGGTGGGCAAGGGGATGGCGGATGGCCCATGCGCACTTTCCGTCGACGAATACCTGTACGACGGCAGCGAGTTGCACGTCTCCTGGACCGCTAAGTCTGCATCTGAGGAGATTGCGCTCTTCACCGCCAGTGATCTGGAATCTTCGACCGCAAAGCTCCTGCAGCAGGGATGGGCGGAGAGCCTGCAGCTCAACACCTTCGTGCCGCTGGGAGACTCGCTGAACGGCTACGCCATCGCCCGGGATTTCCACGGCTATACAGTTGTCACGCTGCCGGACGACATCGGCGCTGAGTCCTTTGACGTGACCATCCGAGGTACGTTCATGAAGCCCGTTGCGCCCATCGTGCTGGACGAGGAGATCAAAGAGAACATCACGTGCCGGCCCACCTGGATTGCGCAACAGGACGGAGACCTGACGTATCTCAATTATGTGAGCATCGTGGCGTTTGATGTGGACGGGAGGTCGCAGGAAGCGCCGGACGTCCGGAAGTACTTGGATCAGGTGACGGAGAACTCCTCGCAGAAAGAGCGAATGGACGCGTATGTGGAGGGGCTGGCCGCTGCGGGCTACGCGCAGCCACTCTCGGAAATGGAGTTGACCTTCACCGTCTCGCCGGACGCCGTGCACATCTACCACACCGAGATCGACGGGCCGTCCGCCTTTGAATTTGAAGACCGTACCGTGACCATCACCAAGGCCGACTTCGCCGCCGCCCACAGCAGCCTGGAGGGCTTGATGGTCGCAAAGGGCGGTGTGTCCCAAGAAGACCTGTTCAAGCTCCACTATGAACCGTGCCCGGACGGCAAGCCGACCGACGTGCAGATTGCCAAGGAGAGCAACTCGGGTGGTCCCATCGATGGCGAGCAGAGCGTTGAACTGCACTACTGGGGCGACCCACTGCCGGAAGCGCCTTCCTACGTGCTGCTGAAGGCCTACTGGTACCCCGAAGGATTGTTCCACAGAGTGGAGGGAAAGCGCAGCGACCCCGTCCGCACACCCGAGTACGATATTGCTCTCTGGCTGAAGAAGGTTCCGTAATCGGAGTTCTTTGATGATGCCGCAGGAGTTGACGCCTGCGGATTAATCACATTTGCAGGCCCTCAAAACCTTAAGCGCTTTGAAAGCCCCTACACCCTTGATTGCTGCGCCGAAAATAACTTCGTGGTTCATCTCCCAAGGTAAAGCGGGAAGCGAGAAATTATGAATCAGCCACATTTGCAGGCATACGATGAGCCTGCGATTGTGGCTCTTTTGCGTTCTCACTTCGTCAAACAAAAGGATTTTGAATCGATACATCGAATAATTAATTACTAGTGTGGGATTTTGGGGATGGCTGAGACTTATACGCAACGGAAAAGAGGACAAGATGATACTTCCTGTAGCAATACTCGCTATTGAGAATAACGATGATAAGAACTATATGGAGCAGCTATACATCGAACACCATCGAACGATGTATTGGCAGGCGTATAAAGTCACCTATTCACCTCAGGACTTGGACGACATTGTAAATGACGCGTGTATTGCTCTTATTCGTAAAATCTCTCTGTTACGGACGCTAGATTGCAACATTTTAAGGGCTTATATCATTTCTACTGTTAGAAATACTGCCCTTAACTATTTGAGAAAGCAAAAGCATGCCTGGGTTGATTATGGGGATGAGATTATTGCCAATATTCCGTCTCCTGAACCTGGTGTTGAGGGCGGTCTCTTGCGCGAGGCTGCTATCAACGAGCTAATGGCCGGCATCGAAAAACTGTCAGAACTCGATCAGGATGTTCTGCGGATGAAATATATTGACGATCTGAGTGATAAGGAGATCGGAGCGATTCTTGGAATGAAGTATGAAACTGTGCGATCACGGCTTTCGCGCGCTAGGAAACGAGCATACAAGATTATGAAGGAGGGTTTAGCTGATGGCAAATGAGTCAGGATTGCTGGATGAAGTCCAGCTATCCGAAAGATATGAAGACACTCTTTTTCGTTTGGCAATGGTACGGCTTGAGAAGAAGCGCTCGGCAGCATTAGCGGAAGAAGGCAAAAAGGGAGACAGCAGTTTATCGGTAACGGATATTGAGGATAGTTATACCCGATCCTTGCCCCGGATTTTCAAAAGCATGGCCAAGGAGACTCGGTTGCGCTCCTTGAGAGTCTTCTATCGACGCGATTTACCCAAGATAGCACAAATTGCGGCCGGGATTCTGCTTGTGCTATATATAACAGCGACATCTGCCTTAGCGGTGAGCAGGACAGCACGTGTGCATTTTATGAATTTTCTCATAAACACCGAAAAAAAATACACGGAATTGAGCCTTAGGCCAAGTGAGGATAAATTCGTCGATGTGCCCTCTGAGTGGCGAGGGGAGTATTACCCGAGCTATCTCCCAGATGGATATATCGTTAAGCAGGTCCTCGGCGGCGATCGGATGAACGACGCGATATATGTTAATGCTGCAGGCAGAGATCTCCAATTCGGAGAGTATATGTCTGGTGTTGCTGGCAATGTCGATACAGAAAATGCCCAGACTAGTTTTGTCCAAATAAATGGAACAACGGCCTTTCTAGCGGTAAAGGGAGAGGAAGTACTCCTAGCGTGGGCATATACGGACCAGTATTTCCTCATCGCCTTACAGGGCACTTCAGAAGAAGCGTTGAAAATCGCCAAATCATTGGTAAAAATAAGGTAAATCGCTCTTGGGCTGCAACATTCTGCCCTGTGCTAATGTAACTACTTATGTAGTCCGTAGTATGCCCACGGGCTAAATTTGAGTTATACATTTATATTCAGTAAACCTCGTGTATGCTTTTCCCTCACAAGGGGTGTAAGGAAGGGGGGCCACACATTGAATAAGCATTCAGTTCCATTATTATTATTTACCATTTTTGCCTCAATGGTATTAGTGCTCAATTCTGCAATTGTTATACCGGTACATGCGCAGACTCCATCGGCCATGCCTCTTGAAGCAGATACTTACGACGAGGTATATCCACAGGATCTAGTTCTGAAAGACATTATCGGCGAAAGTGCGGTTGTAATCAGTTATGAAACCGGGCGTATACTGTTTGAAAAAAATGCTGAACAAAAAATGTATCCAGCCAGTACTACCAAGATTATGACCTGTATGCTCGCATTGGAATATGGCCACTTGAACGATACCGTCACGATTCCCAAAGATATCTCGAAGACACCGGCGGGTTCCTCGTTGGTTCCATTAAAATCTGGAGAGAAGATGCCCTTTATTGATCTTTTGTATGGCTTAATGGTGCCTTCAGGCAATGACGCAGCAATTGCAGTGGCCGTGATTGTCGCAGGATCTGTGGACAATTTTGTTCGCATGATGAATGAAAGGGCACGTGCACTAGGCTGCAAAAACACGCACTTTACCAATCCTCATGGCTTCCACGACGAAACTCATTACACGACCGTTTTAGACATGGCAATTATTGCGCATGAAGCGATGAAGAATCCCATTTTTCGAGAGATAGTGTCCGCAAAAGGTTATAC
>JAEZAD010000268.1 GCA_023430565.1 Verrucomicrobiota bacterium
GACTTGCCACCGTCCGCCCGCCTCCCGTTCACTCTCCCCAGTGAAACAAAGCATCGTCACCCTCGACATGGAGGGCGTCCTCACCCCCGAAATCTGGATCGCCGTCGCCGAACGCACCGGCATCCCCGAGCTCCGCCGCACCACGCGGGACGAACCCGATTACGACAAACTGATGCGCTACCGCATCGATATCCTCGACCGCCACGGCATCACCCTCGCGAAAATCCAGGACGTCATCGGCACCCTCTCCCCACTCCCCGGCGCCATCGATTTCCTCAACGCCCTCCGCGGCCGCGTCCAATTCATCATCCTCTCCGACACCTTCGAACAGTTCGCCGTCCCGCTCATCCGCCAGCTCGGCTGGCCCACGCTTTTCTGCCACCGCCTCGTCGTCGAGAACGATCGCATCACCGGCTACCAACTCCGCCTCGCCGACCAAAAACGCCACGCCGTTCAGGCGCTCCAGCTGCTCAACTACAACGTCATCGCCGCCGGCGATTCCTTCAACGACACCGCCATGCTCTGCCAGGCCGACACCGGCATCCTGATCCACGCCCCCGAAAACGTGATCGCTCAATTTCCCCAACTCCCCTCCGTCCACTCCCACGACCAGCTCCTGAAGCTCATCTTCGCCCAATTGTAGGCCGCCAGCTCGCTGGCGCTCCGTCCTTTGTAGGAGCGGCTTTACGCCGCGATCCGCTCTCGCCGTCCCGCGGACCCATCCAGGTTCTCGCGCGTCAGGCTGCGCACACCCCTGCCCCATGAACCTCCGCAACATCCTCCGCGTTATCCTCGCCTGCGCATTTCTCACCGCCTTCGCCTTCGCCGCCGACTCCACCCTCCTTCCCACCAAAAAAGTCGTTTTCACCTCCACCGGCCCTGCCCGCCTCAACGAATCCGAAATCGCCGACCTCCGCCGCGCCACCCCTTCCCTCAACCTCGTTTTCCCGTCGCGCGAACAACTCGCCGCCGAGATCGTCGACGCCGACGCCGTCATCGGCGGCCTCAACCGCGAACAGGTTCTCACCGCGAAGAAACTGAAATGGCTCCAGGTCAATTCCGCCGGCGTCGAAAACTACCTCTCCATCCCTGAGCTCAAGGCCAGCGAGGTCGCCCTGACCAACATGAAGATCATCCAGGGCATCGAAATCGCCGATCACGCCTTCGCCCTCCTCCTCGGCCTCACCCGCCGCATCGACCTCGCGATGGAATGGAAGCGCACCCAAACCTGGAACGGCGCCCAATTCCGCCCGCTCTACGAACTCCGCGGCAAGACCGCCGTCATCGTCGGCGTCGGCGGCATCGGCACCCAGATCGCCGTCCGCGCCAAAGCCTTCGGCATGTCCGTCATCGGCGTCGACCCGAAGGACATTCCGATCACGCCCTACCTCGACCGCACCGTGTATCCGGATCGTCTCGACGAAGTCCTGCCCGAAGCCGACGTCGTCTTCGTCGCCGTTCCCCACACGCCCGCGTCCGAAAAAATGTTCTCCGCCCCCCAGTTCGCTAAAATGAAACAGGGCGCATTCTTCATCTGCGTCTCCCGCGGCAAAATCTACGACGCCATGGTCCTCGTCGACGCCCTCAAAAGCGGCCATCTCGCCGGCGCCGGCGTCGACGTCACCGACCCTGAACCGCTCCCGAAAGATCATCCGCTTTGGACCACCGACCGCGTCATCATCACGCCCCACATCGCCGGCCGCTCCGACGCCGAGGGCCCGCGCTACCACGAGGTCTACAAGGAAAACCTCCGCCGCTTCGCCCACGACGAACCCCTCCTCCATCAGGTCGACAAGCAGAAGGGCTATTGAACACGCAGGGCAGGTCTCAGGCCCGCCCTACCCGACGCTAGATTTCTTTTGGCGAGTCGACCGTTTCGGCAGCCGCATCCGCAACAACTCCGGCCCCCGGCTCAAAGGCCAACAGATCTCCCGGCTGACACTCGAGCGCCTCGCAGAGCTGCTCCAGCGTGCTGAAGCGAATGGCCTTCGCGCGACCCGTCTTGAGAACCGACAGATTCTGGGGCGTGATCCCCACCTTCTCCGCCAGCGTGTTGAGTCGCATCTTCCGCCGCGCGAGCATGAGATCTACGTTTACGATGATAGGCATGACCGTGACTCCGTGAGGGGTGACTAGATCGTGAGTTCGTTCTCTTCCCGCAGCGCCGTCGCCATTTCCGCGAACCAGGAAATCCCTACAATCGCCACGCCAATCAGGATCGTATCGCTCGTCACGACGACCTGCACCCGCGGACTGGCCGAAATCGCCAGCGGCAGAAAGGCCCAGACGATTTTCATTACGCCCAACAGGATGCAACTGACCCCGAACTGACGAATCTGCCGCGCCGAATCCAAAGTGAAAACCTCGCGGCGCGTGTAGTTGGTCGACAGCCGCCGCAAATGGTGGAGCGCCTTGAGATACACGATTGCAGTGACAAGGATCAGAGCGGCGACCGCGATCCGCGGACCGAGCCCGAGTCCGACAATCTGAATGGACTGGGTAGAAAGGTTGACGTTGGTCGCCCACCCCGCCAACGCGGCAATACTCGCCGCGAGGCCAAAGGTGACGACGGCGATGAAGAGCCCAGTGCAAACGCCCCGGACAACGCGGCTGGCCCGCTCGATTTGGCGAAGTTTCGCTTCAATATTGGTATTCATGGATGGAGTGGTGAACTCCTCCGATAAACAATAAACAACAAACGCACGTCAATCATTAATTATCGTTTTTCGATAATTTCTTATCGAAAAGAGCGGGTCGAATACCTGATTTTGGCCCAAATGCGGACACGACACCTGGGCGCTGTTCACATAATCCCACTCGAGTAGCTGGTTGATCCGCGCAGCACGACGCGCGGACCTATGCCCCGAGGCCCCCAACGAGCCCAAATGCGCTAAGCCGCCAGCATTCGTTCGAACCGCCCCTTCACCCGCTCGCGTCCCATGACGCGCATCATTCCGGTTATGCTCGGCCCGACATTCGTGCCCGACAGCGCCAACCGTGCGATCGCCTGATAGTCGCCAAATCCAAGTCCTTTCTCCGCCGCCAACTGTTTGATCGCGTCCTCGATCGCCCCATCGCTCCCCAGATCGATTTTCTCCAACGCCTCCGCCAGCTCGCGCAATCGCGCCTTCGGCTCGCCTTTCGCCAGCACCTTGTCGCGCACCTTCGCATCGATCGCGAAATCCTCGGTGAAGAAATACGCCGTATACGCCGGCAGCTCCTCGAAACCCTTTATCTTCGGCTGCGCGAGCATCATCACCTCGCGAAAATACGCTTCCTCCGCCGCCAGCGCCGCCGTGATTGCCGGGCCCAGCGACTGACCCGACCCCTCCGGCAAGGCATGCGCCGTAAAATACTCCCGCGCCTTCGCCACAAACGCCTCCGCCGGCAGCTCCAGCAGATACGCCATGTTCATGTGCGCGAGTTTCTTGTCGTCGAACCGCGCATTGCTCTGGTTCACGCCCGGCAAATCGAACAGCCGCACGATCTCCGCGATCGGCATCTTCTCGCGATCGTCGCCCGGATTCCATCCGAGCAAACTCAGGAAGTTCACCAGCGCCTCCGGCATATATCCGCGCCGCTGATACTCCTCGATCAGCGCCCCCTGGTCGCGCTTCGACATCTTCCCCGGACCATTCTGCTTCAGAATCAGCGGAATGTGCGCGAACTGCGGCACCGGCGCTCCGAAGGCCTTGAACAACTCCACATGCTTGCTCGTGTTCGACAAATGATCCTCGCCGCGAATCACGTGCGTGATCTGCATCGCGATGTCGTCGACGACGTTCACGAAGTGAAACACCGGATTTCCGTCCGACCGGAAAATCACGAAATCCTCGTCCTCCACCCGCTCCACGCGCCCGCGTATCCGGTCTTCAATCACCGTCGGCGCCACCTTCACCTTCGTGACCGTCTTCTTCCGGTGCTCGTCGAAGACCTCGTAGCGCTCTCCCAGCAGCTTGAACCAGATCGCCCCGTCCTTCTCATACGTCCGCCCCGCCTCGCGCAGCTTCTGCAGATACTCCGCATACACCGGCGCCCGCTCGCTCTGCCGATACGGCCCGAAATTCCCGCCCACCTTCGGACCCTCGTCCCAGTTCATCCCGAGCCAGCTCAGCGAATCGTAGATCACGTTCAGGAACTCCTCGCTGTTGCGCTCCTTGTCCGTGTCCTCGATCCGCAGGATGAACGTCCCGCCCGTGTGCCGCGCATACAGCCAGTTGAACAGCGCCGTGCGCGCACTGCCGATGTGGAAAAACCCCGTGGGACTGGGAGCGAACCGAACGCGAACCGTGGACAT
>JAEZAD010000291.1 GCA_023430565.1 Verrucomicrobiota bacterium
GACCGGCCGCCAGCGTGATCGTGACAAGCCGGGCGAGCGCAGCGATGGAGCGATCGTGCTCCGCCCCGACCAAGCGGCCGAGGTCGACTTCGATTCCCACGGCGTCGCTGCGTCCCTGCAGCAACCGCTCGAGCTGGCGCGTCGTGGTCGGCACGTGTGATCCGACAATCACCAGGCCGCCTTTGACCGTTAACGGGTTTTGCAATTCGGCGTCTTCGAGGACGAGCGAAATCCCCGCTTGGCCAAGTCGCGCCTGTGCCGCCGAGGCGGCGCTGCGCCAGAGGAAGCGCCGGCCGTGGCTTTCGGCCGCCACGGCGCCCGCCATCGCGATGTTCATGTCGGCGGGCGTTTCCGCGTTGATCACGCAATACGCGCCCTTCGGCATGGCTTCCAGAGCCGCGGCCACGCCAACGGGCCCACGGGTGCGAATGAGTTCCAGACCGACTCGCTGCACGGCGCTCGCTCTGACGGCGCCCCGGGATTTTTCCTCGATCCAATCGGGCAGGTGGGAGGTCGCGTATCCAAACACTGGATCGCGGGCAAACTCGGTTGTCGCCACGGGCGCGTCGCCGCCGGGCTTCCGAATATAATGCGTGTCGTCGCGCGTCACCCGGCCGCCCTCGTGGAAGAACGGCGCGAGCAAGACGCCGTCGAACGCTTCGCCGTAGCCCGCCATCAAGGCCTCCAACTCGGCGGGAAAGTGCCCGCGCAAGGTGCTGTCGCTGCGGCTGAACAGGTGGCAGCGCCGGCCGGTGCGCTGCTCGGCGGCGCGGAGATTGGCGCCGATTTCGCGATTGATGCGGACGGCTTCGGGCTCGCGTTGTCCGCGAGAGTTTGTGGTCAGGAAGAAGCCAGCGGCGTCGTCACTCGAGAGCGCGGCGGAGAGGTCGTCGACCGACCACTGGAAGTAGACGGGGATGTTGCGAAAGGTCTGCGTGCCCGTCGGATCGTCGTCGACGATGACCACCTTTTCTCCGGGCCGGGCCAGCGCCGTGCGGATGAGGTTGGCCGACTCCGTCGCAAAGGAGTCCAAGCTGGAGGGCGACGCGAGCATGCCTGGGCTTTCCGTGTCTGGATTCGGCAAGAGGCGGGCTATGCCACGCATCGATGGCTGCATAGCTCAATGGGTGATTGCGTTACCGGCTGGGTTCGGGGTCTTCGCGGCGACTTCCTCGAAAAACTTCACCACCTGGGGCATGAAGTCGTCGAAGCTCTGACCGTCCTTGTCGTTCGGTTCATACTCCTCGAGAAGCTCGGCCAGCGCCGGCACCCAAAGGAATCCCCGTCGCGTTTCGGACTGTGCCTGGCGTCGGGCGGCGCCAGCGCCGACCTGGTCGGCAATGTAACGCACGACGCAGGCGCGCACCAGGGACTCATACAGGATGGTGCGTCCGCTGCCGTAGGCCTGCCGTTGCATGGCGAGTTTGTGGGCCGCGAGCAATTGCTTGCCCGCGGCGTCGAGCTTGTCGGCAAAACGGTCCACAACTGCGTTCGTGTAAGGGTGGCAGAACTCGTGAACGATGGTGCCCAGCGCCTCATCTCCGACCGCGGGCAATCCGGCGTCATTCCAACGGGAGATGCCGATAATCGGAAGGATCTCTGCGGCGGTCCCGTCGGCGGCCCGGTAGGACATGCCGTAATTGCCGTCGCCGTTGAGCAGGCCAGCGACCACAAGATGAGTCGTGTCCGGGCGCGTGCCGAAGAAGGCGTCGAACCACGGCACGATTGGTCTGCAGTTGACGACGGCCCCCAGCGCCTTGGCTGCGTCGCAATTGAAGGCGCGATGCTGTCGAATGAACGTGCCGAAGTTCGCGTCTCGCGCAAAACCGGCCAGGAGGTCGACGAATTCCACGGCGTCGCGATTCGTCCAGCGCCTGTCGAGTTGCGGCGGGCGCGGATCCATCGCGGTGCGGAGTGAGGGAACGTGGTTGTCGTCCATCGCCAGGTGGACCGCCAACGACATCACCGCATCGTAGCCAATGCGGCGCTGCTGGCGAAGCTGCTTGGCGCGTATGACGACGGCGTGATCCCTGAACTTTCCGAAATGAGCATCCGCCGACTGTGAGTAGGGTGAGGCAGAGTTGGGGTGATTGTATTCCGCCGCGCCGGCCAGGCGGAATACGATGGACATCAGTTCCACGCGCGGATCCACGCGCACCTGCACCGGCGGAAAAGGGTCCGGAACCGCCCGGGAGCCCGAGACCGCTGGAGCGAGGAGAGCGATCACCAACGCTAGAATTCCAGACACGGCGGGGATGCGGGGTCCTGAGGAGGGAGAGATGTTTCTCGTCGGGGACCTAAACGCTGAGCTGGAATGCAGGGCTAGCACGGTTCCACTCTCCTCCCTCGTCGTTGCTCCGGGCGAACGGGCAGCGATTCAATGGATTGAACGGAGCACGGCGTGCGGACAGAGGAATGCCGGCCCGCGACGGACCGGCCTTGCCGAATGTTAGGCTACGGGCGGTGGCCGGGCGCCGATATCCGCCCGCAGCGGGCCATCAGGGATGGTTGTAAACGAGGCTCACTTCCGTGGCGGAGAGCGTGCGATTGTAGATCCGCACGTCATCCAGCACGCCGTCGAGATAGGCGTTGGCCGACCAGTTGCTGCGACCGAGATAGTTGGACGCGCGAGTCACATTAACCGGCACCGTGGTGGAGCCCGTCGCGATCTGAGCGCCGTTCTTGTAGATCACGACCGCGCCGGTCGACGTCTGGGTGACCGCGAAGTGCTGCCACGAACCCGTGGCGATCGCACCGGTGGCGGTGACTTGGGTGCCACCAGCGGTGCCGTTGTAGACCTTGAAACCAAGATTGTTCGTTGTGCCGACGCGGCCGAACCAGATGTTCTGGTTGGACTGCCCTACGCCGAGGTCCACGAAGCGCGCGTAGTCGCCCACGGTGTCCACCCGCACCCACAGAGTGATGGTCAGGCCGCCGGTGAAGTTGGCGAGCCCCGCGGGCAGCGAGACGTGATCGTTGGAGCCATCGAGGTTGACGCCGTTGCCGCTTTGGCCGGTCGTCCACGTTGCACCGTTCACCAACGTGCCATTCGCGCTGTTCCCGGAGGAATCCGCTGCGGTGGTGCCGCTCGTCTCGTTGAGCTTCAGCCACACCCGCAGACCGCTGTCGAGGATCGTCAATGTCACAGCCTGCGTATCCTCGTCGGACGATCCCGTGATGCCGTCGCTGTCGGCGACGCGGACGGTGAACGTCTTCGTGGTTGCGACCGTGGGCGTGCCCGAGATGACGCCGGTCGAGGAGAGGTTCAGGCCGGGCGGCAAACTGCCGGAAGCGAGCGTCCAAACCAGGGTGCCGTTGCCACCGGTGGCAGCGAGTGTCTGGGAGTAAGCGGTGCCAACACTGCCATTGGGCACTGTCGTGGTGGTGATGTTGGGCACGCTGTTCGAGGTGGCATTGACCAAGATCGACAACACCTGCGTGTCTTCGTCGGTCGATCCGGTGATGCTGTCGCTATCGGCGACGCGAACGGTGAAGTTGCTCGTGCCGCTGCCGCTGGGTGTGCCGGAGATGACGCCGGAAGAGGAGAGGTTGAGACCAGCCGGAAGCGTGCCCGAGGCGAGGCTCCACACGAGGGCTCCATTGCCGCCGGAGGCTTGGAGCGTTTGTGAATAGGCGCTGCCTTGCGTGGCGGCCGGCAAGCTCGTCGTGGTGATGTTGGGCACGGAGTTGGCGGCCGCGACTTGGAGACTGAGCGCCTGTGTGTCCTCGTCGGACGCGCCGGTGATGCCGTCGCTGTCGGCGACGCGAACGGTGAAATCGCTCGTGCCGGTGCCACTCGGCGTGCCGGAGATGACGCCGGACGAGGAGAGATTGAGACCGGCCGGAAGTGAGCCGGAGGCGAGGGTCCATACGAGGGTGCCATTGCCGCCGGTGGCCTGGAGCGTTTGCGAATAGCTGCTGCCCTGCGTCGCAGCCGGGAGGCTGGTGGTGGTGATGTTCGGGACGGAATTGCCGCTGCCCGAAACGGTGAAGCCGGCGCGGAAATAATTGTTCACCGTGGCGGCACGATAATTGGCGGGAAACGTCCGCGGTGCGCCGATCCATGCCGCGCGGGCGTTCGCGAGAAACGCCAGATTGTCGCCGGATGATCCGATCGACGAGAGGTAGGTGGAGAGCGTGCGGCTGCCGTCGACGAACGTGACGGACTGGCCCGTGCTCAAGTTCACGCCGTCGACGATGTTATTGCTGAGCGTGTAGGACCCTGGATCCTGATTTTGGATACCGATGCCCCAGTTGCGGACGATGTTGTCGCGAATCGGAATGGGTTGTGAGCCGGATCCCGCCTTGAGTTGGATCGCGAACGGGTTACCCGAACTGACTTCGTCCATGAGGATGTTGCCTTCGTAGAAACCGATGGGCATCCGGTGGACCTCGATGCCCCAACCCCGCACGCCGACGTCGCTTCCGGTCCAGACAGAGGGCGAGATGTCGTCGCCCGCAATCAGCACGTTGTCGACGACCACGTTGTCTGCGTCTTCTCCCTGCGCGGTGGATGCTTCGGAGAACATTCCGACCGCATTAAGGATCAGCAGATTGTCTTCGACGTAATTTCCGGCGCGCGCCTGCAGGCCATTGCCGGAACCGCGGGAGATGATGTTGCCGCGAATGGAGGTATTTCGGCTGCCGTTCTGCAGATAAATGTTGTGGCTGTAGATTGAGCGTCCCTTGCCGGCGAGGGTGCCGTTGGTGTTTTGATTCCAGCCGTTGCGATCGAAGAAGCAGTCCTCGATCACGAGATTTTGCAGCCAGGCACCGTAGATGCCCTGGGAGCGGTCGTCATGGGCGGTCGTCCCCGTGCCGTCGTTGGCGTCCCACACGGCGCAACGCCGCACATCGACGTTGGGAAGCCGCGTGCCGCTGTTGATGCCTTGGATGACGAGGTTTTCCTGGCCGTTCCGAAACAGGCAGTCCTCGAGCAGGATGTTGCCGGCACTGCTGTTGATCGCGGCGCTGAAGATCACTTTGAACTCAGCAGAGAAATTGACCCAGAACGACGACGTCGGATCGCGGCGCCGGTAATGAACATCGAGACCGACGAGCGCGATGTGCGCGGAGGCCCCGTAGAAGTTCCAGTTCGCCGCGGTCAGCAGCGGCCGGCTGCCGCTCGCGCCGTAATAGGTGAACACCCAGCGCTCGGTCGCGTTGCGACCTCCCTTGGTATTGCCGCCGAAGGTGATCGAATCGGTGAACGTGTCGCCGCGCCGAAAGATGATCCAGTCAGGATAGCCGGCGCGCATCTGCGCGTAAGCCGCCGCGAGCGTCTTGTAGGCATTGACCGAGATCGAAGGGCTGCGCGGGTTTGAGCCCACCTGCGCCACGGAATACGTCTGCGCGGACGAGTCGTTGCCCGCGGCGCTGACGTAGATCAGCCGTGAATCGGAAGAAGGGTTGATGATGCTCCAGCCGTTGGCGTCGACGGGGTAGCTTTGCGCCAGACCGACAATGGGGAGGAGTAACCAGAGTAGCGATACAAACGAGTGCGCGTAGCTGCGGAAGGGCCGACAAGGCTTCACGTGGGTGTTGGTTTTCATGTCCTGAGTTTTTTGGGGTTGGGCCGCCGGGTGAGGGGGAAGGCCGGAAAGCGAAAGGGGCCCGGGAGCGAACGTTCGCTCGGAACGGAACGGTGAATTCCACGCGGGGGGCGCGACGGCGCGGGCATGGCGCGGACTTTCCCCAGCCGACATCGCTTCGCCAATGGGACGTGATTCAATGGATTGAACAAAACGTTCTGCAGCCCATCGTGGAGAGTCCCGTCATGCCTTCCTCCGCCGAGAACAAGCCGACCATGAAAGACGTCGCCCGCGTGGCGGGCTGCGATGTCAGCACGGTGTCGCTGGCCCTGCGGGGCGATCCGCGCATCACGGCGGCGACGCGGGAGCGCGTGGCCGCTGCAGCGCGGCAATTGGGTTATGCGGTTCATCCGATGGTGGCGGCCTGGGTCAGCGCACGGCGTCGCGGCCGGGCGGTGTCGCAGCGGCTTCCGCTCGCATATCTCACCTGCCACCCGGGCGATTTTCGCTGGCGGGCGAGCGAGCATTTCCGCGCCATTTTCGAAGGCGCGCGGGATCGGGCCGCGGGCGGCGGCTTCAATCTCACCGAGTTCTGTCTCGCGGATTACGCGGGTAATCTCGCCCGACTCTTCCAGGTCCTCGTCACGCGGAACGTGCAGGGCGTGATCGTCGGTCCCGCGTTGCAGCACCATGCGCTGCCGGATTGGGACTGGTCGCGATTTTCCCTCGTCACCATCGGCTATGCCCTGACGTCCCCGGTGGTGCATCGCGTCACTGAAGACCATCACCTGGGGATGAAGCTGGCGTTCGAGGCCTGTCTCGCGCGCGGCCACCGCCGGATCGGGCTGGCGATGGTGCGAAAGCACAACGCGCTGCGCCGGGAGCGCTGGCTGGCGGCGTATCTCTTCGAGCAATACAACCGGTTGGGCGCGGAAGACCGGCTCGTGCCGTATGAAGCCCGGTCGAGCGCGGCGCTGACCGAGGCGCTCGCGTGGGCGAAGGCGGAGCGGCCCGACGTGGTGTTGACCGACGATCCCGAAGCCTGGCGCGACACGTCGGTCAACCGGCTCGGGTTCGCGCTGGCGGCGGCTTATCGACACCCGGGCGTTTACGAGAATAACCGCGGCATCGGCGCCAGCGCGGCGGAGTTGCTGGTGGCGTTGATCATGCGCAACGAGCGCGGCGTGCCCAAGAGCCGCCAGACCGTGCTGGTCGAGCCGACGTGGCTGGACCCGGCGGAGGGCGCGCCGAGCGCGTCAAACTCGCCCTGAGGTTGCCGGTCGCGGCGGGCGGCATGGAAGAGACGTGCCGGTTGGCCTTGGAACCGCGTCGAATTGTTCTGGATACACAGCCGCGCCCCCGGACGAATCCCGGCGAACGCGGTCGCCGACGCTATTCATATGGTTGATACGCCGGCGGCCTTGCGGACGTCGCGGGAGGACGAAACGTGGCGCGCAACCCGAGGGCGCTCCGGTCCACGCCGACTCGGCAACCCCACAGATACCTCCTCCATGTCATCGATTACTGCCGGTTCGCGTTGCTCGCTCGAGCGGCGCTCGTTCCTCGCCGGGCTTCGCGCCGCGGCCGTTTCCATTTTTATCCTCGTCACTCCGTTGGCCGGTCGAGCCGCGCTGGATGCGCAGGGTTGGACGATTATCGCGGCGTCGGTCGACACGAAGGTGGTCTACGTCAGCTCCTCGGAGGGCAACGATGGCAACGACGGCCTCTCCCCGGCGGCGCCGGTCAAGACGCTTGCGCACGGCGCCTCGCTCCTGCGCGACGGGTTTCCGGATCACCTGTTGCTCAAGCGCGGCGACGTGTGGACGGACGAGAGTCTCGGCACCACGACGAATGGCCGGCGCTTCCTCAACGGCCGCCGTGCGGACGAGCCGATGGTCGTTTCGTATTACGGCGACTCGGGCCCCCGGCCGAAGATCAACTGCGGTTTGCAGCATTTCGTGGATCACAACGGGCAGTCGCGCTCGCACGTTTCCTTCATCGGCCTCCACCTGCGCACGCCGCGTATCGATCCGAACGATCCCGCCTACACCGGAAACAACAACGACCGGCGCACGATGCGCTTCGTGGGCGGCGGCGAGAACATCCTGATCGAAGACTGCAAACTCGAGATGGTGGAACTGGTCGCTCAAAGCCTCAGCCCGAATGTCTATCGCAACTTTCGCGTCCGCCGCTCGATTCTCGCGGACACCTGGGCGCGCGGCACCTCCACCAACAACAACCCACGGCCGAGTGGGATTTACGCCGCGGGAGTCGACGGACTCCTCGTGGAGGAATGCCTCTTCGACCACAATGGCTGGAACGCGCAGGTCGCCGATGCGGGAGCCAACCAGTTTTGCCACAACCTCTACCTCCAGTCCGACAACATCGGCAATAACGTGGTCGTGCGCGGCAATATCTTCACCCGCGGGGCGGCGACGGGCGTGCAGGGGCGTCCAGGCGGACTCTACGAACTCAATCTGTTTGTCGAAAACTCGGTCGGTCTGCTGCTCGGTCGCGGTGCATCGCTGAACATTCCCGGCACCCTGTCGGTCGCATCGAAAAACGTCATTCTTCAGGGCGATCGCATGAATCCGTCGAAGGGCAATTCCACGCTCGCGAGCACGGCGGTGTGGGGGATCGATGTTGCTGAAGTAATCCCGAACACGTTCACGCTCGCCGATAACATTGTGGCCCATCGCAAGGATTCGGGCACCAACCGCGGCATTCACAGCAACCCGGACATCACCTACGTCGATAACATTCAATACAACTGGGGCGGAGGCATCGGCGATATGAACGATCCGAGCTGGCTCGATCCCTTCCGTTCGGTGGACTCCTATCATGGCATGCTTGGAGGCTCGCCCACGCTGGTGGCTTTCATCGAACAAGCGCGCGCCCGTGGTCTTCGCGAATGGCCGTTCGCCTACACGTCCTACGCGGTGATCGATTACATCGCGGAAGGCTTCAATCGCGACTTCTTCGCCGGCCCCGTGGTGTTCGAGGTGCCGGAAAATTTCGTTGTGGAGGCGACAGGTCCTCAAGGAGCGATCGCCGAGTTCACCATCGATGCGCCGGCGGACGCGTTTCATTTTCCGCTCTCCGTCGCGGTCAGTCATCCGTCCGGCAGCGTTTTCCCGCTCGGCGTCACGACAGTGACGGCCACGGCCACCGACGTCTTTGGCAACAGCGAGACCAAGACCTTCACGGTCACGGTGGTCGACACGACCGCGCCGGACATCACCGTGCTCTCGGCATCGCCCCACACGCTTTGGCCGCCCAACAAGAAAATGGTGGCGGTGACGCTGAGTGCAGAGGTCAACGATGCGGTCGACGGCGCCGTCGGGGCCGCCATTGTCTCGGTTACGAGCAACGAACCCGTGGGCGGCGCGCCGGACTGGGAAATCACCGGACCGCTGACGCTGAAACTGCGCGCCGAGCGCGAAGGCGGCGGCACCGGGCGTATCTACACGATCACGGTGAGCAGCACGGATGCTGCGGGAAACAGTTCCACGGCGACCGTCGTCGTCGCGGTTCCCCACGATCAATCGAAGTGAAGATTCGACCCGGGCTCAGTCAGCTGAGGCAGCCCGATCGCCAGGGGGAGTTGAGCACCGCAAGGTGGAGCCCGACGTCCTCGCCGGGCTCCGTCTTCTTCACAGCTTCTTGAAGTATCGAGCCACGGGCCAGCGTTCATATCCGCGCGATTCGTAGGTGCGACGCGCCGCTTCGTGGCCTGAATCATCGACGGTTTCGACCATCAGCATCTTCATTCCTTTTCCACGAACCTGCTGTTCGGCGAATTCCATCAGAGCCTTCCCAATACCTCTTCTTTGGTGGTCGGGTGACACGGCAACTATGGAAACCTCGCCCATTTGGTCGGTCGGATGAATGGAGATCCCAACGAATCCAGCCAAAACCCCGCCCTGGAACGCGAGCCATACCGTCTCAGGCTGGGTGTCAAGGAGAGCGGAAACTTCTGCAGCTTGCCGGACTTCCCACCCCTGCGGCCAGAAGCTATCATATACGAAGCTCGGGACGGCCCTGCGCGTCAGCGGAAAGATGGGGGCCCAAGCCCTGATTGCCAGATCAACCACCTGTTTCCGAAAGTCTGCACAATACGCAACGATCGTGAGTTCGTTCATACATTATATTGCCTCAGCGGGCTAGTAAGCCGCAAGGCGACCAAACGCGCGTAAATGCTTCGAAACCGCCGGGACGTCCGGCTGCGATCGTTCCCCCTTCGCCTTCAAGCCGGATACGTTTGGATGTTCACCATCGGTCGCAGGTGCGCGAAGGCGCGGCCCGGGCGGACCTCGTGCGTCAAGCCCGACGGCAGTTCGACATCGAGATGAAACGCGTTGTCTGCGATGCGCCACGCGACGCGCACGTCGCCTCGCGGATGCGGATGCACGCCGCGAGCTTGCGTGAGAATGTGAGCGTTGGGTTCGATGACGACGCGATCGGGCGTCACTTCGATTCCGAGCACGGTGCGGTGAAAATAGACATTGGGTCCCGTCGCCCAGCCGTGGCACTGGCTGTCCTGCTGACGCAGGCCGCGGTAAAACGCCTCCCAGAGGCACCAGGCGCCGTGATCTTTCTGAAGACCCCAGAAGCGGCGGATCACCGTCTCGGCTTCTTCGTGCAGTCCGCGCGCGCCGAGCAACTCGAGCACGTAGTGCAGAAAATAGAGTTCGTATTGTCCGCTGCGCACAACGAAGCGGCCTGGGTCGGCCATCATCCCGGCGAGATTCGCGCGCACGACGCGCAGGGCGCCGTCTTCTTGCGCGGCGGAGGCGATGCCATAGCGAAGGGCGAGGGCGTTGGCGTGTGCGGCTGACGTTTCGCCGGGCCGGCCGTTGTCCAGGCGTGCCGCGAAGGCGTCTTTTCGTGGATCCCAGAGTTGTTCGCGGAAAGCACGGATGACGGCGACGCGTTGCGCGGCGTAGCGGCGCGCGTTCGCGGTGTCTCCACGCCAACCGGCCAGTTGCGAGGTCGCCTCGAGTGCGCCGACGCGGAAGGCGTTGAGCACGCCGTTGGCTTCGCCGTTGACCGATTCCCTCGGCGCGCCCCAGTCGCAGAAAACGCGCATGTCGTCGCCATGCCACAAGCCGTGAGGGCCGGGGCGCCAGCTGGGACTGGACCAGATGCGTTCGACGACGGGCCACAACTCGTCGGCGAGCGCGACGTCTCCGGTCTGCTGCGCATAGTCGCGCAGGATCATGATCCAGATGAGCGTGTAATCGGCGTGCGGCCCGAGCGGCCAGGCGGGTGCGACGGCGAGGATCTGTCCGTCGGGGGTCTGGCTGCGGCCCCAGAGCCGGAGCGCGCGCACGATGTGAGTGGTGTCGCGCGTCCACGCGCGGTGGGCGAGGTATTGGACGAGGGTGTCGCCGACGTAGAGGCCTTGTTCCCGCCAGGGATCGACCCAGCCCTCGACGAGGCTGGCCTCGAGCGTGGCGACGCCGGTGGTCCACGCCCAGTTGAACACCTCGTCGCTGCAAGTGAAGGAGCCCGCAGCCGGGACGCGCACGAGGGCGTTGCGCAACGCGATGCGTTGGATCACGACCGGTCCGGACGAACGCGCGGTGAGTTGCAACAATCGGCCGCCGCGCACGTGGAAACCCTCCCAGCGGTTGCGGCCGGCGCGCAGGTGGAGTCGCTCGACGGGGTTGATGGCGTTGATGCGTTTCAGCATGCGAACGGAGCCGTCCTCCTGCTGAAGTTCATCGTTGGCGAGGTCGAGAATGCCGCCGTGGGGCGCGTCGATTTCGAGCACGACGTGACCGATGAATTCGCGTCCGAAATCGAAGATCGCGAACCCTTCGCCGGCGGCGCTGCGCGGAATCTCGCGTCCTTGCACTCGCTCGGGTTCCGCGACGGGTTCCGCCGCGGGCCGATCCCAGCCGACTTCGTAGGTGGGCATCGGGCACAGATCCGGGCCCGTGACCAGGTCCCAACGGCGCACGAATTCCCGGGCGGTGGTCAGATCATCAGGAACGTTGCCGACCTTCGACGGCGGGTTTTCTTCCGGAAAAAAAGAAGACAGCCAAAGCGCGGGGGCCAGAGCGTCGGGCGCGAAGGCGGTGTCGGGCTCGGGCGCAGCCCGCAAGCCGGCATCGCGCGGCCAGGCGACCATCGCGCTGGTGCCCCGGAAGGCGCACGGCGTTTCGCCGTAGAGCAGGTTCCACCCCGCGCGCAGTGACGCGGCGGCGAGCACTTCGGCGGGACGTGCGGTTTCCTCCGAAGTGGTCGGGAGCGGCGCACCGTTGAGCCAGTAGGAGCCCTTCCATAACGAAAGCGGGCAGGTTTTCGCGGCCGGGCTGTGGAGCCACACCAGCATCGCCGCCATGCCGTCGGTGCCGGTGCCGAGATCCGCGGTCTGCGTGGCCCGATTGGCCGAAAGATAAACGAGCTCGCTCCGCAGCGGACACAGCATGAGCAGACGCGAGGGCGCCCAGATATCGAACGCCGGCGCGGCGACCGAGCGCGGTTGAAGCGGTCCCCAATTCGGCGCCGCGACCACGTCGGGTTCGCGCCAGTCCGCCGCGGCCAGGTCCACGGCGTTTTCGTCCGTGGGCAGGGCGCGCAGGTCGACAATTTCGACCGGGCCCTGCGCGAAGCTGAAATTCGGGGAGTTGACCGACCAGGCGCCCGCGCGCCGTGTGCGCCAGTCGCCCGGCGTGGCGAAGTTCACGGCTTCGTCGCCGGGCGCCGGGGAGGTGGATCCCCACGCGATGAAACCGCCACGCGACGGTTCGGCTTGGAAGTTTCGGTCGCCGCGGCTGTTGACCTCGACCGTGATGACGTTGTGTCCGCGCCGGAGCCAGGGGCGGAGATCGATGGTGTCGTATTCCGGATGCGACAGAAGAAACGCGGCGGGGCCACTGCCGGCGAAGTGCCCGTTGACCCGGAGCCGGTAGCGGGTGTCCGCCATGAGGTGCAACCCGGCCCGGTCGGGCAACGCGCCGAGATGAAAATCGTGTCGGAAATGCGCGAAGACGTTGCGCCCACGCCCGTGCTCATCGTCCCACACCCATTTTGCGTTCGGCGCGTGGGTCTGCGTCGATTCGGCAGCGCTGAACCCGGCCCGCCAAGGCAGACTCAATCCGGAGAGAAGCACGCCTGTGCGCTCGAGAAATCCTCGCCGATGCATGGATGAAATGGGAGGGGGTTGGGACGACATGGGCGGTTCAATCGAGCGCCGTGCAGCCCTTCACAAAGCAGCGCGCTTCACTGCAGCGAACGCGTCGCTCCCGGTTTGCGCGGCCGATCGTTGACAAGGTTGACCACGTTCCGGGCTGCGGTGCGGGGCGGCATTTCGGGTTGGAGGAGTAGGTTCCCGCGAGGGGGCCAACAAATGTTCTTGTTATCATCCAGATGAAAACGGGCAGCTCGGTATCCAGAGCTTGGCGACGCTGAACGGAAGCCGGGCGGTTTCGATGCTCATCCGGGACGTCTTGGAAAGCGGGCGCATCAGACGCCGAACCCGGGGCGGTAGGACTTCGTGATGTATTGGTTGGCGTCCGAAAGATTTGTGACCGTCATCGCGGTGGCATCCCACTCGATCGGTCGGCGGGCGCGGACGGCGACGTTGCTCAACAGAACGGTCTCCGTGAGTCGGGCAGCGTAGTCGAAATTCGCACCGGCGGGCGGACCGCCTTTGCAGGCGCGGACCCATTCGGCAAAGTGACCGCCTTCGACGCGCGGGAGCGTCTTGGGCGGAAGCGTGGGCGTGAGAGCGTGGCGTTTCGTCTCGGGGATGATGCGGGCGCCGGCATAGTAGGTGTCGGCGAAGACGGTCGCCTTGCTGCCGACGATAAACGTGCCGTTGGGAGCGAGCCGGCGGTTCGTTTCCCATTCGGGAGGAAGCATGGGCGTGAGGCCGCCGTCATACCACGTCCATTTGACGGCGGGCAATTTGCCCCGTGCGGGAAAGTGATAGGTGACAACGGCGCCGGTGGGCGGGCTGAGATCGGTCTGGTTGGCGCTGATGGCTTCGACACGCGTGGGCTGCGTGAGATCGAGCGCCCAGTAGGCGCCGTCCATGATGTGGCAACCCATGTCGCCGAGGGCGCCCGTGCCGAAATCCCAATAGCCCCGCCAATTGAAC
Organism: Verrucomicrobiota bacterium; assembly: GCA_023430565.1. Taxonomy (GTDB): domain Bacteria; phylum Verrucomicrobiota; class Verrucomicrobiia; order Opitutales; family Opitutaceae; genus Opitutus. The sequence goes on from JAEZAD010000291.1 coordinate 13,642, forward strand.
GGAGCATAGACGGGATCGTATTCGCGCATCGAGGCGACGCCGAGCCAGAGGTCCCAATCGAACGTGGGCGGGATCACCGGCATCATCCTGCTGTGATCGGGAGCGCCGACGCCCTGCGGCCAGATCGGCCGGTCGGTCCAGCTGTGGAGTTCGCGCACCTCGCCGAGCACGCCGGCGTGGAGCCATTCCTTGATCTGGCGCAGGCCTTCGTTGGCGTGACCCTGGTTGCCCATCTGAGTGGCGACTTTCTTCTCGCGGGCGAGCCGCGCGAGTTGCCGGGCTTCGGCGATGGTGTGGGTGAGCGGCTTTTCGACGAAGACGTGCTTCCCCAGCGAAAGGGCGGCCATCGCGATCGGGAAGTGCATGTGATCCGGCGTGCTCACCGCGACGGCGTCGATCTTGTTGCCGAATCGGTCCAGCATTCTTCGGTAGTCCCGAAAACGTGGCACGTCCGGAAACATCTCATAGGCCTTTGCGGCCGACACATCGTCGACATCGCAAAAGGCGACGAAGTTTTCCTGCTGCAGACCGTCGATGGCGGCGCGGCCGCGTCCGCCGACGCCGACGAGCGCGATGTTGAGTTTATCGTTGGGCGACTGGCTGCGGAGGATGGCCGGAAACGCCAACGCGGCGGATGCCAGAGCGGAGGCTTTGCAGAAATCGCGGCGCGTGATCACGGGAGAGTTCATTGGCGGGTGGCCTGAGAGGGGTGGTTGGCACCAGCCCATGTGCCGCCTGGCCGCACGTCGAGGGCCTGGTATTTAATCCGGTTGAATGCGGGGGAATCAGGCGCTGGCGCTGCTGGGGGAGAGGAGATCGGCCGGGGGCATGGCTGGAGCGTTATCCGCAGACGCGGTAGTCCTTTGCCGGACTCGGTGACGGGCGGGATCGATTACACGCTCTGCGGTCGGAGAATACGGCGTGAGGTGATGGCGCGTCGCTGGTGACCAAGCGGAAAAGGCGTTGAAAGAATGCCGCGGTCGGGCGAACCCCCGTGCCTTCACCGGTTCCATCACGCTGCCGCGGCCCCGTCTCCTTCACGGTGGGATCCGCAAGCATCAACCCCGATTCCCTTCGAGCATGAATCCACGCTGTCGCCCTTCACGCCCTGTCAGGTTGCTCCGCTGGTTGATCTCATCGGGGTCTTTGATTTTCGGATACGCTGCCGCCGCCGCGCCGACGCTCTACACGATCGGCGACTCCACGGTGCAGACTTATTCCTCGACCTATTATCCGCGCGCCGGATGGGGGCAGGTGCTGCCGCGGTTTTTCGATCCGGCGAAACTCGCGGTCGTGAACAAGGCCGTGGGCGGCACCAGCTCGAAGACCTTCATCGAGAACGGCCATTGGGCCAATCTCGCGCCGCTGCTGAAACCCGGCGATTTCGTCACGATTCAATTTGGGATTAACGACTCGGCGGGCGACGCGCGGCACACCGATCCCGCGACGACGTTCAAAGACTACCTGACGTTCTACGTGAACGCGGTCCGTGGGGCCGGGGCGCATCCGATTCTCGTGACGACGCAAAATCGCAACTCGTGGAATGCCACCAGCCCGCCGACGGTTTTCCTGACGTATGCGGCCTATGCCGCCGCCACACGGGAGGTCGCCGCCGCGCTCGACGTCCCGTTGATCGATCTCGAGCAGCGCAGCAAGGAGCTGATGGAAACCGTCGGCAAAACCTACGCGACCTACTTCTTTTTTCACCACTACCCGCCGGGCGAATGGCCCAACTTTCCGAATGGCGCGGCGGACGATGTGCATTTTCAGGAAACCGGCGCGATCGAACTCGCGAAGCTGGTGATCGCCGGACTGCGCGCGCTCGAGGGCCGCGCGGAGATCGCCCCGCTGATCCCGGCGCTTCGGCCGACGTATCCGGTGGTCTTCAACGCGAGCAATCCGGCCGCCGGGCTCGTCACGCGAAGCGGTGAATTCCCCGCCACGCTCACGGTGACGGCGTATGCGTGGCCGAAAACCGGATACGCGTTCGAGGAATGGACCGGCGCGATCAGCGGCACGCGTCGGCATGTGACGTTCACGATGGGCACGGCAGCCCGGACGATCACCGCGAACTTTTCCGGCAGCGGCAGTCCGACCACGGCCACGCTGCTTCCGGCGGAAACGGCGGGGCTCGACGGTGGCGCCTACAAGGCGACCAATCACGGCAAGTATCACGGCTCGGGCTTTGTCGATTTTCCCACCTCGGGCGGCTCCCTCGAATTCGAAGGCGTTGACGGCGGTGCGGGCGGCAGCAGCGCGATCGAGATTCGTTATGCATTCGCGACGGGCTCGCGCACCGGCGTGCTGACCGTGAACGGCGCGAGCCAGCC
>JAEZAD010000311.1 GCA_023430565.1 Verrucomicrobiota bacterium
GAGAAATACGGCACGTTCGCCGAGATCGGCGCAGGCCAGGAAGTCGCGCGCATCTTCTTTCAGGCCGGCGGCGCCTCCGGCACCGTCGCGAAAACCATCTCGGCCTACGACATGACGTTCAGCGACGCCATCTACGGCAAGGCCCCCCGCTACGTCTCCCGCGAGCGTCTCGATTTGATGCTCGATCACGAGTATCAACTCCTGCTCGAGCGCCTCGCCTCCTCCCGCGGCGACCGCACCACGTTCTTCGTCTTCGCCGACACCGTCGCCGCCCGAAATTACAAGGGCACCAACGAAGCCCACGGCTGGATGGGCATCCGCTTCCAAAACGAACCCGGCGGCCCGCCCAGCGAAATCGTCGTCCACGTCCGCATGTGGGATAAGGAAAACGTTCTCCAGCAGGAAGCCCTCGGCATCGTCGGCACCAACCTCATCTACGGCGCCTTCTATTACCGCGACGATCCCAAGAAACTCGCCGCATCGCTCATGGACCACCTCAGCTACGCCCGCATCGAGGTCGACATGCTCAAGTTCAGCGGCCCCGCCTTCCAGCACGTCGACAACCGTCTCGTCTCGCTCTACCTCGTCCAACTCGGCCTCACCAACGCCGTCATGTTCGGCCCGAAGGGCGACGTCCTTCAGCCGTCCGAGGTCCTCTACAAGAAAGCCATCCTCGTCGAACGCGGCTCCTTCCGCCCCGTCACCCACGTCAATGTCGACATGCTCGAGTGCGCCACCGCGCAATTCGTCCAGGAACCACTCGTCAAGGGCAAGGACGTCATCGTGCTCATGGAAATCACCATGAACAACCTCCTCGCCGCCGGCTCCATCGACGCGCAGGACTTCCTCTCCCGCGTCGATCTCCTCGGCGACATCGGCTTCACCGTCCTCATCTCCAACTACTCCGAATACTTCCGCCTCACGACCTACTTCCGCCGCTACACGAAGGAGATGATCGGCGTCGCGATGGGCATCAACAACCTCCTCGAGATCTTCAACGAGAAATACTACGAAAACCTCGAAGGCGGCATCCTCGAATCTTTCGGCCGGCTCTTTCGCAATTCGGTCAAGCTCTACGTGTATCCGATGCGTCAGGACGCCTACGGCCACTACCTCGGCACCGGCCAGACCACCGCCGCCGCGACCGCCACCAACGCCAGCTCGTTCGCCGCCTCCGTGCTCATCAACGCGAAAAACGTCCAGGTCGTCGACCACCTGCGCAACCTCTACAATCACCTGCTCGAAAACCACTACATCGAGTGCATCGTCGGTTACGACCAGAGCATCCTGCACATTTTCTCCCGCGACGTCCTTCGCCGCATCAAGGAAAACGATTCCACCTGGGAACAGATGGCGCCGCCCGCCGTCGTCGCCGCCATCAAGAAGCGCCGCCTCTTCGGCTACGTCCCGCCACCCCTCGCCGCCGCGAGCTAGATTGTCATTCTGAGCGAAGCGAAGAATCCAGTTGCGCGCCCGCCCGCGTGCAGGATCGCAATCTCGTCCAACGCTCACGAATTCGGCCGCCACATGCTCACCGCCCTTCATCCCGACCTCCACATCCATTCGGTTCCCTACCGCGTATTCGGAGTTTGGATAAACCGCCAGCTCGTCGTCATCCGTCAGCCCGCCGGCGGGCTCTGGATCCACTCGCCGATCCCCTGGTCGCCCGAACTCCGCGCCGCCCTCTGGCAGCTCGGCGAGGTCGCCGACGTCATCGGCCCGAATCGCTTTCACGACGAATGCCTCCGCGAATTCCAGGCCGAATATCCGCATGCCGACTTCCACGCCGCGCCCGGCCTCGCCGCCGACCGCCCCGACCTCCGCTTCGTCCCCCAACCGCTCGGCAACGTGGCCCCGCCCGAATGGCGCGGCGCCATCGACCAACACCTCGTCGCCGGCATGCCGCGCATGAACGAGGTCGTCTTCTTTCACCGCTCCAGCCGCACGCTCATCCTCGCCGACCTCGCCTTCAACATGGGCCCCGATGGCCATTGGCTCACCGCCCTTCTCATGCGGCTCAACGGCGCCTGGGGCCGCTTCGCCCCCTCCCGTTTCTGCCGCAGCCAAATGAAAGACCGCGCCGCCGTCCGCGCCTCCATAGAGCACATCCTCGCCTGGGACTTTGACCGCATCCTCGTCGGCCACGGCCACAACATCGAAACCAACGGCAAACAAATCTTCCGCGACGCCTTCGCCTTCCTGTTCCCCCGCTAACCACACGACCCCACAAATCTTCATCCTCTTTCGCGCCATTTAGCGTGTTTCGCGGGCGGCCCGTTTTTCCGTGTCTTCCGTGTTTTCCGTGGGCAACTTTCCCGTCCTCTCGCACCTTTCCATGCGCTTCCACAAATACCACGCCCTCGGCAACGACTACATCGTATGCGATCCGCGCGATTTCCCGTCCTGGAATCCCGCCCCGACCGTCGACCAGATCCGCGTCGTCTGCCACCGCAACTTCGGCGTCGGCTCCGACGGCATTCTCTGGGGCCCGCTCCCGTCGAAGCAAAGCGAGTTCGGCTTGCGCATCTTCAACCCCGACGGTTCCGAAGCCGAAAAATCCGGCAACGGCCTGCGCATCTTCTCCCGCTATCTCTACGACCAGAAGCTCGTCACGAACCCGTCGTTCACCATCGAGACTCCCGGTGGACACGTCCAATCCGTCATCAAGGACAACGGCCGCCTCATCACCGTCGCGATGGGCAAGGTCAGCTTCGACAGCACCAAAATTCCCGTTACCCCACCGACCCCCGCGCGCGACGTCCTCAACGAAAAGATCACGATTCTCGACCGCGAGTTCACCTACTGCGCCGCCACCATCGGCAACCCCCACTGCGTCCTCCCGCTCGCCGAAATCTCGCCCGAACTCGCGCACAAATACGGCCCGCACCTCGAGACGCACGCCAACTTCCCGCGCAAAACAAACGTCCAATTCCTCCGCGTCATCGACCGCGCCAACATCCAGATCGAAATCTGGGAGCGCGGCGCCGGCTACACCCTCGCGTCCGGCAGCAGCTCCAGCGCCGCCGCCGCCGTCGCCCGCAAACTCGGCCTCGTCGACGCGAACGTCACCGTCCACATGCCCGGCGGCCAGATCGGCATCGAGATCTCGCCCGACTTTTCGATCATGATGACCGGCACCGTCAACAAAGTCGCCGAAGGCACGATGCACCCCGAGCTCTTTGCCGTGAAGATCTAAGGTAGGGCGAGGCGTCCCCGTCGAGCCGCGCGCCGCCCTCGCGATCTACACCTTGCTGCTCTGCCGATAAGCCGGCAGCCGGTCGTCCAGCTTCACCCACGGCAGCCGATCCTCCACCCAGATGATCCGCTCGGGTGCGAATCCCCGCGGATCGTCCAGCGACGCGATCGTCACATCCATCGCCGGCGCATCCGCACTATCCTCGAAAAACAAGTGCGTGCCGCAGCACGCCGCGAAACTCCGCACCCGCCCCGCGTGCGGCACTTTGCGCACCCCGCCCGCGGTCACCGTCACTTTCTCCCGCGCCACCGTTCCCCACGTCACATACGGCGCGCCGCTGCTTCGCCGGCAATCCTCGCAGTGACAATCGCAGAGATTCCGCAACTCCCCCTCGATCCGGTAACGCGTCCCGCCACACAGGCATCCTCCGACAATTTCAGCATTCATATCCGTGGCGACGAGCGCCAGCCAGTCGACCTCCGCCTTACTCTCGCGTTCCCATTCGCCAAAAACAAACGGCGCGGGCGATCGCACGAACCCATGTGCCATCACCCGCGCCGCCTTGGCCGGCCGGGCGGCTCGGACCGCCCGGCTCATCCGCGAAACTCAATATTTCACATTGCAGCCATACGGCTGCGTCGTCGCCTTCGCCACGGCTTTTCCTTCCTTCACCGCCTTCAACGCCGCCGCGACGTAATTCTCCGCCTTCGGAATATCGTCCGCGGCCCCCGACCGAATGCTGTCAATCGCGCCGTTGTAAACGAGCGTGCCCTTCCCATCGATCACATACATGTGCGGCGTCGTCTTCGCGCCATACATCTTGCCCACTTTTCCACTCTGGTCGCGCACATAGGCCGCGGGCGTCGCCCCATGTTTCTGCAACCACGTGCCCGCCTTCTTCTCGTCATAGTCGCCCTGCTCGCCTTTCGCGCCGGAATTGATCGCGATCCACACTACCCCATCGCCCGCCGCTTCCTTCTGCAGGCCTTGCATGTTGCCGCTGTTGTAGTGCTTGCCGACGATCGGGCACTCGGGATTCACCCACTCGAGCACCACCGTCTTGCCTGTGTAATCCGAGAGCTTGTGCGCCTTGCCCAGGATGTCCGTCACCGAGAAGTCAGGCGCGGGGGCGCCAACTTCCACCGCCGCTTGCGCAGCCGTCGTCGCCGCGACCACCAGGGCCGCCGCGCAGAGTAGAATTCGTTTGGTCGTGTTCATGGGAAACCGAGGGCCCGACGCACCATTTTTGCGAAAGATTCACGCTCATCCGCGCCCTGCCTCCCGAGAATTCCCTTTGCTGGGGGAAAGCCCCCGGTTAGCCTCGGCGGTCTGTGATGGGCCGCCTCGCCGACCTCTTCCGCCTCGCCTGGGGCCTGCTTTACTGGAATTCCCACAAATCCTGGTTCCAGCTTCGCCGCGGTCGTTCGCCGTGCCCTTGCCAAAGTCCGTCCGACTCCGGTCGCGCTTTCGAAACCGCCTGCGACGCCTGCCTTTCCTGGGATCGCCCCGCACGCTTTCGCCGCGTCTGCCCCCTCCTCGTTCAAACGCCCGACGGCCTTCGCTGCTCCGTCGACACCCCGCAGGTTCGCCCGTTTTGGGGCCGCGCCTTCGCCGTCTACGGCGGCACCGCCCTCTCTCTTTACCTCGCGGGCGCCCTCGCCCTCTTCGTCGTCCTCCGCGTCGTCGGCTACCCCATCAACCTCGGTCACCTGGTCTGGCCCGGAAAATGGCACCGCGTCACCGAGGTCCGCGGCTGGTTTTTCATGGAACGCGCCAACCGCGCGTTCGCCGTCGGCCGCACGTCCGAAGGCATGCTCTACCTCTCCAACGCCTACGATTTCGACCCCAACAACCTCAACATCGCCCTCACCCTCGCGCAAAAACTCCAGTCCGGGCAGCCCATCCGCTCCGATCGAATCTACCGCCGCCTCCTCGAAACTCACCCCGCCCAACGCCCCACACTCAGCGAAGCCTGGTTTCGCGCCCTGCTCGCCCGCGGCGATTTCACCACCATCGTCGAACTCGCCCACCAACAGGTGCTGCAAGACGAACCCCGCGCCGGCATCTGGCTCCGCGCTCTCCTCTTCGCCTCACGCCAGCTCGAAACCGACACCGCGCTCCTCACTCTCCTCGCGTCCCCCGAACCCGCCGCCCGGCGCTGGCGGCCCGTCCTCGAGGTCGAACTGCTGCTCCGCGACAACCGCCGCGCCGAAGCGCGCACCGCCCTCGTCGAATCCTGGTCCGACGTTCCTCCCTACGCGCTTTACTACCAGGTCAGCGAACTGGCCGCGCTCGGCGACGGCATCGCCGCCGTCGATCTCGTCGCCCAATACGCCCCGAGATTGGACGACGTCGCCCGCGTCACCCTGCTGCTCGACACCTATGCAAAGTTGGGCGCGCAACAATCGCGCCAGCGGCTCATCTCCGTCCTCCTCGCCAATCGCCTCAACCCCAGCGCCGTCTCGCTCCTCGCCGCTCATCTCATCCGTTATCCCGACCCCGCCATTCTCGGTCAGGTCTTCGCCAAATTCTCCCGCGAGCAACTCGTCCTCAACGACGAAACCCTCGACGCCTTTCTTGCCCTCTACTGCGCCGCCGGCGTCGCCCGCGACAACCCCAAGATGCAGACCATCGCGTCGTTTCTCGCCCAGCACGGCGACGGCAGCAAATTCACGCTCGGCCTCGCCAGCGCCTTCTTCCGCGGCGACACCCCGCTCACCCGCGTCTCCGCAATCCTTCCCGCCCTGCCCGTTCCCCTCGAGGTCAACTACGCGCTCCTCGAACGTTTCCCCGGCCCGCGCGTCCAGGTCCCCAGCCGCGCCCCATGAGTTCTTCCGGACTCGATCTCTCGCCGCCCGCCCCCGTGCCGCTTTCGTCGCTCCCCCGGCTCGCCCGTTTCAATGTCGCCGCCGGCGCCGCCCTCGTCGCCGCGCTCACCCTCCTGCTCTTCTCGCACTGGCAGGAAAATCCGGACCTTTCCCACGGCTTCCTCACCCCGCTCGTTTTCATTCTCCTGCTGCGCGAAGCGCGCGCCGGCACCCCGCGCTGGCTGCCGCGCTCGCCTCTCGTTCACGTATCGTCCCTCGCCTTGTTCCTCGCCGGCCTCCTCGCCCTCGCCGCCGGCGGTTTGTATGCGGCCGTCGTCGACTGGTCGCATGCCCTCGTCGCCGCCGCGCTCACCGGCGCCACGGTCGCGCTGCTCGCCGCCGCGCTCCTCGTTTTCGCCAGCGTATCCGTCCGGCTGATTCCTCTCAACTGGCCCGCCATCGTCGCGCTCCTCGTCTGGCTGCTCAGCGCGCCGATTCCGCCCGGCACCTACACGCGCCTCACGCTCGCCCTGCAGCTCTGGGTCACCGAAAACGTCCTGCGCTCGCTCCACCTGCTCGGCATCGCCGCCGTCCGCCACGGTAACATCATCGATCTCGCCACCGCCTCGGTCGGCGTCGAAGACGCCTGCAGCGGCGTCCGCAGCCTCGTCTCGTGCGTCTTCGCCGGCCTCGTTTTTTCCGCGATGCTTGTCCGCGCCCCGTGGGCCCGCGCCTTCCTGATCGCCGCCGCCGCCCCCCTCGCGATCGCGATGAACTTCGTCCGCTCGCTCCTGCTCACGCTTCTCGCCAACGCCGGCGTCGACATCGCCGGCACCTGGCACGACGTCACCGGCTTCGGCGTCCTCGCCGTCACCGCCCTCGCCCTCGCCACGCTCGCCACCCTGCTCGAACGCTTTTCGTCAAAGAGCGCTCCCGCCTCCGCTGCTCTCACCGCCGCCCCCGCCCCCGCGCTGACCGGACGCATTTCCCACGCCCCGCTCGCCACGGGCTTCGCGTTCGTCATCGCGCTCGCCGCCTTCTTCTACCTCAACACCCGCCCGTCCGAACGCGCCGCCGCCCCCGTTCCCGACCTCGCCGCCATCCTGCCCGAAACCCTCCCCGGCTGGCGCGTCGACACGTCGCGCGATCTTTTCCAGTTCAGCGACACCCTTCGCACCGAACACCTCGCCCAACGCACTTACGTCCGGCCCGCCCCCGATGGCGTCGATCAAATCACGATCTACCTCGCCTACTGGCGCCCCGGCCAGGCGCCCGTCAGCCTCGTCGCTTCCCACACGCCCGACGCCTGCTGGCCCGGCAGCGGCTGGACCGCCGTTCCGTCCGCCAACACCCGCGACACCCTTGCGCTGCCTTCCCGGTCACTCGCCACCGCCGAAGCGCGCTTCTTCAAAAACGGGCAATTCCCGCAACACGTCTGGTTCTGGCATCTCCACGACGGCCGCCCCATCCGCTACAACGATCCCTATTCTCCCCGCGAACTTCTCGCCATCGCCCTTCGCTACGGCTTCACCCACGAAGGCGACCAGCTTTTCGTCCGCGTCTCGAGCAACCGCCCCTGGCCGGAACTCGCCAACGAACCCCTCCTCGCCGAAGTCTTCTCCCGCCTCCAACCCCTCGGCCTGTAAACTAAACGTTTCTTCCCATCTCCGAACTCCGAACGTCGATCTCCGAAGAACCATGCCGCTCCCCATCACCAAGCTCGAAGCCCGCATCCTCGCGATCCTCGCCGCCGTGATCGTCCTCGGTCTCATCGGCATGGCTGTCCTCTGATTCGCTTCACGATGTCCCCGCATCCGACTCCTGACGATCCCCGCCCGCGGACCCGGCTCGGCCCCTTCGTCCCTTGGACCTTCGTGGCGCTGCTCGTCATCGTCTGCGCGTGGCTCGTCCAACTCTGCCTCGCGCTCCGCGCGGAAAACATCCTCCTTCGCCAGCAGCAGGCGCTCACCGACATCGAGCTCCGCAGCACGCAACAACACCTCGAGGCCGAACGCATTCTCAGCCGGCATTCCGCCGCGCCGAAACCCGCCGCCAACCCGCCCCCGCCCGCGCCGTAAGCGCGCGCGTTTTCATTTTCCTTCGTAGGCCGCCCGCTCGCGGGCACTTCCACCGCCACGCCGTTTGCAATGGGCACAAAAAAAGAGCGCCGGCCCCCGCCGGCGCTCCCACACACATTTCCCTTTCCACTAACCAATTCGTTATCGGGCCTTCCGCCCTCGTTCTTTCTTCTTCTGCGCCGGCACAATAACCACCGGGCAGGGTGACCTCAGCAGGACGCCGTGCGTCGTGCTGCCCACCAGCAGATCGTAGAACGCCGTGTGACCATGTGATCCCATCACGATGTAGTCAGCCCCGACTTTCTCCGCCTGCTTCAAGATGTTCGGCACCGGCGCACCCGAAAACTGCAGGGTGTCCGCTTCGATGCCCTCGGCCTCGAGTCGCTCCTGCAGCCGCATCAACTGCTTCGCCGCCGCTTTCTCGCCGACCGTCACAATCTCGCTGATATTTTCAAGGAACGGGCCGTATTCGCTCGTGATCACGGGCGGTTGCAGCACATTCAAAAGAACCACTTTCCCTGACAGCGCCTTCGCCAACACTTTCGTCTGCTCTATCACGGAATCGGAGACTCCGCTGAAATCGACCGGCGCCAGGATCGTTTTCATGAGCAGAGTATGTCAGAAACCTTCGCATCGCGCTGCGCGCCGTTTGGCCAGAATGCCGCGAATTTTGGCTCTCTTTCATGTCGGCCGCCCGCTCACGGGCGCTCCCCCTCTGTAGGAGCGGCTTTACGCCGCGACCCCCGCTTCGCAATTTCCCTCTGCGCACCCACTCGCGCCCGCTCATGACCGACTTCCTCTCCGCCCGCCGCATCCGTGTCGCCTCCGCGCTCGCCCCTGACCTCGGCGACGCCCTTCTCCTCGTCGGCGCCGGCGAACCGATTCCGCTGCCCGAGAACACCGACCAGACGTATCCGTTTTGCTCGCACGCGGAATATTTCTACCTCGCCGCCCAGGAATGCCCCGGCGGCGTCCTCGCCTTCGATCCACGCGACGGCGCCGGCGACGGCTGGCTCTCCTTCGTGCCCGACATCACCGAAGCCGAACGCGTTTGGGAAGGCCGCGAACCACTCCCCGGAAAATCCATCTCCCAGCTCGAAACCTGGCTCGCCCAGCGCCGCCACCGCCCCATCGCCAATCTCGGGGCTCCGCTCCGCGGCGTGCCTGCCGACGAGGCGCTCGCCGTTCGCATCCGCGAGCAACTCAAACACGCCCGCCGCCCGAAGGACGCCCACGAGATCGCCCTCCTTCGCCGCTCCGCCGCCGCCACCGCCACCGGCTACGCCGCGCTCCGGGAACACCTCCGCCCCGGCGTAACCGAACGAGCACTACAAATCGAACTCGAGGCCGGCTTTTTCCGCGGCGGCGCCACGTCCACCGGCTATCACTCCATCGTCGGCCTCGGTTCCAACGCCGCCGTCCTCCACTTCTCGCCCACCTCCCGTGCCGCCCGCGCCGGCGATTTCGTCCTGATCGACGCCGGCGCCGCCATCGACCGCTACGTCACCGACGTTACCCGCACCTACGTCGTCGGTGCGCCCTCCGCCTTTCAACGCGACCTCTACCAGATCGTTCTCGCCGTCGAAGAGCGCGCGATCGCCCGTTGCATCCCCGGCGCCGAATGGACCGCGATCCACCTCGCCGCCGCCGTCGAACTCACCGCAGGCCTCGTCGATCTCGGCCTTCTCCACGGCGCACCCGAATCGCTCGTGGAACAGGAGGCCCACACCTTGTTTTTTCCCCACGGCATCGGCCACCTGGTCGGGCTCGGTGTGCGCGACGCGAGCGGCGTCGCCCCGGGCCGCACCAAGGACCCGCGCCCCTCCCTCCGCACGCTCCGCATGGATCTCCCCCTCGCGCCCGGCTACGTCGTCACCATCGAGCCCGGCCTCTACTTCATCCCACCGCTGCTCAACGATCCCCAGCGTCGCGACCGCTTTCGCGCCTGCGTGAACTGGCCCCTCGTCGACCAGCACCTCCACCTCGGCGGCATCCGCATCGAGGACAACCTCCTCGTCACCGACGGCCCCCCGGAAAATCTCACCGCCGCCATCCCCAAGACCCTATAAGAGACCCCCGTTCCCGCTCCTTCACCTACTCGTGCTCGTAATCGTGCTCGTGCTCCTGTTCCTGCTCCTGCCCGAAACCAGCCCTTCGATCACGAACACGATTACGATCAAGAGCACGGCCCCACCCTCCTTCGCCCCCCGCAAACTTTCCCGTGGACAACCCCGCCCAACTGAATCTCTTCTTCTTTCCCTTTCCCGCCATGGCTCAGCCTCCGCCCACCGAAAAGCTCGTCACGCCCGTCAGCCTGATTGTCGACGCAATCCTCTGCCTCGCCTTCTTCGCCTACATGTTCACGCTGCTGCGCTCGCATGTGCCGTCGAACGAAGCGTCCATGATCGCCCTCTGGGCCGGCCTCGGCAGCGCGTGCATGACCGGCGTCTTCTGGCTCGCCGTGCAAATGTTTCGCGTCGTGTTCCGTTTCCAGCGCCAATCCCGGAAACACTGAACCGCGCCCGCCCTCCTCAATTTCGGCGGCTCCTCCCGGAGCCGCCTTTTTTGTCTCCGCCCACCCGCGTGACTTGCGGGCACTTCCCTGACCCTCTGAGCGGTTGACAGTGCCCCCTGCCCAGCTATGCCCTTGCCCTTTGCGCCCCGCGCAGAGCGTTCGTTTTTAACTCCGATCATACCTCCAATCATGGCCGTTAAAACCAAAGCCAAGAAACTCGTCGCGAAAGTCGTGAAGACCTCCGCGCCCGCGAAAAAATCCGCCGCCAAAGGCTCGAAATACGTCTACACGTGGGGCAACGGCAAAGCCGATGGCGACGGCTCGATGAAAGCCCTCCTCGGCGGCAAGGGCGCGAATCTCGCCGAGATGACCCGCATCGGCCTCCCCGTTCCTCCGGGCTTCACCATCACGACCGAGGTCTGCACCTACTATTACGCTAACAAGCGCACCTACCCCGCCTCTCTGCAGGCTCAGATGGAAGCCGGCGTCGCCAACATGGAAAAGATCATGGGCACGAAGTTCGGCGCCACCTCCGGCATGCCGCTCCTCGTCGCCGTCCGCTCCGGCGCCCGCGATTCCATGCCGGGCATGATGGACACGATCCTCAACCTCGGCCTCAACGACCAAACCGTCGTCGCGCTCGAAAAAGCCACCAACAATCCGCGCTTCGCCTGGGATTGCTACCGCCGCTTCATCCAGATGTATGGCGACGTCGTTCTCGGCGTGCAAAAGCGCGAAAATGAAGATCACGAGCCGTTCGAGACCGTGATCCACGCCTTCAAGCACGAGCGCTATCACGAAGACATCGAAGACTCGAAGCTCACGGCCGAAGATCAGGCCGAGCTCGTCGTCCGCTTCAAGGCGCTCGTGAAGGAGCGCACCGGCCGCCAGTTCCCGAACGATCCGTGGGATCAGCTCCGTGGCGCGGCCGGCGCCGTCTTCGGCTCCTGGATGAACGACCGCGCGATCGTCTATCGCCGCAAATACAACATCCCGACCGAGTGGGGCACCGCCGTCAACGTGCAGGCCATGGTGTTCGGCAACACCGGCGAAACCTCCGGCTCCGGCGTCGCGTTCACCCGCAATCCCGCCAACGGAGCCAACGAATTCTACGGCGAATTCCTGATCAACGCGCAGGGTGAAGACGTCGTCGCCGGCGTGCGCACACCCGAGCCCGTCATCAAGCTCAAGGATCAGATGCCCAAGTCCTACGCCGAGCTGCTCCGCGTCCGCAAGACGCTCGAGTCGCACTTCAAGGACGTTCAGGACATCGAGTTCACCATCCAGGAAGGCAAGCTGTTCATGCTCCAGACGCGCAACGGCAAGCGCACCGCCGCCGCCGCGTTGAAGTTCTCCATCGATATGGTGAAGGAGCGGCTCATCGACTGGCAGACCGCCATCCTGCGCAACCCCGCCGATCAGCTCGAGCAGCTCCTCGCCCCGATCTTCGATCTCAACGAGGTCAAGAAAGCCAAGGCCATCGCCACCGGCCTCCCCGCCGGCCCCGGCGCCGCCACCGGCAAAATCTACTTCAACGCCGACCGCGCCGTCGTCGCCGCCGAACGGGGCGAAAAGGTCCTTCTCGTCCGCGTCGAAACCTCCCCTGAAGACCTCCGCGGCATGATCGCCGCCGAGGGCATTCTCACCGCTCGCGGTGGCGTCTCCTCGCACGCCGCGCTCGTCGCCCGCCAGATGGGCAAGGTCTGCGTGTGCGGCGCCTCCGCCGTTCACATCGACTACGATGCCAAGACCGCGACCATCGAGGGCCAGACCTTCGCCGAGGGCGACTTCCTCTCGATCGACGGCACCTCCGGCCTCGTCTACGCCGGTCAGATCAAGACCGCCCCGTCGGAAATCATCTCCGGCCTCCTCAACGGCGACAAAACCGCGCAGGCCACCGAGAAATTCAAGAGCTTCCAACAGCTCATGAAGTGGTGCTCGCAGGTCACGAAGCTCTCGGTTCGCACCAACGCCGACACCCCCGAACAGACCGCCAACGCCGTCGCGTTCGGCGCCGTCGGCATCGGCCTCACCCGCACCGAGCACATGTTCTTCGAAGGCGATCGCATCGACGCCATGCGCGAGATGATCCTCGCCGACAACGTCGACGCCCGCAAAGCCGCCCTCGACAAGCTCCTCCCGTATCAGCGCGAAGACTTCCTCGGAATCTTCAAGGCGCTGAAGGGCTTCCCCGCCACGATCCGCTTCCTCGATCCTCCCCTGCACGAATTCCTCCCGCACTCGAAGGAGCAGCAGATGGACCTCGCGCGGAAGCTCGGCATCGAAGTCGAGAAGATCATGAAGCGCGTGCACGAGCTGCATGAGTTCAACCCGATGCTCGGCTTCCGCGGCTGCCGCCTCGGTATCCGTTATCCGGAGATCACCGCCATGCAGGCCCGCGCCGTCTTCGAAGCCGCCGCCGAGGCGCAGAAGGCCGGCGTCAAAGCCCGCCCGGAAATCATGATCCCGCTCGTCGGCTTCAAGAAGGAACTCGATCTCCAGGTGGAGCTCGTCCACTCCGTCGCCAAGCAAGTCCAGGCCGAGCGCAAGGTGAAGCTCGCCTACTCCGTCGGCACCATGATCGAAGTCCCGCGCGGCGCCCTCACCGCCGGCGAAATCGCCGAAACCGCCGAGTTCTTCAGCTTCGGCACCAACGATCTCACGCAGACCTGCCTCGGCATGTCGCGCGACGACTCCGGCTCGTTCCTCCCGGCCTACCAGGAGAACGAAATCGTGAAGAAGAACCCGTTCGCCTCGATCGACCAGACCGGCGTCGGCGCCTTGATGGCCCTCGCCGTCGTCGGCGGTCGCAAGACCCGCCCCGACATCAAACTCGGCATCTGCGGCGAACACGGTGGCGATCCGGACTCGGTCAAGTTCTGCCACAAGCTCGGCCTCAGCTACGTCAGCTGCTCGCCCTACCGCGTCCCGGTCGCGCGCCTCGCCGCCGCCCAGGCCGCCGTCGCCGACCTCAAAGCCGCGAAGAAGTAACCCGTAGGTTGCGCGCTCGCCGCGCAACGCATCTCTCGCCCCGCGCCTCCCCCGGCGCGGGGCTTTTTGTTTCCGCATTTTATTCGTGTGCATTCGCGCCCATTCGCGGTTTCTTCCCCCCCTATGAACCTTCGCCCCTTCCTCGCCGCGCTCCTCGCGCTGGCCCTCCCTCTCTTCGCCGCCGCCGCGGAAGAATCGACTCCCACGGCCGAACTCCAAGCGCTCGTGGCCCAGGTTAAAACCAAACTCCAATCAGGCGCCGATACCCCCGAGGCCCTCGCCCCCGAACTCGCCGGTTTCGATGCCCTCCTCGAAAAATATAAAGACCAGAAAACCGACGCGGTCGCCGAGGTCCTCCTCATGAAAGCCATGCTTCACCTCCAGGTCTTCGAAGACGAAGCCACCGCCCGCACGCTCCTCGCCCAGCTCAAAGCCGACTTCCCCTCCACCCAACCCGCCGCCTACGTCGATCGCCTCCTCGCCCAAGTCGACCAAGCCGCCCAGGCCAAAGCCGCTCAAGCCGCGCTCGTCGGCAAAACCGCACCCGAAATCAACTTCACCTGGTCCACCCACGACGGCCTGAAATCCCTCGCCGACCTCAAAGGCAAAGTCGTCGTCCTCGATTTCTGGGCCACGTGGTGCGGCCCGTGCGTCGCGTCCTTCCCGCAGGTCCGCGAACTCACCGAACACTACAAGGACTCCGCCGTCGAAATCGTCGGCGTCACCAGCCTGCAGGGCCGCGTCCACGGCCTCGAAGCCGCACCGATCGACGTCCGCAACGACCCCGCTCGCGAACACGCGCTGATGACCGACTATATCAAGGCCAAGGACATCACTTGGACCGTCGCCTTCAGCGAACAAAAAGTCTTCAACCCCGACTACGGCGTCACCGGCATCCCGCACATGGCCATCGTCGCCCCCGACGGCACCGTCCGCCACACCGGCCTCCACCCCGCCATGCCGAGCGACGAAAAATACGCCCTCATCGACGCCATCCTCCAGGAGTTCAAACTCCCC
>JAEZAD010000348.1 GCA_023430565.1 Verrucomicrobiota bacterium
CCGCCTGCGACAGGCGGGATGAAGGTGACCTCGTCGCCGTCGTGGAGCGGGGCGGTGGGAGAAACGAAATCGCTGTTCACGGCGGCGCGGATGCGGTCGGGCGGAAGGGTAAAGTGGTGGCGGGCGCTGAGTTCGTTGTAGAGCTCGGCGGGGGTGGCCGCGGGGGTGTCGAGTTGCTCGCGCGCGACGCCGCGTTGTTCGCGGAGGATGGCGAAATACTGGATCGTGAGTTTAGGCATCAGCGTATAACAGCGAGCGCGGGCGGGCGTCTTAAGGGGCGCGATAGTCGCTCTTGCCGCCGGTTTTTTCAACCAGGCGGACTTCGCGGATCATGATGCCGTGGGAAACGGCCTTGCCCATGTCGTAGAGCGTGAGCGCGGCGACGGTGGCGCCGGTGAGTGCTTCCATTTCGACGCCGGTCTTCGCGTGGGTCTGCACGCGGCAGTGGATCGCGACTTCGCGGTGCGAGCTGTCGGGGCGGATTTCGATCTGGCAGTCGTCGAGCGCGAGTGGGTGGCAGAGCGGGATGAGATCGCTGGTGCGTTTCGCGCCCATGACGCCGGCGAGGACGGCGGCGTGAAAGATCGGACCTTTTTTCGTGTGGATCTCGCCGTCTTTGAGAAGGGCGGCGAGTTCGGGCGGGAGTGTGACGACGGCGACGGCGTGCGCGGTGCGTTTCGTGACGGGCTTTTCGCCGACGTTGACCATCGCGGGCTGACCTTTGGCGTCGAGGTGGGAGAGCATGGGGCTTGGCGGAGGTGGCGCGAGGGCGAGTGGATTCCCGATTTGAGCGGTGCGACGGGAGCCGGTTATCCCACTGGATTCTTCGCTTCGCTCGGAATGACAAGAGAAGTTTACATCCAAGACCAGAAGCGGGCGACGGTGGCGGGCGGAAAATCGGTGGCGGTGGCGGGGAGTTCGATGAAGCCGTCGGTGTCGATCAACGCGCCGAAATCGCCGGAGGTGTTGGTCGGATGAGGCGTCGCGAGGAGTTGGGCGTGCGGGCCGCTCGAGAGTTTGACGGGAAGGAAATACGCGAGCGGCGGCTTGAAGGTGACGGGCGTGGCGAGGGCGGCGGTGCGGATGGGCGCGGGCGCGGCGCCGCTGGCGTGCGCGAGCGCGGGGAGCACGTAGCGGTGGAGGCAGGTGTAGGTGGAAACGGGATTGCCGGGCAGCGCGAAGACGGGCGTGCGGCGCGGGCTGACGCCGAACCAAAGCGGTTTGCCGGGACGCTGCGCGACGCCGTGGAAAATCTTTTTCACACCCTGCGCGGCGAGGGCGGCCGGGAGGAAGTCGAACTTACCTTTCGAAACGCCACCGGTGATGAGGATCGCGTCGTATTCCGCGAGGGCTTGTCCGAGGGTTTGCTCCACCTCGGGTTTGACGTCGCGGACGTGAACGCGATCGACGCGCGGGTAGCCGGCGGCGATGAGCGCGGCGCGGAGGGCGTAGTCGTTGCTGCGGCGAATCTGGTGCGGGGCGACGGCGGCTTCGACGTCGACCAATTCGTCGCCGGTGGCGAGCACGACGATCTTCGGAAGGGCGGAAACGACGACGCTCGCGGCGCCGATCGCGGCGGCGACGGCGATTTCGCGGCCGGTGAGTTTCACGCCTGCGGGCACGATGAGCGAACCGGCGGCATGATCGCTGCCGCGGCGGTGAATCGAACTGCCGGCGATCGGGCGCGCGGCGGGGTCGAGTGTGAGGGTGGTGCCGTCGCGCTGGGTGTCTTCGAGCGGAACAACGCAATCGGCGCCATCGGGGAGGACGGCGCCGGTCATGACCTCGATGCAGGAGTCGGTGGAATCGTTGAGCTTGAAGGGCCGCATGCCGGCGGCCTGGGTGGCTTGAATCCGAAAGGTGGAGACGCCGGCCGCGACGGCGGCGGAGCGGAGTGCGTAGCCGTCCATCGTGACGCGATCGAACGGCGGCAGGTCACGGTCGGCGCGGAGGTCGCTGCGCAGAATGCGGCCGTGCGCGGAGAGGAGCGGGCAGTCTTCGCGAAGGAAGGGCGCGGTGTTTTCGAGGATGAGTTTCTCCGCGGCGGCGGGGGTGATCATGGAGCGATGTTGCAGGTGCGACTGGACGCGGCGCGGAAAGCACCTTCATCGTTGTCGGTCGCGGCGTAAAGCCGCTCCTACATGGGCCAACCCGTCGACCAGTTCAATCGTCCCCTGCGCGATTTGCGCATCTCCGTCACCGATCGCTGCAATTTTCGGTGTCCGTATTGCATGCCCAAGGAGGTGTTCGGGCCGGCGCACGCGTTTTTGAAAGATCCGCAATTGATGTCGCTCGCGGAGATCGTGGCGATCGTGCGGGCGTTTCGCGGGCTCGGGGTGGAGAAGGTGCGGTTGACGGGCGGCGAGCCGCTGTTGCGGGCGGATGTGCCGGAATTGGTGCGGGCGCTGAAGCAGGAGGTAGGCATGCCGGATGTGGCGCTGACGACGAACGGGTGGTTGTTGGAGAAGCAGGCGGCGGCGTTGCGGGCGGCGGGGCTGGATCGCGTGAATGTGTCGGTGGATTCGCTCGACGACGCGACCGCGGGGCGGATGAATGGACTCGGTTTCAAGGTCGAGCGGGTGTTGCGCGGGATCGCGGCGGCGGCGGCGAACGGACTCGCGGTGAAGATCAACACGGTCGTGCAGCGCGGCGTGAACGATGGCGAGTTGCTGGAGCTCTGCGCGTATTTTCGGGAGCGCGGTTTTCCGCTGCGCTTCATCGAGTTCATGGACGTGGGCAACACGAACCATTGGAAGGCGGAGCGCGTGGTGCCGGCGAAGGAGATCGTGGCGCGGATCGACGCGACGTGGCCGCTCGAGGCGAGCGGGCCGGCGTATCGCGGCGAAGTGGCGGCGCGTTATCGCTACAAGGATGGGCGCGGCGAGATCGGGTTGATCAGTTCGGTGACGGAGCCGTTTTGCCGGGATTGTCACCGCGCGCGGTTGTCGGCGGATGGGAAGCTTTACACGTGCTTGTTTGCGTCGCTCGGCTGGGACGTGCTCGGGTGTTTGCGCGCGGGGGCGAACGCGGCGGAGTTGGAACGGTATCTCGGGCGCGTGTGGGGCGGGCGGATGGATCGCTACAGCGATGAGCGGGCGGAGGTGATCGCGGCGGGGGAGCTGCGCGAGAAGATCGAGATGAGTTATATCGGGGGGTAGCCGCGCGGAACGCACGGCGGGAGGAAGGAGGAAGGAGGAAGGAGCAGGAAAAAGTGCTCCTCGGCGGCAGCGGGACGAAAACCAAGGCCGCGTTGCGCGGCGAGCGCGCAACCTACTCGTAGCGCATGGCGCGGCCGAGGTAGTTGAGCATCCAGATTTCCTTCCAGACGCGGTAGCGGCCTTCGTGCGTGATCTTGCCGAGGTCTTCGCGTTCGGGCGGCGTGTGGAGGAAGCCGAGGGCGGTGTTCACGCGGTCGAGCTCCTGTTGCGAGCTGTTGATATCGCTGAGCGGATCTTCGGTGAACGGCTCGAGCGTCGCGCCCGAGCGCGCGAGGCGGGCACGATGGCGGGCGAGGAGGCGCGCGAGGGAGCGGCGCCATGGGGCGCGTTCAACGAACCAATGCTCGGGATAAAAACCGGCGAAGGGGACGTAGAGGTTGTCGGTGATGTAGCGGGCGCCGTCGGTCGTGAGGGAGGTGAGCGCGTAGCAGACGGTGATCGCGCCGCTGGCTTGCGGAATGAACGTGACCTGCACGCGAATGGTGGCGTCGGGGTTTTGGTAAACGGAGACGCGCAGGTAGATGCCGCCGCCGACTTCGGCTTTGAGCGCCTGGACTTGCTTGAAGCCTTCGGCGCGGAGCCATTCGCGGAGGCGGAGGAGTCGCGGCTGGATCGGCCATTCGTCGCCGCCTTCGTTGGCGACGAATTTGGGAAACAGCGGCAGCGGGCTGACGCTGAGCGCATGGATGCGGAGCCAGTTGAGGAGCGTTTCGGCGAGGAACCAGATGATGAAGAAGAGCGCGACGAGCACCCAGAAGGGGCGATCGAGGAGTTTGAAATCGAGGCAGAGATATGCGCCGCCGAAGGAGAAGATGAGCCAGCGCAGCCAGCGGTCGGCGATCGAGAGCAACGGCGAGGCGACGCGCTGGTTGATTTGCATCACCAGCAGCGAGACGACGACGGCAACGACGATGGCGTAAGCGAAGGGCATCGGGCTAATTCCAAGCTGGCGGAACTATACGGCGGACGTGCGGGGGTTCAAGGGGCGGAGCGGATGAGACCGAGTCCTGCCAGCGGACGTCCGAATGGATTCTTCGCTTCGCTCAGAATGACAATGAGCGAAGCGGCAAATACGTCAGCTCAAACGCACGGGCATGATGACGCAGAGGAAGGCGTCCAACGTTTTGAATACGCCGGGGCTGACGTCGTCCTTCACCTCGAAGAAAATCTCGTCCTTGGTGAGCGCGCGGAGCGGGTCCATGAGGAACGCGGGGTTGAAGGCGACCTGGAGGTCGGGGCCGCTGTAACCGATGGCCATCGATTCGTGGGCTTCGCCGAAGTCGGGGCTTTGCGCGGTGATCTCGAGGAGGTTGCTCGAGAGCTTGATCTTCACCGAGTTGGATTTCTCGGAGCAGACGAGCGCAGCGCGATGGACGCACTGGAGGAAGAGCTCGCGCTCGAGCTTGATGCGCTGGTGCGTCTCTTTGGGAATAACTTGTTGGTAGTTGGGATAATTTCCCTCAACGACCTTCGAATAGAGGTAAACGCTGTCGACGAGACCGCTCGTATCCTTGTCGGTGTTAATCTGAAACGCGGCGCGGCGGTCGTTGAAGTTGATCTTCAGCTTTTCGCCCTTGTCGAGGAGCCGCTGGAGCTCGCTGACCGTTTTGGCGGGGAGGATGATGGCGCCGGAGCTTTCGGCGGGGACGTCCATCTCGCGCGAGACGAGGGCGAGGCGGCGGCCGTCGGTGGCGACGAGGGAGAGTTTGCCGTCCTTGAAATTGAAATACACGCCGTTGAGGATGTAGCGCGTTTCGTCGCTCGATTGCGCGTAGGCGACGCTCTTGAGCATCGTGGTGAGCTCGGCCTGCTCGAGGGTGAAGGCCTTTTCGTCGCCGAACTCGGGGAGCGGCGGAAACTCTTCCTTGCCGATGCCCATGATGCGGAAGTTGGAGCCGCCGGACGCGAGCTTCACCTGGTGATTGGGCGAGGCGTCGACGGTGACGTCGACATTGGGCAATTCGCGCACGATGCCGGCGAGGCGTTTCACCGGGAGGGTGACGGCGCCGGTTTCCTTCACGTCGGCCTTGATCTTGCAGCGGATGCCAAGGTCGAGATTGGTGGTCGTGAGGGAAATCTGATCCTTCTCGGCCTCGATCAGCACATTGCTGAGGATGGGCATCGTGGCCTTCGAACCGACGACGTTGAGGACCTGGGCGAGGCCGCTGGCGAAGTGATCGCGGTTGATTTTGAATTTCATGCAGGGGTGGGCGCGCTTCTTGGAGAAGCTAACAAAGGATAAAAGAAGGTAGGTTCAATAAGGAATTAGATCCGTATTCTTATAGGCGGCGAACAACACCAGTAACTGCGGTGTTCTCCTCGGAAAAACGGCGCTTCGCGGCTGTGAAAAACTTCGCTTCGCCAGGCCAACAAGTGGGGCGTTGTTCACAGCGTCGGGTTATTGAAACGAAATCGTCACGTTGCTGACACGAAATCCGCGGGACGTGGAAGAAAGCGCGATGAGGGCGGCGCGCTTCCAAGTTAAGCGGCCCGGACGCGAGCGCGGCGCCAGTGGCGGAAGAGGCCATAGAAAATGTAGCCGAGGCAGACGCAAAGGACGGCGACTTCCTTGAAAAGGACGATGATGCCGACGAAGCCGAGAAACAGGATGAAGTTGCGGAGTTTGGTCTGCGTTTGCAGATCGAGCTGCTTGCCGCTGGGGTAGCGCACGGTGCTGACCATGAGCACGGCGATCAGCGCCATGAGGAAGGGCAGGGCGAGCGCGCCGCTTTTCAGGGTGCGGTCGGCCTCGATGAGCTTGAGGAGGAAGAGGACGAGGGCGGCGACGGTCGCGGCGGCGGCGGGGACGGGAAGGCCGACGAAGTCCTTGCTCGATTCCTTCGCGCCGCGGTGGAGCAGGGGATTGGTGATGACGTTGAAGCGTGCGAGGCGGATGGCGGCGCAGAGCAGGTAAACGAAGCCGAGGAACCAGCCGATGTTGCGGAATTCCTGATAACCCTGCGTCGGCGAAAGGATGAAGAAGAACATCAGGAGCGCCGGTGCGAAACCGAAGGATACGACATCGGCGAGCGAGTCGAACTCGGCGCCGAAGAGCGACTCGCGCCCGCCCATGCGCGCCAGACGTCCGTCGAGGGCGTCGAAGGCGGCGGCGCCAAGAATGGCCCAGACGGCGTAGCGATAATGTCCGGCGGCGGTGGTATCGAGGTAGGTGCCGTCGAGGGCGGTCTCGGCGAGCCGCGCGTGGATGCAGCTGACGACGGCCATGAAGCCGCAGAAGAGATTTCCGGCCGTCATCGCGTTCGGCAGGAAATAAATCCGGCTCGCGTTGGTGACGTTGTAGGGATCCTCGCGCTGTTCGAGATCGTTGGTCGGCCCGGTCATTTCGTGAGGCTTTCCAAGTATTTCCAGAATTTGGAGTCCTGCTCGACGAGCTGCTGTTCGGTCACGGGGAGCTTGTTGCGCAGCAGGAAATCCTCGAGCGAGTTGCGGTGAAGGATGTAGTGCGTGTGCAACGTGTCGCCCTTGACCTCGAAATAGAGCCGGTAGTCGCCGGCGCGCAACCGGTAGTATTGGCGATCGCGGCGGGTGAAGCGGCCGAGCGGTTCGCGCGGGTGGGCGAGGTCGGTGGGTTTGAGACTGGTGATCGGGCCGATGACGTCGAGCTGGGCGAGCTTATCGAGCCGGTTGAGCTCGTGCATGCTTTGTTCGGAAAAAGTGACCTGATACATGGGGGAAACGCGAGAGGCTTGATCCGCAACGTGCGGAGAGGAATCGACACATCCGCCGGGAAAACGTCGCCGCTGCGTTGCGCGGGCGACGGTTAGCTCCGGGTCGGAGGCGAGCAACGCAATTCTGGATTGCAGGTGCTCCGTTCGGGTTTGCGGATCACGTGCAGTCTGCACGCCGGGGAATCCCCGATCTCGCAAAATGCAGACGACGGCGTGGGCAAGCCTCGGTGGGCGATAACATCAACTCGCTGATAAGGTGTGAGTTGACGAAAGCGGGTGCGATGGCCCGGGGCTAGCTATACGAGCGGTGACAACATCTTCCGTGTCGAGCGATCCGAGTCGCGCGCATGTCCGCCAAAACCTCTTCCACAATCTCCCATGGCTTCGATTCCTGTTTTCGCTGATGCCCTTTCAAGACTTCACGCCGATATCGCCGTCGTGCGGCTGATTCGCGCCGGAATTCCCGCCGAGAAGATCTCGGCCGTCTTCCCCCGCCGCCGGGCCCCGAATGCCGTGTGTTGCTGGTTGAAGAATTTTCAGGACGTCCCGTTTGCGTCCGCATTGGAGATCGCGGCCGCCGGTCTGCTGGGACGTTTGTTCAAGAGTTACTCGAGTGTGCGCTCGCCGAAATTTGGCCGCGAACTCGAGGTGCTCGGCCTGCGGCCTGCCGATGCGCAGCGCATGCTCGAGAAGGTGGACGAGGGACGGATCGTGCTGTGCGTGCATGCGCGGACGGAGACGCAGGCGGCGATCGCGTGGCATATTTTTCAACACGTCGGCGTGGAAAACATCGCGAGTCCGGCGGATTCCGAACTTTTCGCGGCGGGCGACGCCCCGGTGCTGCAGCCCCAGATGGCGGGGATGGTGGCGGCGGCCTGAAGCACGTTCGAACGAGCCTCGGTTATTCTTGTGGCGTCCTCGACCTTGCCCGTCCGCCGTCGCAACCGTTTGGTCCGGCAACTTCTCACCGCGCACGATCTGCTGGGCGCGTGGGAGGATTCTCTTCGGGCCGATGCCGACACGGCGCACGCGGCGAACACGGACGCGCTGATTGCGTTGCTGGTCGAAACGCGGGTGAGCCTCCTGCGCCGGCTCGATGAACTCGAGGAAGCGCCTCCGGTGCGCGCGGAGTCGCGGGCGCCGTTTGCGGTGCGGTTGTCGAACGACGCCAAGTCCGGCGGCCGATCGCTGAAAAATGCGTCGAGGCGCTCGGCGCGCGTGTGTGTGCGAGCGTGCCGGGCGTGTGGCCGGGCGCTGGTGCGGGCGTTTCGCGAAGCGCAGCGGGCGGCGGATTCCGCGACGGCCAACGTGCTCTACGGATCGCTGCGTCGGGTGGAGAAACAACTCTGGGTCCTCGATCCGCTGCAGTCGCGTTGAGGCGCGGCTTCGGTTTCCCGAAGAGCCGAGGCGAGGTCGCTTTGCGGCGGCTGCCGGCGCAAGCGGGCAGCGTTTCGCATTTTGCACGCGAAGCGTCGAACAACTTTCCTCCGGCCGGGTCCGGCCTCTAACATGACAATACCCCTTTGCGTGTTGCACGGTCCTGCCGCGGCGGCGGCGGTGGCAGTTGAGGATGCGATCTTGCGTATCCTCTGGCGTTTGGAGAGGTTGCGCGGCTCGCTCTGGCGAGCCGGCTGCGTCAAACGCGCGCCGTCCCCGATCCTCATCCCTGTTGCCTGCTTCTGACCGTGCCTACCCGCGAACCGTCCTCCGCACGTATTTTAGTCGTCGATGATCAGGAGACCAACCTCCGGGTCCTGAGCGACATGCTGGGCCACCTCGGTTTCGAAATCGTGCCCGCGCTCGATGGCGAGCAGGCGTTTCGCCGGCTGGATGAGCGGCCGATCGACTTGATTTTACTCGATGTGCTCATGCCGGGGCTCGACGGGTTCGAAGTCTGCCGGCGGATCCGGGCGAACGTCGCATGGATCGACATTCCGATCATCTTCCTGTCGGCGGCGGACGACAAAACCCTGATCGTGCGCGCGCTGGAAAGCGGCGGCGTGGACTACGTCACCAAACCCTTCAACGCCGCCGAGCTGCTCTCGCGGGTGCGCACGCATCTCGCGCTGAAGACGGCGCGCGATCGGTT
>JAEZAD010000001.1 GCA_023430565.1 Verrucomicrobiota bacterium
TGGCGCCGGCGCGACGGAAGAGGTCGTAGTGGTTGGGCGTCGAGGTGCTGCCGCCGGCGCCATACCAGGGGGATTTGTAGGCGGGGAGGAGGTCGGCTTGTTCGACGTGCACGTCCTTCCAATTCACCTCGAGTTCTTCGGCGATGACCATGGGGAGGGCGGTTTTGATGCCCTGGCCGCATTCGGGGTTTTTGGAGACGAGGGTGACGACGCCGTTCTTCGCGATGCGGATGTAGGCGCCGGGGATGAAGTCGCCGGCGGGAGCCTCGGTGGAGGCGTTGACGATCGTGTCGGCGGCAAAGGTGTTGGACGCGGTTTTGAGATAAAAACCGAGGACGAGGCCGCCGCCGGCGACGGCGGAGACTTTCAGGAAGCTGCGGCGGTCGAGCTCGTGGGGGAGGAGGGGAGCGGGGTTCATGATGCGACCTCCTTCGTGGCGGTGCCGGCGGCGAGCGCGGCGGCGCGCTGGATGCCCTGGCGGATGCGGGTGTAGGTGGCGCAGCGGCAGAGGTTTCCGGCCATGGCGTCGTTGATGTCGGACTCGGAGGGGTTGGGGTTGCGCTTGAGGAGCGCGGCGGCGGTCATGATTTGACCGGCCTGGCAGTAGCCGCATTGGGCGACGTCGAGTTCGCACCAGGCTTCCTGCAGCGGATGAAGGTGTTCGGCGTCGGCGGCGAGGCCTTCGATGGTGGTGATCTGCATGCCGGTGGCGGTGGAGACCGGTGTGAGGCAGGAACGGTTGGGAACGCCGTCGAGGTGGACGGTGCAGGCGCCGCATTGGCCAATGCCGCAGCCGAATTTGGTGCCGACGAGTTCGAGGTTGTCGCGAAGCACCCAGAGGAGCGGGGTGTCGGCGGCCACGTCCACGGTGCGGGTCTGGCCGTTCACATTCAGGTTGTATTTGGGCATGGTTAGCGCGGGGAAAGGGTGTGCGGCGGAGAATCCGGGATCGCGGGGGGCGATCAGTGAGCGAGGCGGTTTTCCGAGTCAACGGGCAGACGCGGAGGTCGGGGAAAAGTTGCGAGGAAGGGAGGGGAGAACGAGGCGTAAAAAAACCCGACGGGACGTCGGGTTGCACCAGGTTTGGAGTTGATCGGCAGTTAACGGGCGGCGCTGCGTTTGACGACCCAGTCGATGACGGCCTGGTCGTTGTTTTCGTGGCGCCAGACGAGGGCGAGGAATTCGGCGGGGAGGATGTCGTGAGTTTTCAGAAACCTGCGGTCTCCGCCGCAGCAATACATGAGGGAAGGCGGAAGTTCGCCGCGGAGCTTGGCTTTGACTTTCGGAATGATGCGCGGGAGCCACTCGATGCCGCGAACGGCGTCGGTTTTCGCGGGGAGTTTCGATTCGTCGAGGACCGTCGTGGAGGGGCGGCCTTGCTGGACGTTGAGGAAATAGTCGCGGCGGACGGTTTCGATCGTGAGGGCGTTTTCGAAGCCGGGTTCGCCGTTGTAGTTGTTGTGGTCCTCGGCGTAGTCGTAGAGGTGTTGGGCGGTGAGGCCGTTGGCGGAGAGAAAGGCGAGTTGCTCGCGGTCGAAGAAGGTGTCGGCGCCGCGCTGGCCTTTGGCGTAGAGGGCGACGGCGTGATCGTAGAGACGGCGGAAATGCGTGGCGAAGTCGTAGTGTGGCATGACGGGCAACGGTTCGCGCACGCGGAAACGAAAGGCAAATGCGCGGTGCGTCAGCGGATCGGCGCGGAGCCAATCGTCGACTCGCTGGCGCTCGCGGCTACGCGGACGGGCTAGGAATTGGGGAAGACGAATTCCTGACGGACGCGGGCGGCGACGGGTTTGCCGCGACGGGTCGGGGGTGTGAACTGCCACTGGACGAGTGCCTCGACGGCGCGATTGCCGAATTCCGGGTGCGGCGCGTGGATGAGGGCGGGCAGCCGCGGGCGGCCGGTTTCGTCGATCACGAATTCGAGCACGGCGGTGTAGTCGCCGTCGGGTTGGTGGGAGAGGCGGCCTGGGTGTTGGGGCGAGACGCGGTGGATGGGGGTCGGAGGGGTGTCGAGTTCGGTGGCGCTATAGACGTTTTTGTGAAAGTCGGGGCCGCTGAGCCGGCGGGCGAGTTGGTCGACGGTCCGGATGGCATCGAGCGTGATGAGCGCGCCGGTGGCCTCCATGCGAAAGCGGATCTCGGTGGCAACGCCGGCGGGTTCGCCATCGATGAGGACCGGGTGGAAGCGCCATGCGCGGACGAGTCGCATGACCTCGGTGGCGATCAGCTGGTGCGTGTAGCGGCTGACGAGGGCGTCGGTGACCCGGCCTTCGGTGTCGATGCTGAGCATGACCCAGGCTTCGCCGGCGGTGATGCCCTGGGCGACCAAGGTGGGCGGGAAGCGCGGGGTTACCGTTTGAATCGCCCGGAGCGGGGTGCGCTCGGCGGCGGGGGAGAGCGAGGAGAGAGTCGCGCACAGCAACGCGGCGGTTGCAGCGCGAAAGGAACACACGCGCGCGAAGTTCATGGATTTTCCGGGGTTCGCGGAAGGGTAGGTCCGTTTGGGCGCGGCTTCAAACGGAAGGAGTCACTCGTTCAATCGGGAAGACACGCGGCAGACTGTTCGCTGCTACGAAACGGTCTCAAGGCGCCGCGGTTACTTGCGGGCGCTTGCGGCTACGATGAAGCGGCGGGGCGGAAATCGATGAGGCGCTTGAAGCGGTCGACGCGGTCGACGACGACCTCGAGGCGGTCGTTGAGGGCAAAACGGCGTTTTTTCTTTCGGCCGACGAGCATCGTGCCGGCGTTGTCGAGGGTGTAGTGGTCGTCGCTAAGCGTGGAGGCGGCGACGAAGCCGAAGGTCATCGATTCGACGAGCTCGATGAAGAAGCCGTTCTGGCGGACGTCGGTGATGACGGCGGCGAAACGGGTCTTTTGCTTCTTCGCCATCTCGCGCTCGAAGAATTCGAGGAGCTTGATCTTTACGCTCTCGCGCTCGGCCTCGGCGCTGTTGACTTCGGTGAGGCTGAGGTGTTCGCCGAGGCGCTCGATCCCGGCGAGATTGTAGTTGGTCTGGCCGCGGGCGGGCTGACCCTCGTGTTTCACGAGGTAATAGTCGAAGACGCGATGCACGACGAGGTCGGCGTATCGGCGAATCGGAGACGTGAAGTGCGTGTAGTCTTTTTTGTTGAGGCCGTAATGGCCGTCGGCGGTGGCGCGGTAGGCGGCTTTTTTCAGGCTGCGGAGAAGTTGCGTGCGCAACGTGTAGCCCTGCGGATGGGTGCTGAGGGTTTCGAGAAGCTTGTTGATGGCTTCGCGGCGGCTGAGGTCGCCGGGATGGATGCCGAAGCTTTCGAGGAGCTGGCGGTATTCCTCGAGTTTCTCGGGATCGGGCTCGTCGTGGACGCGGTAGAGCGAAGGGAGCGAGCGCGTGCGGGTGAGGCGGGCGACTGCTTCGTTGGCGGCGAGCATGAACTCCTCGATGAGCTGGTGGCTCTCGTCGTTCACGATTTTCTCGAGGCGATCGGCGTAACCCTGCTCGTCGACGAAGATCTTCGTCTCGGGCATGTCGAGGTCGAGACTGCCATGGGCGAAGCGGTCCTTGCGGAGTTTCGATGCGATTTTCCAGAGGGCGCGAATCCAGGATTGGAGGTCGACGAGCTCGGCGTTGGAGAGGGAGGAGAGGGCGCGGCCGGTGGAGCCGGTCTGGTGTTTGGGCGGGAGGGGGAGCGCGCGGACGCGGTCGAGGTCGTTTTCGAAGAGGAGGGCGTAGGCCTGTTTGTAGGTGAGGCGCTTGCGGGAGCGGATGACGGTGTTGGCGAAGGCGGTGTCGCGGAGGCGGCCGTTTTTCGCGAAGGTGAGGAAGACGGCCTTGCAGAGGCGGTCCTGGCCTTCGACGAGGGAGCAGAGGCCGTTGGAGAGTTTTTCCGGCAGCATCGGAATGACGACGCCGACGAGGTAGGTGGAATTGCCGCGGCGCTGGGCTTCGCGATCGAGCGCGGTGCCGGATTTCACGTAGGACGATACATCCGCAATATGGATACCGATCTTCACCTCGCCGTTCGGCAGCGGTTCGTAGGAGAGGGCGTCGTCGAAATCCTTGGCGTCGTCGGGATCGATGGTGAAAACGGCGGCGTCGCGGTAGTCGAGCCGATGAGCGAGCTCGCGGGCATGGACGCGGTCGGGGAGGTCGGCGGCTTCGCGTTCGACGTCGGCGGGGAATTCCGGGGTGAGGTTGTATTTCTCGAAGACGCCGAGGAGTTCGGCGCGCGGTTCGTGGGTGCGGCCGAGGCGGGATTTCAGCGTGCCGGTGATGGGATCGCGACGGTGTTTCCACTCGTCGAGCTCGACGACGACCTTGTCGCCGGGCTGGGGCGTGGGATCGAGGCGCGAGCGGGACGGGTCGTCGATATGGATATCGTAGACGAATTTCGGATCGTCGGGTGCGACGTAGAAGCTGCGGCCGCGGCGGCGGAGATCGCCGACGATGGAGGCGCGGCCGCGCTCGAGGATTTTTTCGACGCCGCCGATGCGTTCGCCGGGGCGTTTGCCGCGGCGGCCGGGGTGAATGCGAACGACGACGCGATCGCCGGGGAGGGCGACACCGGTGTCTTCGGGAAACACCTGGACGGAAGGCTCGCCGAGGTCGGGGAGTCCGGTTTTGGGGTTTTCGAGGATGATGTAGGCGGAGCCGCCGGCGCGAAACTGGATGCGGCCGACGAGCTGGTCGGAGGAAAGGGAGGGGCGCGCGGGTTTGGCGCGCGTGGGCTT
>JAEZAD010000013.1 GCA_023430565.1 Verrucomicrobiota bacterium
CTTCACCTTCCCCGCCTCGCTCCCCGCGCGCTCCACCGTCTTCCAACTCGGCCTCACCGGCCCCGACTGGCCCGACCGCGACATCCACCCCGTCGCGTGGAAACTCGAGCTCCTCTCCGCCACCGACGAACTCCTCGCCAGCGAGCAAAGCTTCCTCTGGTCCAAACCCGCCAAGTGATTCCCTTCGCCGGGTGGTCCCCGTGGCAACCGCTCCCTGAAGCCGGCCCGCTCACCGCACGCGTCCTCGCCGAAACCCTCGACGGCGGCCAATCCTTCCGCTGGCACCGCCAGCCCGACGACACCTGGCTCGGCCTCTTCGACCGCCACGTCGTCCGCCTCACCCTCGACTCGTCCGGCACGCTCCTGTGGTCCGCTCCCACCCCACTCGCCGCCAACGCCGCCGACCTCGCCCCCTACTTCGATCTCACCCGCAACCCGCGCGCCCTCGCCGGCTCCCTTCCCTGGCGCAGCGACACTCACCTCGCGCAGTGCCTCGCCGCCTTCCCCGGCCTGCGCATCCTTCGCCAGCCTTTCGGCGAAACCCTCCTCGGCTTCCTCTGCAGCGCCACGAAACAAATCCCGCAGATCAAGCAGATGCTCGCCCTCCTCGCCGCCCGCCACGGCGCCCAGCTGCTCCCCTCGCTCAACTCTCAACCCTCAACTCTCAACTTCGCCCACCGCCTTCCCACCTGGCCCGAACTCGCCCAGATCCCCGAACCCGCTCTCCGCGCCTGCCTCCTCGGTTTTCGCGCCCGCTATATTTCCGAAACCGCCCGCTTCCTCGCCGCCCACCCCGGCTGGCTCGAAGAAACCGAATCCCTCCCCTACGCCACCGCCAAGGACCGCCTCTGCTCCCTCCCCGGCGTCGGCGAAAAAGTCGCCGACTGCGTCCTCCTCTTCGGCGCCGGCAAACTCGAAGCGTTTCCCGTCGACACGTGGATCATCAAGGCCATGGCCCAACGCTACGGCCTCGACGGCTGGAAACCCGCCCAGATCGCCCACTTCGGCCGCGTCCACTTCGGCCCGCTCGCCGGCCTCGCCCAGCAATTTCTCTTCGCCTTCGAACGCCACGCCGCGCGTTCCCGCCTTCAACCATAGCTACATGCGTGAGCGAGTGGCCTGTCCGCCGCGCTTCACGTATCCACCGAATAACGACGCCGCGACGCCCCACGCGCCGACGCCACCCACGCCCCCGCGCCCCACGCCGCGAGGCACACCGCCGCCCAGCCCGCCGGATTATCCAGCCACCAGCGCGTGAGCGGATGCAGCTCCGCCCCGCTGAACGCCGCCCGCTCCAGCGTGAACAACAGCATCACGCGATACGCATCGAGCGGACTCGCCATCAACGCCGCCACCCACACCGCCGGATTCTCCTGCACCCACCCCGCCCCCCCCGTCAGCATCAGCACCAGATCCACCCCAAACAGCAGCACGCACCAGCAAGCGAGCGCCGCGAGCAACCCCCGCACCGGATTAGCCACCCACAGCCCGATCGCCAGCCCGCACCACGCAAACAACACGCATACCCCCGCCGCCGCCGCCGCGCCCAGCGCCAGCACGCTCGATCCGCCCGCCCCCAGCATCGTCGGCAATACCAACAGCAGCGCCGTCGGCGCGATCGCCCCCAACAGCCCGAGACACTTCCCCGCCACCCACCACCGCGATTCCATCGGCTGCGCCAGAATCATCGTCAGCTCCTCGCTCTCCGCCTGCGCCGAGCTCAACCCGAACAACAACGCCGACAGCGACCCGACATACACCACGCCGTTCAACACCCACCACGAGGTCCCCGCCTCCGCCGCACTCGGCGGCGCCAGCAAGGCCAGCAGCCCCACCGCCAGCATCAGTCCCGCATGCGCGTAAAGAAACAGGTTCAACCGATAGCTGAGAAACTCCCGCACCAGCGTCGCCTGCACCGCTGCACCCCGCGGACTCATCTCGCTTCCACTCCTTCCGACAGCGCGAATCCATCGCGCAACCGGTCCGGCGCCAGCTCTCCCGCCACCCGGCCCTCCTCCAACAGCAGGCAAACATCCGCCTTCCCATTCCATTCCCCGAGCAGATGCGTCGCCGCCAGCACCGTCGCGCCTTCCGCCGCCCGCTCGCTCAAATAAGTCTGCAGCTTCCCCCGCCACTCCGGATCCAGGCTCAACCCCGGCTCGTCCAACACCAGCACCGGCGCCCGCGGCCGCGCGAAAATCGCGATCGCCAGTCGCTGCCGCAAGCCCCCCGACAACTCCGCCGTCACCACGTCCCGGTGCCCGTCCAGTCCCCACCGGCTCAGCTCGTCCATCGTCTCCGCCTCGCGGATACCGCGAATCCGCCCGTAAAAACACGCCACCTGCCGCGCCGTCAGCCGCGGATGAAACCGCGGCGCCTGCGGCAAAAACGACATCGCCTCCGCCGCGGCGCGCCGCTCCCGCACCACGTCGCGCCCCGCCACCGTCACGACGCCGCGATCCGGCCGGCTCAGTCCCGCCACGATCCGCAGGAGCGTCGATTTCCCCGCGCCATTCGCGCCCACCAGGAGCGTCACCGCTCCCGGCCGCGCGTCCGCCTCGAGCCCGCGCAATACCGGCCGCGCCCGATACGACTTCGTCACCCCGCGCGCCGCGATCATCGTTCGGCCCTCGCCGCCAGTGGATGCGGATCCGTCACCGACGGAATCCCCGGCACCTTCAGCCGCGCATGCACCACCCGCAACGCGCGCTCCCCCGGGCTCCCCGACAACAATCCGATCTCCGGAAAATCCCGCCGCCACTCCCCGAACAAATCCGCTTCCTTGTGCGGCACGTCCGCGATGCCATCCCGGTTCAAATCCAGCTTCACCGCATCCGGCCAGTGATTCCCCTCGCCGCCCACGCTCCACGCATTCGCCTCCGCCGAGCCGCCCGTCTCCACCGGATGGATATTTCCCGCGAGCTCGTTCCCCGAAAATTCATTCCCGTCCGAACTCCCTGACACCCGCAGCCCGATATAATTTCCCACCACGCGATTCCCCAAGAACTCGTTCCCAACCGAGTTCTCCACAAACGCCCCGACCGTGTTCCCCGCGAAATCGTTTTCCGCCACGACCGTCTGCTCGACCGTGTGCATCAGCAGCCCATACGCGCGATGGCTCCGGTTCGCCAGAAACCGATTCCCGCGCAACACGATCGCATTCGAATACATCAACGCCGCCCCCGCCGCGTTCTCCGTGAACGTGTTTCCTTCGAACACATTCTCGTCCGAATACATGTAGTGCAGCCCATACCGCACGTTGCGAATCGTGTTCCGCCGCACCGCCGTCCGGTCGCAAAACGAAAAATAAATCCCGTCCCGCGTCCCCCGGATGTCGTTCTCCTCGATTGTGTGCCCCGAGCAGTTCCAGATGTGGATGCCATTCCCGCGCTGATTCTGCTCGAGCTCGACCGAACACAGCTCCGCCTCCGTCATCTTCAGCCCCTGCGTCATCGGATCCGCGATCGCCTCCGCGGCCGCGCGCCCGCGTATCACGTTTCCCAACACGCGGCAGTCCGGCGCCTGCTTCAGATAGATCCCGTGCAGCGTGTCCACGATCGTATTCCCCCGCAGCGTCGCCCGCGGCGCGGTCACATGAATCCCCGCGTCGTCCTTCGAAAGATTCCGCCCCGATCGCCGAATCGCCAAACCCTCGATCTCCACGTCCGCCGCCCTGATCGCCACCACATGCCCTTCGCCCGTTCCCTCCAGCGTCGCTCCGGCCTCGCCGATCAGCCGCAGCGGCTTCGCAATCACGACCCCGCCGCGGTGCACCCCCGCCGGCACCCGCACCGTGGCGCCGGGCTCCGCCTCGTCGATCGCCCGTTGCAACCATCCGCCGTCGGACGCGCTTGCCGACACGCCCAGCACCCACCCAAGCGCCGCGACTGCCCTCCCCCACCACCTCGTCACAATCGCTCCTTCCGCGACCACCACATCGCCGCCATCAACAGCAGCGGAAACAGCCCCAGCGTGATCGCCCCCGCATCCGGATAACTTGCCTGCACAAAATTCGCGATCTGCTGCTCGCCGATCATCACCGGCGTGAACGGCTCGATCGTCATCGGCGCCCGCGGATCGAGCTGATGCCCGTAGCTGTAGAGCCGGTAGTAAAAGCTGCCGAGCGAGAACGCCGTGAAATAAAGAAACAACACCAGCAGATCCACCACCCCGCGCATGATCCCGATCGCCGCCGACCGCAACGCGAGCAGGATGAACACGCCCAGCGCAAACGGCACCCATCGCATCTCGATGAAGTCCGCCTGCTCGATCGCCTTCATCCCGATGTAGTGGTTCAGATTGTTGATCTCATTCAGATCCTGACCGTTGTTTCCCGCGATCAGTTTGTAGGTGTAGATGTGCAGCGACAGCCCTTCCTGATACTGCGGCGCCACCAGCGTGATGCGCCACAGGGGGAGGAAGAGCGACGCCACCAGCGACCCCGCCGCCAGCACGAGCAACACCCGTCCGACCGCGCTCGGCGGCCGCCGCAGAAAACCGTAAATCGTGCGGGTGTAGCTCGGCATGGGCGGGCACCGCGCCTTCCTACTGCTGCGCCGTCTGCACCGCCGGTTTCACCGCGAGATACCCCTGCATCTCCTGGTGAAGCGCCGAGCAGAAATTCGTGCAGTAAAACGCGAACACCCCGGGCTTGTCCGCCTTGAACCGCACCGTCTTTGTTTCGCCCGGATCGACGATCACGTTGATGTCATGTTCGATCAGCCCCCAGCCATGGATCATGTCCGTCGTCTGCTCCACGTTGGTGAGGTGCAACACGACTTCGTCGCCTTGGTTAACCTCGATCTTGTCCGGCAGGAAACGGCTCCGGATCGCGATCGCCTTCACCTCCACCGTCGTGCCGTTCCGCGTCACGCCCGTCTGCTCCTGGTCCCACACCGCGTTCGGATTCGTGTTCTCCGCCCGCGGATACACCTCGATCGGCTGGATCGTATCCGCCTTCAGGATCTGCATGAAGTGCGGCTCCGGATCCGTGAACGACTCATAGAGCATCGTCATCTTCTCGCCCGTGATGTCGATCAACTGGCTGCTCTCCGGCTGCGATGGTCCCGTGCTGAGATGCCGCCCCTTCGAAAGTTTGTTGCCCGCCACCAGGTAGCGGCCATACGGCTCGCGCGTGTCGCTGCCGCCCACCACGAGATGCCCGATGTTGAAATGCACCGGAATCTTATCGAGCACGACTTTGTTGAGATCCTGCCGCTCCTCGTCGCTCCACGGCGGCAGCTTCCACTTCGTGACCACCGACTCGATGAACATCGACGTATAAGCGTTGCCCTTCCCGTCGTATTGCGTGTGCAACGGCCCCAGCCCCGCCGGCACTTCGCCTTCGAGCGCCGACTCGAACCGGATCACCGGCACGCCGCGCATCTCCGACTCGAAGTCCTTGTTGTCGATCGCCGCCTTCAACTTCTCGAAATTGAACACCGACACCGTCGGCTGCAGCTTGCCGCCCGCTGCCACCCACTTCCCGCTCGGATCGACGTCGATGCCGTGCGGCGATTTCGGGATCGGCAGGAAATAAAGCACGCCCGGCACCTTCGCCGGATCGATCACCGGCACGCCACCCATGTCCGTCGCCTTGCCTTCGCGCACCGCCGCTTCCGCCGCACGCCAGTTCACCACCGCGCCAAGATCGCGGTCCAGCTGCGAAGCCCCCGCCTCCAGCGTCTCATGCGCCATCTCGGTGTTGTAAGACGTCCAAAACGCCCACCCCGAGCTCGGCCCCTTGCCCGTCGAACCGAGATCCCAGTTGAACGGCGGCGTGAGGATCTGCCAGCCCACCTTCATCTCGCCCGTTTCCTTGTCGACCGTCAGGCCGCTCACCATCCCGTGAAACTCGTCGGCATAGCTTGAGATCTCCGCGTGACGCCCCTTGGGCAGCGGCACGGAAAACCGCGTCGCGACGAGAATGTATTCCGTGTTCTCCGTCACGAACGATGAACCGTGATTGCCCGACGAATTCGGAATCGGCCCGAGAATCTGTTTCGTCTTCATGTCGCGCAGATCGATCCGCGCCACGCGGTTGTTCGCGTTGTCGTTCACGAACAGCCACCGCCCGTCGTATTTTCCGTCCGTCTGCGACAGCGCGGGATGGTGCACGTCACCCCAGGTGAAGTCGCCCAGCAGGTGCTTCGATTCCTCGTCGAAACCGTATCCGACGCCCGGATGCGGCGAAAACACCGGGATCGTGAACAGGTGCCGCATCGACGGTATTCCCGCCACGAACACCTGCCCGGAATGGCCACCCGAGTAAAAGAGGTAGAACTCGTCCTTGTCGCCCGGCTTCACATACGTCTTCGCCGCCGCGTCTCCGGCTCCGGTCCCCGAACCTTTCGCGCTGTCATCCCCGTTACCGCCCGGTCGGCCGCAGCCGACGAACACCATCATCGCGACCGCCATGCATCCGCCGCCAATCGCCCGCAAAGTCATTTGGTTCATGAGAAGTCCTCCGCGTTATTCCACGATCAATTCGCCGCGCATTCCCACCTGGTAGTGGCCGGGAAACGAACACAGGAATGGATAACGACCCGGCTCGCTCGGCGCTTTGAAGGTCACCGTATCCTTCTCCTTAGGACCGAGCAGCTTCGTGTGGGCGATCATGTCGTCCTTGTGGGCCGCTGGGATGTAGTCGGTCGTCGCCGCCTGCATCGCATCCGCCACGAACTTGTCCAGCAGCGAAGCCGACTTGAGCAGCACCCAGTTGTGACCCATCGAGAACTTCGGCATCGTGCCGATATTCGTCAGCGTCACCGACAGCGCTTCGCCGGGCTTCGCCCGGATCTCCGTGAGCGAAAACTTCATCGTGTCGTTGCCCGTGATCTCGATCGCCCGCCCGGTTGCCGGTTGATCGCTCCCCGACGCCGCCGTCGAGGACGCACCCGCCGCCGGAGTGGAGTCCGCCTCCTTCTTGCCGCAACCCGCCAGGAACAATGCGCCGGTGACAACTCCGGCAACGAACAACACGCGTGATGATTTCATGACTATTATGAACAGGATTTCGGGGACAGCACGCGCACCAGCGCGCGCTTCATGCGCATAGTAGCCCCGATCCCTCATGTGTTTCCGCTCGTTTTGCCGATGGACTTCCGGTCTCCGAAATTCCCCTACGAACCTCGCCCCCGCCCGCCGGTCGATCCTCCTCGCCTTATGATCCTTCCCCTTGCTGTCCGCCGTCTTCTCCAAGTCGCACTCGCCTTCGTCGTCATTTCGGCAGCCAGCCACGGGAGCACGCCCCCAGCCGAGGAAAGGGTTTTCACCGTAACCGGCACCGTTCGTTCGCCCCATGCCGACGGCACGATCACGATCGACCACGAGGCGATCCCCGGGTTCATGCCCGCCATGACCATGCCCTTCTACGCCAGCGCCGCTGACACGGTGGGCCTCCAGGCCGGCGATCGCGTCCAGTTCGAATTTCGCGTCGGCACCGAATCGCGCGCGACGAAGTTCAAGAAGCTCGCCGCCACCTCCGCCAACGTTCCCGCGACCTCCACCCCGCCCCGCCCAGCGTCCACCCGCCTCCGACCCGGCGACCGTATTCCCGACTTTTCCCTCACCGCGGAGAACAACGAGCCCTTCACCGCCGCCGACCTCGATGGCCGGCACACCGTCGTCACGTTCATCTTCACCCGCTGCCCCGTCCCCGAATTCTGTCCGCTCATCGGTCGCAAATTCCAGGAGCTCCAACACGCCTCCCGCGAACAGCAGCTCGGTCTTCGCCTGCTCGGCATCACCCTCGACCCCGATTTCGACCGGCCCGACATCCTGCGCGCGTATTCACAATCCCTCGACGCCGATCCCGCCACCTGGCGCTTCGCCACCGGCACCGTCGACGAAATCGCCCGGCTCACGCGCGCTTTCGCCGTTCGCACCGAATTCAACTCCGGCCGCCTCGACCACACGCTCGCCACCGCCTTGATCGGGCCCGACCGCCGCATCGTCGAAATCTGGCGCGGCAACGCCTGGAAGCCGTCCGAAATCCTCGCCCGCCTGCCGTAGGTGGCGCACTCGTCGCGCCGCCCTTCCCACGCGCCTTATTTCCCATTCCGCCCCTTCGCCACCCGCCACGGAAAGAAATACACCGCATACACCACCGCGTAGATCGCGAAGTGGTCCAGCTTCAGCACGATCGCACCGGCGAAGAAGAAGATCAGCAGGTGCAGTCGCACGACGTTCCTGTAGGGCGCAAACATCGCGCCGCCCGCCGCCCGCTGGCGTCGCTTGATCGCTTCCGGCGTCACCGCCGTGTCGGCCTCCGCCGCCCGCGGCCGCCGAAAGCCGTCGCGTTCCGCCAGAAACGCGAGCGGCACAAACATCCAGTAACTCCTCACCACCTCGCGATACAGCGCCTCACTGGGAAAACCGCGAACGACCTCTCCGTTCACCGCGATCGGAAAAAACGTCTGCAGGAACGCCGAGTGCACGAAATGAAACCCACCGAAGTGCACCGTGAAAAACGCCAGCCCGAACAGGAATCCCACGCCCAATAACGCTCCGCCCCCGATCTTGATCGCCCCGCTGCCCGCCGACCGATCGCGCAGCGCATTCCCCGCGAACTCTCGCAGCGTCGTCGACAGCGTCCACACGATCATCGCGTAGCCCACCACCAGGCTCGAGAGCCACAAGCTCCAGATCAGGTCGCGCGCCTGCCAGTCCGCGAACCACGCCAGCGCCAGTCCGCCGGCAAACGCCGTCAGATCGATCCACGCCCCCGACCACCGCTCCGTCGGCGACTCGTCGGGGTTCCCGTTCACTTCACTTCGAACGCTGGATCAACTCCACCTCGTAACCTTCCGGCGCATCGATGAACGCGATCACCGATCCGCTCCCCGTCTGCGTCGGCCCGTCGCTGAGCGCGTAGCCTTTCGCTTTCAACTCGCTCGAAAATTTCTCCAGGTCTTCCACCTCGAACGCCAAATGCATCAGGTCCGGCTGCACCTTCACGCTCTCGCTGTTCGGCAACTGACACACCTCGATCTCCTCCTCGCTGTTCGGCGTCTGCAAAAACGCCAGCTGCGCGCCGCGCGGCGACGTGTGCCGCCGCGACACCTTCAAGCCGAGCGCGTCCTCGTAGAATTTCACCGTCCGCTCGAGATCGTTCACGCGCATCCGCGTGTGGAGTAATTTCTTGACCATGCCCGCGAGGTTGAGGACCGCCGGAAAAAAATCAACCGGCCCAATCAGGCCGGGCAATGCTGTAAACCCCGGATGAAACTCCCCTTCCTTCGGCGATGAGGATCGACCCTCCTCGCCACGAGGAGTGTAAGGCGGACACCCGATGCGCTTCATCGGTTCTTTTCCTATGCTCCTCGTCGAAAGATTTCCTTCCGCTCGTCCGCTCCTCGCCGCCGTCGCGTGCCTCGCCGCTCTTCCCGCCCTCCAGGCGACCGACTACTACCTCGGCCGTTCCGCTCCCCAGCAAAATGGCGTCGCCCTGTCGGACATCCCCGCGCTCAACGCCCTCTCCCTCCGCCCCGGCGACCGCATCTTCTTCGCCGCCGGCGAAACGTTCACCGGCACCGTCGAGCTCAACTCCGACGACGCCGGCACGCCCTCCGCTCCCATTCTCCTCACCAGCTATGGCTCCGGCCGCGCCACCCTCCACGGCGGCACCAATTCCGCCATTTCCATCTACAACGCCGCCGGCTTCATCGTCCGCGAACTCGATCTCACCGGTAGCGGTCCCTCCACCAACACCGCCTCCGGCCTCGTCGCCGGCGTCTACCTCCCCACCAGCGCCAAACTCCCTTTTCTTCGCTTCGAAAACCTGAAGGTCTCCGGCTTCAAGAAGGGCGTCGAACTCTGGGGCTGGTTCAGCGGCAGCACCCGTGCGTATCCAGGTTTCAGCGACGTCAAACTCACCGGCCTCGAGGTCTTCGACAACCTCAGCGTCGGCATCGAGACGTCCGGCACCGTCCGCCCGGACGGCGACGGCACCCAGTTTTCCCACACCGACGTCACCGTCGCCCACTGCCGCGTCTGGGACAACCGCGGCGACCCCGCCTCCCGCCAGCACACCGGCAGCGGCATCCTCCTCGGCGGCGTCGACCGCGGCCTCGTCGAATATTCCGTCGCCCACGACAACGGCGGCCGGGGTCCCACCACCGGCGGAGGCCCCTTCGGCATGTGGTGCTGGGAGTCCCGCGCCATCACCTTTCAATACAATCTCGTTTACCGGCAGCACACCTCGAGCAACCTCGACGGCGGCGCCTACGACCTCGACGGCGGCTCGTCGAACTGCGTCGTCCAATACAACTACTCCTACCAGAACGACGGTCCCGCCATCGGCCTCATTCAGTTCAACGACGCCTCGCCGCACGCCAACAGCATCGTCCGCTACAACATCTCCGAAAACGACTGCCGCAAACACTCGCAGGGCGTCCTCTACGTCGGCGAATACTCCGAGCCCTACGGCATCACCAATGCCGACATCTACGGCAACACGTTCTTCGTCTCCACCAATCCCCGCGGCGGCAAGCCCCCGCTCGTAAAGGTCGAAAACCACGACGACATCCGCGGCATCCGCGTCCGCAACAACGTCTTCATCGCCACCCACAACAACCTCCTCGTCACTGGCGTCCAGGCCATCCCTTCGAAAGCGCTGTATCAGGGCAACAATTACTGGGGCGGCACCTTCGACCTCGCTAAATTCCGCGCCGGCGGCCAGGAAACGCTCGACGGCACGCCCGTCGGCTCGCGGGTCGACCCGCAGCTCGCCAATCCCGGCCACGGCGGCGCGCCGACCGAGGCGTCGCAGCTCCCCACCATCGCCGCCTACCTCCTGCGCAGCTCCTCGCCACTCGTCGGCGCCGGCCTCGATCTCACGGCGCGCTTCAACCTTCACCCGGGTGCGACCGATTTCTACGGCCTTCCCATCTCCAGCGCCACCCTCGACGTCGGCGCCTCCGCCGTCTCCACACCGCCGGCGCCCGCACCCGTCGAACCCGAGCCGCTGCCTGAACCCGAACCGCAACCCGAACCCATTCCCTCGCCCGCACCGTCGCCCGCCGTGCTCGTCGACGACGATTTCACCGGCAGCGGCAGCCTCTCCGGCCGCACACCCGACCTCGCCGCCGTCGATGCCAATCGCTGGATGATCCACGCCGGCACCACCACGATCGGCAACGGCGAGGCCTCGACCAACACCAGCTTCCGCGGCGTCATCGAAACCGGCGCCTCCGATTGCACGATCGAAACACCGATCGACTTCTCGACGGCCGCGACCGGCATCATCCTGCGCAGCACCGACGGCTCCAATTACCTCCGCCTCCTCCTCAACAAGTCCTCGCTCCAGCTCATGCGCACCGCCGCCGGGAAAAACACCACGCTCGCCACCGTCTCGAAATCCTTCGCTCTTGGTCGCACCTACGTCCTCCGCACCGTGCTCGCCGGCTCGACGATCTCCGTTTCCATCGACGGCACGCCCGTCGCCACGTTCACCACCACCTTCAATCAGACCGGCACCCGCCACGGCCTCCTCGCCATCAACAGCGGCGTGCGCAAATGGGAACGCTTCACCGTCACCCGCTGACTGGCGCGCCGCGCGCGGCACCGCGACGCCCCGGCCGCGGCTTTCCTTCCTTCGGCGCTCCTCGCCCCCTGCGCGTCCGATAATAGAACGCCAACCCCGACGCCCACCCCTTGATTTCCTCGCCGAGAAACCGGTCCGCCTCGCGCCGTTTTCCGAACACGCGCCGCAACGCCCGCCCCAAATAATAGCGCGGCAAACCCCACCACGCCCGCCGCCCGTTCGCGTTTCCGCTCGATCGCTCCTGCTGCACGAGCAGCGCCGCCGTGTGCCCGCGCGCATACGCAAAAATCTGCCGCCGCAGCGCCGCCATCTCCCGCCGGTGCTCGTGAAACGCCACCGCCGCCGGCGCATAGCGAATCGTCATCCCGTCCGTCAGCATCCGGTGCCACATCTCCGAATCGCCCGAACAACCCGCCGCACCCGCATCCAGCCGTTCGTCGAAAAACCCCACCCGCTCGAACACCCGCCGCCGAAACGCCATGCTCGCGCCCGCGCCGATTTTCCACACCGGACACGCCTCCCTCCTCTCGCCCGCAAAAAACTCCGGCCCAAAATCCCGCGGCACAAACCCCCGCCCGAATCCCCAGCAGCGCTCGAATAATCGCTGCGCCTCCGTCGCCAGGTCCGCCGGCAGCACGAGCCCCGTGACTCCGTCGATCCCCGTTTCGAACGCCGCCACCATCCTTTCCAGCCAGCGCCGGTGCAGCATCACGTCGTCATCCGTGTAAACGATCACGTCTCCCTGCGCCGCGCGCGCTCCGACATTCCGCGCGCGATCCAATCCGGGCACCTCCTCGCGTATCCATTTCCCACCGACTGCCTCCGTCGCCCGCCGCACCGCGGCCCCGCTCTCGGATCCGTTGTCCACCACAATGATTTCGTCCGGCGCAAGCGTCTGCCCGCGCAGCGATTCGAGGCACCGCTCCAACGCCGGCAACCGGTCGCGCGTGCAAATGACCACGCTCGTCCGCAACCGCGCCGCGCCCCGCGCCGAA
The DNA here is from genome assembly GCA_023430565.1 of Verrucomicrobiota bacterium. Classification (GTDB taxonomy): domain Bacteria; phylum Verrucomicrobiota; class Verrucomicrobiia; order Opitutales; family Opitutaceae; genus Opitutus. The sequence continues at coordinate 12,541 of JAEZAD010000013.1, forward strand.
GCTTTCGCCTCCATCGCCGCCCGTCCGACGCCGCGCTCCACCAGGGTCGCCGTTTCGGTTCCCTCCCGCGGCAGCGTCGCATACACCTGCCCCACCGGCCGCTCCTCCCACCAGAACACCACCAGCGTCTGCGTCGGCTCGCCCCGCAGCAACGAAGGTGGTTTCTCCAGATCGATGTGCCGGATTTCCGTCACGCGCCGCCCTTTCGGCCCAGCTGCGGCCGCACGACCCGGCGGCCCGTCAAGAGTTGATACGAGTCGATCAGCCGCGGCGGACACAAATGCCGCAACAGCCGTTTCATGTGCTGCGGACTCCGCCACGTGTGCACGCCCGGCAAACCCGCCCGCGCGCAGAACCGGTTGTAATATTCCCGGTTCATCTGCATCTGCGCATAGACGCTCGTCTTCGTCATCACCGTGTGCGAACGCGCATGCCGCCGCCAATACGTGTGCGGCTCGTCCAACGTCACGATCTCGCCGAAGTGCGGCGCCAGCAGCGCGAGCCGCGCATCCGGCCACAGCGCCAGGCCCGGCGCTTCGTCGAGCGGCAAACGCCTCGCCAGATAGCTCCGCCGAAACGCGAGCGCGCTCGTCGAATAATAAATATTCACGTCCTGCGTCGCATGAATGTGGCTCACGTAGTCCCGGGCGTGCCGCCGCTCGTCGTATTCCACCCCCAGCACTTCGCCCGCCGCGTTCACCTTCCATTGCGGCGCCTGCACCATGATGACCTTCTCCGCTCGCGCGAACGCCCGCTCATATGCCGCGATGTGCTCCGGCCCGAACGCATCGTCGCCGTCGAGCAGGAAAATCAATTCCCCCGTCGACGCCGCAAACGCCTCCTCGATCGCCTTGGCCTGATTTTCCATCGGCGTGCCCGTCCCGCCCGGCCCCGCGATCGTGCGCACGTCTGCCGCGTAATCCGCCAGAATCGCCCGGCTTTCGTCCACGCTCCCGTCGTCGTAAACGATCACCTCGTCCGCCCGGCACGTCTGCGCCAGCACCGACTCCACGCACGCGCGCAGAAACGGAGCGTTGTCGCGATTGTTGATCAGCACCGAGACGCGCGGCATGGTTTCGTTTTTCAAAATGCCCCCCCGTCGCGCGGCAGGAATTCGCGGATCGCGATGTTCCCCACGCGCTGCTCGCCCGCGAGTTGCCCCTGTTCGCGCAGCCACTCCTCCGGCGCCGCCGACGCCCCCACCGTATGCAGCGTCACGAGCCACACCGCGTGCTTGCCTCGTATCAACGTCTGCAGCGACTCCGGCAACCGCCGCTGCCCGAGCTGCTCGACCCACACCGCCGCCTCCGCCGGCGTCGTCAGATACCGCGCCAGCGACAGCGCGCCTGTCGGCACCGACTGAATCAAAACCAGATCGCCCGCCCGCGCGCCCACGCTCACCCGCCGCGCCGCTTCCTTCGTCGGCTGCCAGCTCCGCGAATCGCTGCCGTGAACGCTCCGCAGCGACGGCATCCAACACACCAAAACCGCGACGAGCGCCACGCCGCTTCGCCATCCGCCCCAGCTTGCCAGTATCCATCCGCCCAACACGCACGCCGCCGGCAGCGCCGGACTCCCATAACGCGGAAACTCAGCGATGAACGTCCCGCGCAACGCGTCCACCGCCAGCGGTCCCCACGCCGCCGCAAACAGCCACGCCAGGATCAGACATTCCCGCTGCGCAAACGTCTTTCGCCGCTCCCGCCAGAGCATGGCCACCGCGCTCAAAGCGAACACCAGCAGCGCCGCCGCCCCCGCCTTCCGATGCGGCCGCCAGAGATAATTCCCGTCGCCCGCAAACCACCGCGTCAACGAATCCGCCGCCACCTTCGGCACGCTGTAAGCCTGCGATTTCCAGGTCACCCACTCCTGCGTGATCCGCCACTGCGCGAACACGTCCGGCAACTGCACATACCACGGCGCCGCCAGCGCCAGCGCCCCCAGCACGTGCCACCCCGCCCGCCGCACGGCCACGATTCTCGATCCCTGCGACCGCATCAGCGCCATCGCACCCCAACCCGCCGCCAGCGCTCCCCACGCAAACACGAAGTAGTAATGCACCAACAACCCCGCCGCCGACGCACCGATCCAAATCGCGGATACACCCGCCCCGCTCTGTCCCCGCGCCATCCGCAACGTCGCCGCCGCCACCGCGAGCACGCACAGCCACAGCAGCGGATACATCCGCGCCTCCGTCCCGTAATACGAAGTCATCGGCGCCGCCGCGAACAACACCGCCGCCAGCC
>JAEZAD010000052.1 GCA_023430565.1 Verrucomicrobiota bacterium
TTCAGGAGTTTGCCGGCGAGCCAGGAGAGGCGGCCGACTTCAGCGGGTTCGGTGATGGCGAACCAGGCGGCGGGGTCGGCATCGGTGACTTCGATCCACCATTCACCGGCCGGCCGGACAACATTCACGGTTTTCCAACGGTCGAGCGAAGAGCGGTCGCTGAGGAGCGGGACGGAATCCGCGGCGGATTTGAGGAGGATCTGAAGATTCGGATGATCGGGGCCGAAATGGCCGGCGATACGGAAGCGAAGCACAGGCAGAGTGTCGGCGGACTGGGTGGAGCTGCGCCACGCGAACGGATGGTCGGTGCGGTCGAGATGCCAGGTGCTGACGGCGATGGGGTAGGGCGGAGGCGAGAGCGGGTCGGGGAGGGGGCGAGACGACGAAGACGCAAGGGGAATCGTGGCGCGAACGCTGGGCGGAAGAATTTGCTGGAGCGCGGGCGAGGCGAGGCGTTGGCGCAGGACTTCGGGATCGGGGTAGACCGAATCCCAAGGATTCTCAGTGCGGAGGAGATTGACGTCACCGGAAACCAGATACGCCCGGATGGCGTCCTCGCGGGCGCGATGGATAGCGGTTCCGGGCTGAAGGACGGATTCTTCAATGCCGCGGATTTGATGGTGGAGGCCGACGACGAAGAGGATCGACCAGAGCGCGGCGGCGACGCGTCGGGGGCGGCCGGAGAGTTCGCGGATGATAAAGAGGAAGCCGAGGAGGGACCCGAGGGAAAAGAGGTCGAGGTAGCGCGAAGCGAGGAGGTCGCCGTTGCCGCGCGCGTAGGCGGTCGCGGCAGCTTGGAGGAGGAACCACGCGAGCAGCGCGGACAGAATGGAGTCGGCGAAGGAAACGGTTCGATCGCGGAAACGGCGGAAGAGAAACAAGGCGGCCGGGGCGAAGAGCGCGAGGGACCACGGGAAGAGGTGGTTGGCGGGCCAGGCGAGGACGTGGAGGAAGCCGCGGGCAAATTGGACGAGGTTCTCCGCCCGGAGCGGGGCGTGGCCGGGAACGTCGTGTTTCAGGGACCAACCAAGGAGTGTCAGGGCGACGGCGACGAGGAGGGTGGTGAGTTGTTGGCGGGTGAGTTTACCGGTGCGCCAGGCGCGGTGAGCGAGCGCGGCGATCACGGCGAGGGAAGAGAGAAATCCGGACGCGAGCGTGCCGAGGGCGGCGAGGGCGGAAAGCTGGCCGAGTGCCCAACGCGCGGTGAATCGGTCGGATTCGAGCGAGAGCCAGATGTGTCCGAGTGTGAAGAGGACGAGGAAGTAGAACTGAACCTGGAATCCGACGAGGGTGTTGGCCCACGCAAAGGGAAGCGCGAAGAGCAGCAGGAGGAGCAGGGCAAACGCGGGCTGCCAGGCCTGCGGGAGAAGGCGGCATCCGAGGACGAGGAGAAGGACGGCGCAGAAGGTGTGGACGAGTGCGCTGCCGATCGTGGCGACGTGGTTGTCCCACTGGCCATTGAGCGCGACGAGTGCGAGGGCGTAGAGCTTGGTGGTGACGAGACGGTGTTCGTTGTGCGGGTGGAAGAAGTGCGCGGCGGAGAGATGGCCCTCGAGCCAGGGGCGCAGCGTCAGTTCGGCTTCGGCGTCCCATTGGTCGTGGATCGGAAGGTCGCTGGCGGACGTTTGGATCAGCCAGAGTTTCGCGCCAAACACCGAGAGGAAAAGTCCGCAGAGAATACAGACGTAGGTCAGTGTGCGGAGTCGTCGCGCCGTGGATGCGGGGTTGACGGCGTCCGACGCGGAGCGGTGGGAAAGCGAGGGAGGCTGGTCGGACATGGACGCGGCGACTGTTGGGGAACCTGGAATCTGCGCAATGTGGTTTAGCGAAGGCGGTTGGTTTGCGGCGACGGAGAGCCGGCTTGCAAAGGGAGCGGGGCGGTTTGGTGATGGGCGCCGCATGGTCCAGGCTGAGCAGCGCGCAACGGATTGGTTTACGAGAGGGTGGCTGGCGGTGATCGCCGTCGGTTGCGTCTGGCCGGTGGTGGTCTGCGCGACGGAATTTCGGGCGTTGTTCCTTTTTCAGGACGAATGGGATCAGTTGAGGGAATTGGAGCAGATGGGATGGTGGCGGTGGGCGCTGTCGGTGTTTGGAGAAAACTTCATGCCGGTGGGGAAAATGGTGTGGGGCGGGACGCTGCTGGCGACGGGCGGGAGCCATTTTGCGGTCATCGTGGCGATGTGGGTGACGCACCTGATGAACGTTTTTTTGCTCGGCTGGTTGATGGTGGAGCGGGGATGCGGGAGATGGGCGGCGGCGTTTGCGGCGGTGGTGTTCGGCTATTCGGCGAGCACGATCGAGACGCTCGCGTGGGGGATTCAGTGGACGAACGTGATGGCGCTGACGTTCTTTCTGCTCGCATTGCTGCAACTCGAAGGGTTGGCGAATGGGACGCGCAAGGGTGTGGCGGCGCACGCGTGGTTCGCGCTGGCGGTGGCGGCGAGTGGGTTCAGTTTCGTGCGCGGGATGTTGGCGGGGTTGGCGATCACGGCGTTCATGATGTGGCCGTGGGGCATGACGATTGCGCCGGCGCGACGCTGGAGAATTGCGGTGCTTGCGGCGCTGCCGGCGATCGTGGCGCTGGGGTTCATGAAGGCGGGGGCGATCGGAAGCGTGCAGCACACGCGGGAATTTGGGGTGGCGACGCTGCTGCAGATGGGGGAATTCGCGGCGCGTTGCTACGCGGGGAATCCGTTTGCGAAGTGGATCGATCCTTCGAACTCCGGGGCGGGGGAGCTGTGGATACTGGGAGGACTGAAAACCGTGGTGCTGGTCCTGGGCGTGAGGTGGGCGGCGCCGCGGTTTCGTCCGCTGCTGGTGGTGCTGGTGCTGTTCGAGCTGGCCAACGTCGCGGCTCTCGGGGTGGGGCGGTATTGGACAGGGATGGAGGCGGCGACGAGCTCGCGTTATCAGTATACGAGTTTGTTCGCGCTGGCGCCGTTCCTGGGCGTGGTCGTCGAGCGTGTGATGGGGACGCTAAAGGGGCCGCGATTTGTCCGGGAGGCGATTGCGGCGGTAGCGCTGCTGGGGGCGGGCTTCACCGTGACGCGATCATGGCCGAGCGGCATCGAAGGATGGCATAGCTGGCGTGGCGCCGAGCTGCGGGCGGCGTTGGCGCTGCCGGCGGAAGAAGCGCCGGCGGAGATGCCGCGTCATCCGTGGTTATCGCATGCGGAGCTGCGACGGCTGGTGGAGAAATATGGGCTGCATTGAGAGGCGAGTCGGAAGGGTGCTGTGCGTGGGAGCTTTTTTACCACGGAGGCACGGAGGCACGGAGAAGGCCGGAGGAATGGGAGGACACGGGAGGCGGTCGGGTAAACGGGCCCGTGATGGTGGTCGTGATCGGATAATGAGCTAAAGCTCGCAGATGGCGAAGAGGTGATACGGGAGTGGAGGACCGTCGGGAGCGGCGAGCGGTTGTGTGCCGTAGTCGATTATTTCAACGTGGCGGAAGTGGCTGGCGAGGAGCGGACGGAGGTTGAAACGGGTGAAGAAGTTCACGTGGTCGCCTTCGAGCAGGTGCCAGGGAGCGACGAGACGGCTCGAGAGGAAGGGCAATCTTTCGAGATTCGGGACGGAGAAGAAGGCGTGGCGACGAGTGACACGGGCGATTTCGCGCAGAAAGGAGACGGGTTCGGGGACATGCTCAAGGACTTCGATGGCGATCACGGCGTCGAACTCGTCGTCGGTTGCGGGAAGGCGATAATTTGAAGCGGATTGGGCAGAGAGAGAGAGAGAGAGAGACCGATGAGGGCGACGGCGTCGGGCGAGCTCGGCGAGACAGAGCGCGGAGGTTTCGCAGCCGGTCCAGGTGTGTCCGAGGGCGCGCAAGGGATCGTGAAAGGCGCCGATGCCGCAGCCCAGGTCGAGGATATTGGAAGCGGCAGGAAGATAGTCGGCGAGCAGTCGGACGCATTCGGGGTTGGCGGTCTCGGCGGGGCGGCCCGTCGAATAGAGGTGTGCGCGATGGAGGAGCCCGGTCTGGTGCGGATTGCAGAGATTGCCGTAAGGGGCGGTGGTGTGGTCGTTGGGGTGCAGGCGGATCGAAATGGTGGCGAGTTCCAGGTGCGAGCCATCGGCCAGTGGACGCGAAGTTCGATGTCCGCGAGGTCTGCGCCAATCGGATCGGTGAAACAGGCAAGAAGGCGGAAGCCGGTGGGGACGGATATCGGAAGACCGAGTGCAGCCGAAACGTCGGCGCGGGGAAACAGGTGCGACGTCGCGCCGAGCTCCTGCTGGTGGGCGTGGGCGGAGATGTGACGGATGGTGTGTTGGGCGGAACCGAGGTGAATCCAGCCTTCGATCGGAATGCGCTGGCGGTAAAAGGCAGCGCCAAGTCGAGGCGAGTCGATGTGGAATCGAGGATACGGAGAGGCGAGCGGTTCGTTCATCGGGGCAGTTTCCACTCGCTGGTGCTCGTGGCTACGGTGAAGTCGGCTCGCCGGTGCTCGCCGCTACGTGGGCGGGATGCTTTGTTTTAACCACGGAGCAGCGGATAAAACCGGAGGAGGCGGGGAGACGGTGGGGCGGACTCGGTGTGTTTGTGCCTCGGTGGTGAACTTCCGGGAGAAATCCACTCGCTCACGCTCGTGGCTACGAGATCAGCGCGGGGGGAAGGCGAGGGAGAAGTCCTCGTGCTGGAGGCTGAGGTTGACGTTGTAGGCGGGGTCGCGGTCGAGGAGTTTCGCCCACGTCTTGCGCATGTAGGCGGCTTCGCTGTGGAAGCGTTTCAGCTTTTCGGGCGTGTCCTCGAGGCCGCGGCTGGCGGATTCGTGGTGGTAGAATTCGGCGAAGGGCGTCCAGAGATTGCTGTATCCGGATTTCATTACGCGGAGGCAGAAATCGACGTCGTTGAAGGCGACGGGGAGATTGCGTTCGTCGAAGCCTTGGACGGCTTCGAAGATTTCGCGGCGGATGACGAGACAGGCGGCGGTGACGGCGGAGTAGTTTTGGACGAGGCGGAGGCGGTTGCGCTGGCCCTCGGCGCCGCGCTTCAAGCCCTTGAACGCGTGGCCGGCGACGCCGTCTTTGCCGGCGGGGCCGGTGAGGCCGAGGATCGTGCCGCCGTGCTGCACGGTGTCGTCGGGGTAATAGAGCATCGCGCCGACGCAGCCGATTTCGGGGCGGAGGGCGTGAGAGACCATTTCGTCGAGCCAGTCGGGATGGAGGGCTTCGAGGTCGTTGTTGAGGAAGGCGAGAATGCGGCCGTGGGCGTGGCGGACGGCGTGGTTGTTGATCGCGGAGAAGTTGAACGGCGCGTCGTAGTCGAGAACGCGGATGACGGGGGTGGCGGTGGAGTTCGACTGCGCGCGGAGCTGGTCGAGGTAGGCGAGGGCGGCTGGTTCGTCGGAGCGGTTGTTGACGACGAGGATTTCGAAATCGGGGAAGGTCGTTTTCGCGATGAGCGAGGTGAGACAGAGACGGAGGAGCGGCTCGGCGTTTTTGGTCGGGATGATGATCGAGACCTTCGGGGCGGGCGTGGGGAGCGGGCGTTTGACGCGCCAGTGGAAGCCGGCGACGGAGACGAGCTCGGCGGGGACGCCGGTGCGGGCGAGGTGTTCGGTGAGGGCTTTTTTCGCGGCGATGAAAGGGTAGTTGGATTTCTCGTCGATGACGCGCGCGGTGGAGCCGGGGATGGCGCGCCAGTGATAGAGGACGCGCGGGATGTGATGAATTTTCGCGGGGTCGAGGCCTTCGATGGCGCGGAGCGTGAGATCCCAATCCTGGCTGCCTTCGAAACCTTCGCGGAAACCGCCGATGGTGCGAAGGCGCGTGGTGCGGAAAACGGAAAGGTGGCAGGTGAAGTTCTGGCCGAGGAAGAGGTCGGGATTCCAGTCGGGTTTGAAGTAGGGATCGTAGCGGCGGCCGAGCTCGTCGATCTTGTCTTCGTCGGAGTAGAGGAAATCGAGGTCGGGTCTTTCGAGGAGGGCGAAGATGTTTTCGGCGAGAGCGTGGTGCGGGAGCTCGTCGTCGTGATCGAGGAGCGCGGTGAATTCGCCGGTGGCGAGAGCGAGGGCGGAGTTGGACGCGGCGGAGATGTGTCCGTTCTGGTCGCGGTAGGAAACTTTGATGCGCGGATCGCGGCGGGTGTAGTCGTCGAGAATGCGGCGGACGTGAGGCGCGGTGGAGGCGTCGTCGGCGAGGCAGAGTTCCCAGTTGGGGTAGAG
>JAEZAD010000098.1 GCA_023430565.1 Verrucomicrobiota bacterium
CCCTCCAGCGGGTGAAGCTGTATAACTACTGAACGCGAATTGAACCCCGAAACGGAAGGAACAGCCATGAGCGTCTCGCCCGATCCCGGAGCATCTGCTGCCATTCCCCATCGCATCACGCAGTGCGATATCGCCCGTGCCGCCGGTGTGCACAACACGACGGTGTCGCTGGCGCTGCGCAACAGCCCCACGATCCCCGAAGCGACGCGCAAGCGGATTCAAACCCTTGCGCAGGAGATGGGCTATCACCGCGATCCGGCGCTGCAGGCGCTCGTGGCGTATCGCAAAGGCCGCGCGACCGGCGACCGCCGCGACACCATCGCGTATATCACGGATTGGGATACACGGTGGGGCTGGCAGGGCCTGCCGGCCGATGCGCATTATTATGCCGGAGCGATGCGGAAGGCGGCGCAGCTCGGTTATCAGCTCGAGCATTTCTGGTTGAGCGAGCCGGGCATGACGGCGCGGCGCCTCAGCAGCGTGTTGTTTCATCGCGGCATCAACGGGGTGTTGCTGGCATCGCACCGCGCGGGTTCGGACGCGTTGGCGGAGTTCGACTGGTCGCGCGTGAGCGTGGTGAAGGTCGGTTGTTTCCCGGAAACGCCGGCGTTGCACCGCGTGATGAGCGACCAGCACGGCGTCATCCAGCTCGCGATGCGAAAGACGATCGCGCTGGGTTATGAGCGAATCGGAGTGGTGATGCCGAAGATGTGGGACGACGCCGTGGACCAGGCGCTTTCGACCGCCCTGGCGGTGGAGCAAAACCGCCTGGCTCCGCAGCATCGGCTCCCGATTTTTTATTGCGAAGCGCCGGGCGCGGATGGCCGGGCGCAGGAGCGGGACGTGGCCCGGCTCCAGACGTGGCTTCGCCGGCATCGCCCGCAGGTGCTGTTGAGTTCGCATATCCTGCTGGGCGAGAGGCTGGCCGAGCTGGGGATCGCAGTGCCGCGCGATGCGGGGTTCGTCGATATTTTTTCGACGCATGCCGATCCCAAAATTGCGAGCGTGCGGCGGCACAGCGATCGCGTGGGAGAAGTCGCGGCGGAGATGCTCGCGCGGTTGATGCAGCAGAATACATTTGGCCCGGCCGAGGTGCCGACGGTCACGGCCGTCGAGGGGCTCTGGTGCGACGGCGAGTCGCTGCCGGGAATTTCCGAAGCGGCGGGGCGAAACGACGGGCGCGCCTGCTTTGCGACGCTGGAGGAACGAAACGGCGGCGCGAGGCCTCGTGCGGTGGCCGCAGCGCGGACGATGTCCGACGAGGCGTGCGCGGTCAGCGTGGCGTGAAAGCCAAACGCGGCGGGCGGTCGGCCGCGCCGCTGGTTTCCGGCGAGATTATTTCGACGCGTTGGCCGCGGCGACGAACTCGCGCGCGCGCGCGGTGATCTGCGGCCAGTCGCGGTTTTTCAGGGCAGCGGCGGACACGAGCGCGCTGCCGGCGGCCGTGGCGAAGGCGCCGGCTTTGAGGAAGTCGCCGACGGTTTCCGGCGTGACGCCGCCGGTGGGCAGAATTTGAAGCTGCGGGAACGGCGCTTTCAGCGACTTGATGTAGGCGGGGCCGAAGAACTCGGCGGGAAAGATTTTGATGACGTCGGCGCCGAGCTCCCAGGCGGTGATCGCTTCGGTGGGCGTGAGAGCGCCGCAGAGAATCGGCACGTCGGCGGCGCGGCACGCTTCGATGACAGCGGGGCGGACGGCGGGGGTGACGATGAATTTCGCTCCGGCGGCGATGCCGGCGCGGGCGGTGTCGGGGTCGAGGACGGTGCCAAGTCCGAGGAGAAGTTCGGGCAGTTCGCGCGAAACCTTGGCGGTCATTTCGAGCGCGCCGGGCGTGGTCATCGTGAGTTCGACCGCGTTGAGGCCGCCGGCGGCGAGGGCTTTGGCGCATTCGAGGAGACTGTCGGAGCTGTCGGCGCGAATGAGGGCGATGACTTTGACGGCTTTGAGGCGTTGGAGGACGTCGGATTTGAGCATGGCGATCGGGTAAGAGGGGGAGGAGAGGGGGAGACGACGAGGCGGACGTTGGATCCGGGGGGGAGTTCGCACAACCGGATTCAATGACGCGGAGCGAGGGATTCTGTTCGCTAATCGGATCGAGAAACGGGGCGCGGTGGACGAGCTTTCGCCTTCACTTGGCGGAAAAACCGGGAACGATGCGGCGTGCCGGTGTTGAGGCTGGCAGCGCGTCGATGCCATGAACGGACTTCAAAGCTCACTTTATACGGCGGCGTTTGCGCTGTGTGTTTTTTCCGCGGGCTTGTTGCGCGCGAAACGGGCAGCGGGCGATCGGACGGTCGATTACTTCACGTTGTTCCTGGGGATCGAAGGCCTGGCGTTGGGACTCGAGGTTTTGATGGTGCACGAGGGCACGCCGTTGAAGGCGCTCTGGCTGGGGCTGCGCATGGCGATTTCGCTGTGGCTCGCGCCGTGCCTCTGGCTGGCGGTGCGGGAAATTGTCGAAGGCGACCGGCCGCGGTGGACGGATATCGGTCGCGGGCATCTGGCCGTCATCGGCCTCGGCATGGCGCTCACGCTGCCGCTGATCGAGAGCACGCATCTGGGGCTCGATTATTCAAGCCCGGAGGGTGGGAGCTTGTTGCCGCCGCGGGCGATTCACGCGGCGATGTTGGGGTGCATTGCGGTCTTCGCGGTGCAGGGGCCTGTTTTTCTGTGGCGGTGCCGGCGGTTCCTCCTGGCCGATGCGGGAGCGCGGGGGCGCGCGGCGCCCGGTTGGTTGCAGTTGCCGCTGATCGTGGTGGCGACGACGTGGGGCCTCGGGGTGCTGCGGACCGTGCAATGCGCGGCGCGTGCCCCGCAGGAGCTGACGCTGATTTTTGCCATTACGGAAGTCGGTGTGACAGTCGCCGCAATTTACGTGTTGATGCGTCACGCGGCGCTGCAAGGACCGGCGGAGAAGTCGGCGAGTGTCGCGGAGGTGGGGAACACAGCGACGGAGTCAGCCGGCCTGCCGGTGGCGATCGCGGCGGAAGAGGGGGCGGCGGATCCGGCCCCGGCCGGGGCGAAGTATGTGCGGTCGAAACTGCCACCGCTGATCCGGGAGCGGGTGAAGCAAAAGCTGGAGCATGCGTTGCGGGAAGAGCGGGTGTATCGCGACAGTTTGCTGAGCCTGCGCACGTTGAGCGGCAGGTTGAAAGAAAACGTCCATTATGTGTCGCAGGTGATCAACCAGGACCTGAACGCGAGTTTCTACGATCTGGTGAATCACCATCGCGTGGAGGAAGCGAAGCGGCTGCTGGTGGAAGCGCGGGAGCAGACGGTGCTCGAGATCGCGCTGGCGGTGGGGTTCAACTCGAAGTCGACCTTCAGCACGGCGTTTCGGCGGAATACGGGGACGACGCCGAGTGCGTTTCGGAATGCGGGGCTTGGCGAGCCAGAGGCGGGAAGTTGACAAAGAACGGCGCTTGAAGCTCGTCCCGCGTGGAAGGAATCGCTCGGCGGGAGCGAAAGAACGGGTTCGAGCCGGCCGGCTCGGACGACGGAAGCGGCGGGTTGGTCGAGGATGCGTTCGTCGCACGGGAAAGCCGGGGCGACGTATTTCCTCCATCTATGATCACCTCCCGACTGTTCCCCGCCCGCTGGGCGTTTCTCATGTTTGTCCCATTGTTCTGCCTGCTTCTGGCGGGGCGCGCGAATCCCGTGACGACGGGCAATCCCTTCCAACGATTTTATGGCGAGTGGACGTTGAAAGACGATCGTTGGACCCAGAATTGGGGCAGCGGCGCCGAGGAAATCCAGCTTCCGCAACACCACACGCTTTGCCGCGCGATCAACACCGATAACAGCCTGCTGGCCGTCGTCGATGGGCCGCCGCCGCATGGGCATATTTTTTGGACCTACGATCGAGCTACGGGAGCCGTGCGTCACCTTTCAAGTTTTGGGCCGGTCCGGATCGGCACGGGCGAAGGCAGCGTCGGCCCGAACGGCGACGTGGCCCTGAAGGTTTCCTTCTCGGACGAGCCGCCGGGGACCTATCGGCGCTATACCTACCGGTGGATTTCCGATGACGAATACGAGTTGCGGTCGGTCCAATACGACAAAGACGACCAGCCGACGGGCGGTTTTTATGGCGGCCGTTTTCTGCGCCTGAAGCGCGCCGCCGGTCGCTGACGTCGCGCGGGCGTGGTGTCACGTGTTCGGGCCGGTCGGAGCGGCGTTCGAACCGAACGGCTCGGACGACGGAAGCGGCGGAGCAAGGTAGTCTCGCCGTGCTTTCCCGGAAAACCGGCACGACGCCGATCCGGCACGAGCTCTCTAAATGTTATCCGAACTCATGAAATCGAAATGCTGGCGGCCTTTGATGGCCGGTTTGATCCTTGGTTGTCTCGTTCCGCCGACACTTGCGGCCGGATCGGGGCTGCCCGCTCCAACGGCAGAACAGACGGCGGTCTTGGAGCAACATCGCGCGAGTTTCGCGCAAGGTCTTTCGAAGGGACGCGCGGAGGCCTGTGTAGCAGGGTTCGCCGAGACCGTGCGGCTGATGCCGGAATATCACGGAACGATTTTCGGCCGGGAGGGCGCGAGGCAGTATTATGGGGCGTTGCTCGAGCGCTTCACGATCAGCCGCTACGAGCGCCAGTCGATGGCGACGCTGAATCTGGGTGAGCGCCTGGTGGAGTTCGGGCGTTTCACGCAGAGAATGGTGCGGAACGACACGAGCGAGGCGCGCGAGTTGGAAGGGAAGTATGTGGAAGTCTGGACGCCCGCGAACGGCGGCGCGTGGCAGGTGACCACGGCGTTATGGAACTACTCGAAATGGCCGGAGTTCGCGGATGAATTGCGGTTTCCGCACGTTCCAAGCGTGCGGATCGCGATGGAGGCGCATGTGCCGGTGAGAGACGGGCTGAGCTTCGAGCTGGCCGCGCTCAACCAGCTGCAGGAGCGGGCGATCGTGGAGAAGGATCATGCGGTGTGGTCGATGTTTTACGCCGACGATGCGGTGATTCTGGCGAATCATGGAGCGGCGTGTGAAGGCCGGAGCGAAATCGATGGGTATCTGAAAGACCACACGGCCGGGATGCCCGTGTATGAGAAACTGGATATTCGGAATGACCGGATCGACGACCTTGGAGAATGGGTGATCGACTACGCGAGCCACGTCGCCAATTGGCGGAATGGCGACGCGTCGGGGGTGAACACCGGAAAAAATCTTCGCGTGTGGCGGCGCGAGCCGCGGGGCGGGCTGAAGATGGTCTGCCAGGCCGGCACTTACGACTGAGGGAGGAACAAACCATGAAGACTTTTATTTTTGTGATGATGGCGTCGTGGCTGGTGCTGCCGTTGCGGGCGGCGAACGAGAAGGGCGGCACGGTGCTGACCGAACGGATCGAATCACGCGTGCTGCGGGAGAACCGGACCGGGCTGGATCTGAACCGCACCGTGAAGGTGTATCTACCCCCTGGATATGCGGAGTCGCAGAAGCGTTATGCGGTGGTTTACTACTTCCATTCGATCAACTGGAGTCCGGAGAAGATGTTCGAGGATGGGAATCTCGTGCGGCTGTTGGAGCGGGGATTCGCGGCCGGAACGGTGCCGGAGTTCATCCTGGTAGCCGCGGACTACAGTTCGCCGACGATGGGGAGTTGGTTCGAGAATTCGTCGACGACGGGAAACTGGCTGGATTTCACGATGAAGGAGCTGGTGCCGTTCATCGACGGTAAGTTTCGGACGATTGCGCGGCGGGAGAGTCGTGGGCTGGCGGGCGACTTCCTGGGCGCGTATGGAGCGCTGAAGTTCGCGATGTTATATCCGGACTGGTTTAGCGCGGTGTATGCGATGCACCCGGTTGGGACCGGCACGGGGCTCATGCCGACGCAACAGATGGTGAACTGGCCGCGGCTGCATGCGGCGAAGGCGTTCGGGGATTTGTGGGGCGATCATTATGCGCCCGGATTTGTGGCGATCTCGCAGGCGTATTTGCCGAATCCGGACCGGCCGCCGTTTTTCTGCGATTTCATCGTGGAGATGGAGGACGGCGAGCCGGTGTTGAAGGTGGAGAACAAGCAGCGATTAGAAGCGCGGTTTCACCTGGACGAATTGTTGCGCGAGCACGCCGACGGTTTGCGGCGGATGCGCGGGGTGGCGTTTGACTGGGGCCGCTACGACACGACGCAAGGGCACGTTTATTCGAACCAGGCGTTCACACGAAAGCTCGACCAGCTCGGGATCGAGCACGTGGCGGAGGAATACAATGGCGGTGCGTGGGACAAGAACTGGACGGATGACGGCCGATTCTACACACGCGTGCTGCCGTTTTTGGGGAGGAAGTTGGTGTTTGAGGAATAAGGAAAGGGCGGGTCGCGAGACCCGCCCTGATTTTCAGAAGGTTGATGGATGGATTAGCGTTTCGCGAGGGCGCGGTTGAGGGCGCTGACGATGGCTTTGATCGAGGCGAGCTCGATGTTGGTGTCGGTGCCGGCGCCGTAGAGCGTGTGGCCGCGGTCGGTTTTGATCTGGATGTAACTGACCGCGCGGGCTTCGGCGCCTTTGCCGAGCGAGTGTTCGGAGTAGTTGAGGACTTCGAACTTGTGCAGCTTCGTGTCGCTCAGCGCGCGCACGAAAGCGTCGATCGGGCCGTTGCCTTCGGCGGTGAGCTCGGCGATCTGGCCGTCGATGCTGATGCGCGCGTTGCAGGTGACGGCGCTGTCGCGTTCGACGGTTTTGAAGTGTTCGAGGCGGACCGGCGACTGGCGGTCGAGGTATTCGCGCTGGAAGGCGTCGTGGATTTCGGCGGCGGTGAGTTCGCGGCCGGTGGTGTCGGCGAGGTCGTTGATGATCTTGCCGATTTCCTTGTGCATCGCTTTCGGCAGTTGGAAGCCGAACTCGTGATCGAGCACGTAGGCGACGCCGCCTTTGCCGGACTGGCTGTTGATGCGGATGATCGCTTTGTAGCTGCGACCGATGTCGGCGGGATCGACCGGGATGTAGAGAACGTCCCAAGGATCGTGCGGCTTTTTCGGATCGCGGGCGGCCCAGGATTTGTTGATGGCGTCCTGGTGCGAACCGCTGAACGCGGTGAAGACGAGCTCGCCGGCGTAGGGCTGACGGGCGGGGACCTCGAGGCGCGTGGTGCGTTCGTAGACCTCGCGGATTTCGTTGATGTTGGAGAAGTCGAGGTTCGGGTGGATGCCGTGGGTGTAGAGGTTCAGGGCGACCACGACGATGTCGAGGTTGCCGGTGCGTTCGCCGTTGCCGAAGAGCGTGCCTTCGACGCGGTCGGCGCCGGCGAGCATCGCCAGTTCGGTCGCGGCGACGCCAGTGCCGCGGTCGTTGTGCGTGTGCAGGGAAACGATCGTGCGGTCGCGGCGCGTCAGGTGCGTGCACATCCACTCGATCTGGTCGGCGTGGACGTTGGGCGTGGCGTATTCGACGGTCGCGGGGAGGTTGAGGATGATCTTGTTGTCGACGGTCGGCTGCCAGACGTCGGTGACGGCCTCGCAGATTTCGAGGGCGAACGGCAGCTCGGTGCTCGTGAAGCTTTCCGGGGAGTATTCGAGGCGGATGCGCGTGCCGGCGGCGACGTGCGGGGCCATGTGGGTTTTCAGGAAGCCGACGGCGTGGGTGGCGATTTTGACGATCGCGGGCTGGTCGGCGTTGAAAACGTAGCGGCGCTGCGCGGGCGAGGTGGAATTGTAGAGATGAAAGATGACGTTTTTCGCGCCGCGCAGGGCTTCGAGGGAGCGGGTGATCAGGTCCTCGCGGCACTGGCAGAGGATCTGGATGGCGACGTCGTCGGGGATGCGGTTTTCGTCGATCAGGCGGCGGCAGAAATCGAATTCGATTTGCGACGCCGAGGGGAAGCCGACCTCGATTTCCTTGAAGCCGATGCGGACCAGCAGGTCGAAATACTCGAGCTTCTCCTCGACGCTCATAGGTTGGGCGAGGGCCTGGTTGCCGTCGCGGAGATCGACGCTGCACCAGATGGGTGCGCGGGTGAGCGTGCGGTTGGGCCACTGGCGGTTGGGCAGGTCGACGGGCGGAAACGGGCGGTATTTACTAACGGGGGCGGATTGCATGAGCGAAAAGGTGTTTACGTGAAAATTGCGGACGAAAACAGACATAAAACCACGCCGGCCAACGAGGCGGCGGACAAACCCAGGCGGAAACGCACGATCAGCCGCTAGGCGGCGATTCAGAGATCGTGCGCGGTGGTAAGTCGAAGAGCCTGGGCGAGGATTCGCATCAAGGGTGGGGAGTGATATCGGCGCGGCTTCGCGGAAGTCAAGGGCCGGGACGGGGCGAGGCAGGCCGGAAAAAATCGTGGAACTTTGAATCCGCGCGCCGGTGGGGGACGTAACCCAATAGATTATGAGGGCGTCTTGCCTGAAGTGCGTGACCTTGCCTTCGTTCACCCATGTCTGACGAAACTCCCTTCGACCTCCCCGGTTGTCTGGAGCGAGTCCGTCGGCGTGACCAGGCGGCGGCGCGGGAACTGGTTGAACATCTCTATCCGCTCGTCATCCGGATTGTCCGGGCGCGTTTGCCGCGGCGGGTGCCGGAGGAGGATC
>JAEZAD010000109.1 GCA_023430565.1 Verrucomicrobiota bacterium
TGGCGCCGGAAAAAAACCTCGGGTATCTCGCGGAGGCGGCGGCGGTGTTTTTGAAACGCGTGCCGGAGGCGTGGTTTCTCGTCGTGGGCGGCGGCCCATCGGAGGACGAAGTGCGCCAGACGATGGAACAACACGGCGTGGCGGAGCGGCTGGTGATGGCCGGCAAGCACACGGGGAAGGCGCTCGCGGATGCCTACAACGCGATGGATGTGTTCGTGTTTGCGTCGTTCACCGAGACGCAAGGCATGGTGCTGTCGGAAGCGATGGCGGCGGGGCGGCCGGTGGTGGCGTTGAACGCGTCGGGCGTGCGCGAGGTGATGCGCGACGGAAAAAATGGTTTCATGCTGCCGAAAAATGCGGCCGCGGGGCGGCTCGCGAATGCGCTGGAGCGGCTGTATCGCGACGCGGCGCGGCGAGAGGAGTTTTCGGCGGGCGCGCGGGAGACGGCGGAGTTGTTTTCGCGCGAGCGCTGCGCGGAGCTGGCGCTGACGTTTTACGAGGACGTGAGGCGGATGACGCGACGCGAGCGAATGATGATCGAGCGGAGTCCGTGGGGGACGATGCTGGAACGCATTCAGGTCGAATGGAATCTGCTGGCGGAAAAAGCGCAGGCGGTGGCGGAGGCCGTTGGCGGTCGCTGACGCGACCGCCGAAAGATCCAAGAACCAAGATCCAAGCTCCAGGGAAACATCAGTATCCAATGTTCAAACACCAGAAGACCTGTCCGCCTCTGCTTGGAGCTTGGGATTTGGAGGTTCACTGGAGTTTGGTTCTTGGTTTTTGGAGCTTCTGAACGATGTTTGCCGGACTTGAAGCTCTGATCCATCGCGCGCGGATTCGGCTGAGCCGGAACGAGTGGGCGATTCGAAACCTGGGGTTGACGCCGTCGCAGGGGACGAGCGAGGAGCCGGGGTTGTTGTTGATTCAGATCGACGGGCTGGCGCGGAAACAGTTCGAGGCGGCGCTGGCGCGAGGGCGGATGCCGTTTCTGCAGCGGCTGATCAAGCGCGAGGGCTACGAGATGCGGACATTGTATCCGGGCATTCCGTCGACGACGCCGGCGGTGCAGGCGGAGCTTTACTATGGGGTGAAGTCGGCGGTGCCGGCGTTCAGCTTCTTCGATCGCGCGGTGAAGAAAGTCGGGCGGATGTGGGACCCGGAGTGGGCGAAGGCGCGCGAGGCGAAATGCGCGGAGACGGCGGAGGGGCTGCTCAAGGGGGGCAGCTCGTGGTCGAACATTTATACGGGCGGCGCGGGGCAGGAGGAGAGTCACTTTTGTGCGGCGAGCATCGGGCTCGGCGACATGTGGAGCACGGGGAAGATCAGAAACATCTTCGTGTTCACGATTCTGCAGCTGCCCTCGGCGGTGCGCATCCTCTGGCGTTTGATGATCGAGCTGGGGGTCGCGATCGTCGACGCGGCTCAGGCGATCACGCGCGGACGACGGCCGAAGATGGAGCTGATGCTCCTGTTGTCGCGCGTGTTTGTGGGGGTGGGTTTGCGCGAGTTGCTGACGTTGAGCGGGCAGATCGAGGTGACGCGCGGGCTGCCGATCGTGCACATCAACTTCGTCGGATACGACGAGCATGCACATGTGCGCGGGCCGGGGTCGGCGCTGGCGCATTACGGGTTGCGCGGCATTGACAACGCCATCCGCAAGATCGTGCGCGCGGCGCATCGGTCGAAGCGGCGCGATTACGCGGTGTGGATCTTTTCGGACCATGGGCAGGAGGTGACGCGGCCGTTTACGGACAAGGTGCCGGAGGGGATCGAGGCGGTGTTGCACGATGCGCTGGAGATCTCGCAGCAGCGCGATCCGGCGTGGCGGGCGCGCGCGCAGCGCCGGCCGGTGGAGGCGTCAACGTGGTTGTCGCGCAGCGCGCGGTCGCAAGCCCGGATGGCGCGGCAGCGGGCGGACGAGGACATCACGCTCGAGGAAGGCAAGAGCGTGATCGTGGCGGCGCTGGGTCCGGTGGGGCATGCGTATTTCGCGAAGGCGATGACCGACGACCAACGGCTGGCGGTGGCGCGCCGGCTGGTGCAGCGCGGGGTGCCGGGCGTGCTGGTGCGCACCGATGCGGGCGCGGTGACGTGGCTGCACGCGGGCGGTGAGACGCATGTGCCCGAGGAGATGCCGGCGTTGCTGGAAGCGCATGCGCCGGAGCTGCGGGAAACGATCGCGCGGGACGTGGCGGAGTTTTGCGCGATTCGGGACGCGGGGGATTTGATTCTCGTTGGGTGGAGCCCGACGGAAGGCGCGTGGAGTTTTGCGGAAGGCGAACGCGGGGCGCACGGGGGATTCGGCCCGGACGAGACGCGCGGGTTTTTATTACTACCAGCGCGGACGGCGTTGCCGGAGGACGCGGAGGGTTTTGTGCGGCCTCGGGCGTTGCGGGCGGCGGCGCTGCATTATCTCGGACGCGATACGATTCGGCCGCTCGCGTCGGGCGAGGCGGGCGCAGGGCGGCTGCGGTTGATGACTTACAACGTGCACGGGTGCGGCGGGATGGACGGACGGGTTTCGCCGCGGCGGGTGGCGCGGGTGATCGCGGCGCAAGCGCCGGACCTGGTGGCTTTGCAGGAAGTGGATTTGGGGCGGAGGCGTTCGCGTGCGGAAGACCAGGCGGCGTTGATCGGACGGCATATTGGGATGCACGCGGTGTTTTGTCCGACGATCACGCGCGGCGAGGAGCATTATGGGCATGCGTTTTTCAGCCGCTGGCCGGTGGAGATCGTGAAGCGGGCGCATCTGCCGCACGATCCGAAGAGCTGGTGGAAGGAACCGCGGTCGGCGCTTTGGGTGCGGGTGGACGTGAACGGCACCGCGGTGCACGTCGTCACGACTCACCTCGGGCTCGGGCCGTATGAACGGTTGCTGCAGATGCAGGCGTTGCTCGGGCCGGAGTGGCTGGGACGGCTGAGCGGCAACGATCTCGTGTTAATGTGCGGCGACTTCAATCTGACGCCGGGCAGCCGGCCGTATGGGCTGGCGGCGAAGCGGTTTCGCGACGTGCAGGCGGCGCGGCAGGGGCACCGGCCGCTGCGGACGTTTAGCTCGATGCGGCCGTTTGTGCGGCTGGATCACATCTTCCTGTCCGAGGGTTTCGAAGTGGCGAACGTGATCGTGCCGCGCAACGAGCTCACGCGCGTCGCTTCCGACCATTTGCCGCTCGTGGCTGATCTTTTATTCGAGCCTGCAGGCGTCGAAACGCCCACGCGGTCGTGACCGTGATGACGATCGCGTAACCGACGAAGATGGCGATGCGCGCGGGCGTGAGGTCGTCGCTCATCTCGCCGAAGAGCACGCCGATGATGGACTTGATGATGTGGATGATGCTGCCCCAGACGAGGTAGATGCCGAGGGGGACGCCGACGAGGGG
>JAEZAD010000136.1 GCA_023430565.1 Verrucomicrobiota bacterium
CGATCCGCAGCCGCCCCATCAGCTTTCCCCGGTCGCGTCCGATGCGCGTCTGGAAGCGCTCGATGTCGGCGAACAGGCGCTTGGCGGCCTCGTAGGTGGCCTCGCCGAACTCGGTCAGGCGGAAGCCGCGGCGCCCCCGCTCACACAAGGGTGCGCCAAGCTTCCGCTCCAACGCCGCCAAGTGCGTGCTGAGCGTCGGCTGCGACAGGTTGAGCACGATCTGCGCCTCCGCGAACCCGCCGGACTCCGCCAGCGCCACGAAAATGCGAAGAAGGCGCAGGTCGATGTTGTCCAGGCGTCTCATGGGGCGGCGGCCGCTCACATAAGGATTTTTCGATGCATACTTCCATTAAATGGTATTTTTCTCGATGTAAACGGGGGTGATCATCCGCACAGCCGTACCTGCGATGAGGATCCACGATGCGCTCCGTCCGCACCCTTGCCGCCACCATCCTGCTCCTCGGCACCGCCTCCACCCCGACCATGGCCGCCGACACGATCCGGGCTCTGGCCCCGACTTGGCCCGGCTTCGCGCCGGTCTTCGTCGCTATCGACAAGGGCTACTTCAAGGAACTCGGCCTGACGGTCGAGATGAAGTTCGAGGACGACCGCGCCAACGTCATGGCGGCCATGGCGCGCGGCGACATCGAGGTCGACATGCGCACGGTCGGCGAGCATCAGGGCCGCCCGCGCGACGAGAAGACGCCGGGTGTCATCATCGGCACCATCGACAAGTCCGTGGGCGGCGACGGCGTCATCGCCGACGGCGCGATCGGGTCCGTCGCCGACCTCAAGGGCAAGAAGGTGGCGGTCGAGCCGAACATCCCGGCCCGCCTGCTGCTGCAGATGGAGCTGAAGAAGAACAACCTGTCGCTCAAGGACCTGCAGATCATCGACATCGCGACC
The DNA here is from genome assembly GCA_023430565.1 of Verrucomicrobiota bacterium. Classification (GTDB taxonomy): domain Bacteria; phylum Verrucomicrobiota; class Verrucomicrobiia; order Opitutales; family Opitutaceae; genus Opitutus. Next base: position 907 of record JAEZAD010000136.1, read on the forward strand.
GCCGACACGGTCGCGGTCTTCGCAGACGACTCGGTGGCGGCGGTCGGCACCTACCAGCCATTCCTTTCGCAGGCCGTCACCGCCCTGCCCCAGCGCAAGGGCAAGCTCCTGCTGTCCTCCGCCAACTCCGAGATCATCATCGACGTGATCACGGCGCGGCAGGACGATCTGAAAAAGAATCCGAAGAAGTATGCCAACTTCCTGGCCGGGGTCTATCGCGCCATTGCGTTCTACGAGCGCAATCCGGCCGAGTTCATCAAGATTGCGGCGCCGCACTACAACCTGAGCGCGCCGGAAGTCAAGGAGGTGATCGACACCAGCCTGGTCTACACGCCCCTGGCCGAGGCCAAGGCGCTGATCGGCGCGCCGGGCCAGCCGGGCCGCCTGCACGGGATCTTCGACACGGTCATGCAGCTCAACCTGGAGAACGGCGCCGCCGACACCACGCTCGCCGCCGCCGGCCAGATCGATCCCTCGGCCATCGCCGGCGTCACCGCAGTGGCGCCCTGACCCGTGGCGGACGTCAGCGAGACCATCCCAAAGGCCGCCGGTCCGAAGGCAAGGGGCCGGCGCCGGTTCCCGCTCTGGACCTTCCGCGGCACGCTGCCGCGCGGCGTCCAGGCGGCTGCCGGCGTCGGCACCAGCCTCGCGCTGCTGCTGCTGTGGGAGGCGGCGGCGCGGTCGGGGCTGGTCAACACGACCTTCCTGCCCTCGCCGAGCCGCGTGGCGGAGGCCGGGCTGCTGATGGTCCAGAAGCAGGATCTCCTGTGGCACGCCGGCGTCTCCACCCTGCGGGTCTGGGCGGCCTTCGCGCTCGCCGCGGCGATGGCGATCCCCATCGGCATCCTGATGAGCAGCTACCGCGTGGTCGGTGCGGCGCTGGAGCCGGTGATCGACTTCATCCGCTACCTGCCGGTCCCGGCGCTGGTGCCGCTGTCCATCATCTGGTTCGGCGTCGGCGAGACGACCAAGCTGTACCTGCTGTGGCTGGGCACCTTCTTCCAGCTCGTCCTGCTGGTCGCCGACGACATGCGCCGGGTGCCGCAGGAGTATGTGGAGATCGCCTACACGCTGGGCGCCAACACCCGGCAGGTGCTGCGCGACGTGGCCTTCAAGGCGATGCTGCCCGGCCTGGTGGACAACCTGCGCATCACGCTGGGCTGGTGCTGGACCTACCTGATCATCGCCGAGATCGTCGCCGCCGACAGCGGCATCGGCTTCGTCATCTGGACGGCACGCCGGTACATGAAGACGCCGGAGGTCATGGCCGGCGTCGTGGTCATCGGCATCATCGGGCTGCTGACCGACCAACTCCTGCGGGCTCTGCACCGCCGCGCCTTCCGATACCTCTAGGCCGCCCGGAGAGCTTGTCGTGAGCCACCCCTACCTCGCCTTCGACGGCGTCACCAAGAGGTTCGGCGACCTGGACGTGGTCGCCCAGCCCTTCGACCTGGAGGTCGCCCGCAACGAGTTCATCGTGTTCCTCGGCCCCTCGGGCTGCGGCAAGACCTCGCTGATGCGCATGGTCGGCGGCCTCGACACGCCGTCCACCGGGGAGATCCGGCTGGAGGGCGTGCCGGTCGGCGGCCCGGACCACCGGCGCGGCATGGTGTTCCAGTCCTACTCCT
>JAEZAD010000301.1 GCA_023430565.1 Verrucomicrobiota bacterium
TATAGGCGACCACCCGCCCAAGCGCGGCCGCATCCTCGATCAACAAGGCCTGATATCGCCCTTGAAACAGGTGCCCGCGCTCCGATCTCAGCCGGTTGAATCGGGTGGCGAATGTGCTCTGCAGCCAGTGCATGCTATCGACCAAGTTTGGGTCCACTGTTTCGACGGCGAGGTGAAAATGATTCCGCATGATCACATACGCATGGACCCGCCAGCGGAATCGCTCGCACGCCTCGCCCAAAGTGGCCTCGAACGCCTTCGCCGCCCCCGCGCTCTCGAACACATCCCGCCGGTAATTCCCGCGATTGATCACATGATAAATCGCCCCCGGAAACTGAATCCTCAACCGTCGCGCCACCTCGCCACTTCAAAGCCCCATCTCCAAACCCACCAGCCCAAAATCAACAAATATCAGCCTGACCCCATTGGCAGGACGATCGAGTCGTTCTGGAGCAGCCTCAAATACGAGACGGTGTATCACCGCCGCTTCGCCACCCGCGCCGAAGCACGCACTGCGATCTTCGACTACATCGAGGTGTTTTATAATCGCACCAGACTTCACTCGAGTCTCGGCTACGTCAGCCCCGCCACTTTCGAGTCCCACCACAACAAACCGAAATCACCCTGAACCACGTGTCCGAGAAATCGGGGGAAGCCCAGCCTGACCCCTTCGGCCCGCCGACCCCCTCGGCCCGCCCGCGCGACGTGTGCCGCTTGGTTCATTGACGACGTTGTGGACTCGCCGGGATTTCCACACCCTTAGCTTGCAGCCAGCCAATCACCTTCTCCTGCCACTTCGCCCATTTCGTTCCCGGACGGAGTTTGCCAACGGTGCTCGCCACCTGTTTAGCCAAGTCGTAACCGTGCCGATCTTTCAACGCGTAGTCAGCTCCGCGTTCCAGCAACTGATAGACGATTTCAAAATCACCACGCCCCGCAGCAGCCAAAACCGGCGTGTTACTCAAACTATCTCTAGCGTTAATGTCAGCGCCATGTTTCAGCAATAGATCGACGACATCCATCCCCGCGCTCATCGCATCGAAGATCGGTGTCCGTCCAGTAGAGTCACCGGCCACAAGATTGGGATTCCCGCCATGTTCCAAAGCAGCCTTGAGTATCCGCTTATCTTTAAGGCTCACTGCCACCAGCATCACGTTGTTGCCGTCCGCATACACCACGTTCGGATCGGCTCCCAATTCCAACAGCCGCTTGAAGCCTTTGTGATCGCGCATCGCCCAGAACAACGGGGTCGCGCCCTGAGCGCCACGCGCGTTCACGTCGACCCCCTTTTGCACCAACTGCTCAATCTTTCGGATATTTCCCTCCCCAGCGGCCCTGGCCAAAGCGCGCACTTGCTGATCGGGGAACATCGTTTCGAGCGACATGAGCGCTACCAACTCGCGGCTTTGCTGCTCGTTGAACTTCTTCTCCGCCGAATCCATTTTCCGAATGAGGTCGTTCATCTCTGCTCCACAGGCTGACAGACATGCGAGCGAGAGCACGCTTACAATGAGATTGGATGTCCTGATCATCGTCATGGTCCTCCAAGTGCTTTGATTACACCACCGATACCGTGGATGCCAGCGGCACCAAGAGACACGCGATTTCCCGGCACGCTCGCCGGAGTCAAAGCGTTCCCGATACGCAAAACATCCAAGGTGCTATAGTAGGATGTTACATGTCCATGGGAACGATCAAAACCTCTCAGCGTGTCGTCATGCACGCCGGCAGCGTTGAAGGTGTTCGCGCTTCCGCCAGTGATGATCGCGGCGGCTGAAGCGATGCCGCCTCCTAACGAGTGGCCGGTAAATCGAAGGTTACCGTCATACTGCTTGTAAAGATCGCGTGCTAAATCCAATCCCGCCTCATATTGCGCGCTCTTTAGCCCGAACGCTTGTTTCAGGTTCGCCCACCAATTTGCCAACGAGCTTGGGCTCGTCCCCGCATAAACAAGAACGTTTTCGGTGCCATTGCTGAAGACCGCTGCCCTCAGACCATTTTGGGCCGTGTAGGGCTTCCCAACCATGTTGTAGCCGTCCGTGCCGGTGAAATTCTTGTCGTAAATGCCGGCTGATAGTTTCGCGTCGATCAGCGCGTTACCTGTGCTGTTTGGGGCAGAAGTCCCGTCCCAGAACTCTCTCAACAATTGTGGATTGTTGGTCCGGACTACACGACTTCCCGGCCGATCTCCCTCCCAAGGGATATCGGTGACAAAATAATCCCGGCTATTTCTCTGAGATTCCGCGTAACGCTCTGCGGCCAGCGACGTGTCGGGGCTGTTCCCGTAGAGCGTCGATGTGAATGGGTTGTCTTCCCAATAGGTATTGCCGCTTGCGCCATTACGACCAACACCACCGGTTCGGAGGATGCGGTCGAAAACGTCCTCCTTGGGGAGTTCGGTCGAATTCTTACTATCGTCACCAAAGAGGATGTTATCGATTAACGAGTTCATCCCCAAGTAATCCCAACGATTTACCCCGTCATTGCCGCAGAAGCCGTAGAGGTTGAGGCCGCCGGCTTCTTCGATGGGGTCGCGGTTTAGGAAGCGGCCGAGCGTGGGGACATAGTAGCGGTGGCCGTAGTAGACAAATTCGGTTTCGGCGTCCGTGTATTTGGTCGAGAAGCGGAAGGGATTTTGCGTCGCGTAGGTGCCCAGTGTGGCCGACGTGTTGCCGAAGGGATCGTATTCGTAGGCGGCAGCGAGCGTTCCGGTCGAGGTGTAGAGCGCGATGACGTTGTACGAGGCGTCATAGATCGGATACCGCCGGGCGACCCCATCATCGATCACCAGCAATCCGCCCACGCCGCCGGCGGCTTGCAACGAGCCGGAGACGTCCAGCCCCCAGGCGAAGCGGCGGACGATCGTGCCGCTGCTGTTGAGCTCGGCGATCAGGTTCCAGCCGTCGTAGAGGAAGCGCGTGGTCGTCAGGCCCGTGCCGCTCTTCTCGATGCGGCGACCGAGATAGTCGTATTTGTAATTCCAAACCGATGCACCCTGCGTAACTTTGATTAGCCGGTTTTCGGCGTCGTAATCGTAGGTGCGAACGCCGTCTTTGACGAGATTCCCATTCGCGTCATAGGGATCCTGCGGCAGAGCGCCTACCCCGGGAATCGAGGTGTATTGGTTGAGCGCGTTGGGCGTGTAGCTACCGATGTGATCCGCGGTGCGGTTGCCGATCGCGTCGTAATCGTAGTCGCGCACGGTGCCGTTGTGCACTCCGCCGAGCGCCCCGCCCGCGACCAGCGCGTATTTACCGCTGTCGTCGAGTTCCATCCGGTCGGTGTAGGTGTAATCGGCGTGCACTCCGGCTTCCCCGCCGCGACCAAGCGCGGCCATGTAGTTCGGGCCGGTGGTCTTTTCCGTGTTGCGCAGACCAAGGCCGTTGTAGCCGACGGTGGTGTCGACCTGCTTGGCGGTGTCGCTGCCCCACGCATGCTTCAGCTTGTCCAGACGGTCACTGTCGGAGCGGTAATCGTAGTCGCGCAGGTAGCCGCCGGCACCTTGGGTGACTTGATCCATGAGGTTCGAGTTCGCCACGTAGGTGTAGCCAAAAGCGGTCGTCGTGTTGTAGGCAACGCTGTTCGGCCGGAGCACGGAGTCGTAGCCGTAGTTCACGTTGTAGAGCGCGCCCGTGCCGAGCTTCACCCCGGAGAGAGCCCCGTTGGCGCGGTTTGCCACGCCATACTGGTAGGTGTAGGTTACGACCTGGCCGCCGAAAAAGTTGGACAGCGTTTCACTCTTCAGTCGCGAGCTGGCGTCGAGCGTGCCCGCGGTGGCGCCGGTGTCGTAGTAGCCGAACGTGCGCGAGCCGGCGGCGTCGCTCACGCTCTCCGTCCGACCGGCGCGATCATAGGCATAAATGACGTCGGTGGTATAGGTGGCGGCGGTGCCGGTGTAGTCCACCTTGGTGAGGAACTTTCGCGGATCGGTGTATTCGTAGAGCGTGATCCAGCCGCGCGCGTCGGTGCGTTTCGCCACCTGACCCAGACTGGTGTATTCGAAAGAGGTGGTCGCGTCTACGGCATCCTTCTTCGAGAGCAGCAGGCCGGTCGATGCCTGATAACTCCACGTGGTTTTGTCGCCCGCGGTGTCGAAGCCAGATGGCCGTGTGGCGCCCGTCCATGTGCCGCTGCGGTAGGTGTGCATCTCGGTTTTCTGGCCCAGGTCGTTGTAAACGTATTTCACGGGGTTGACCGTGTCGCCCCACTGATGCCTGAGATTGCCCGCGGCATCGTATTCGAAGTAGGCTATCTTGCCGTCGGGATTGGTCTGGGATTTCACACGACCGGCCGTGTCGTAGGCATACTGCGTGGTTCGGTGGTCCGGCGTGGTGGTCAGTTTCAGCAGGGTCGTGTTGGCATGATACTCGTGATCGGTAGGCCCCACTCGCGGGTCATCGGTGGCTTCCACGCGGCCGAGCACATCGTAGGTTTGCAGGGTCGCATGCCCTTGCGCGTTGACCGATTTGATCGGCAAGCCGTTCAGCGTGACCTGCTGGAGCGTGGCCGTCGTGCCAGTCGTTGTGGTGCTGACCGTGACCTTCTTGTTGGCGCGATCGACGGTCGTCGTGCTGTCGGTGAGATTCTGGTCAATGTCGCGTGAGAGGGCGTGCGCGACGGTCGACGCGCTGAGGCCCGTAACCTGCGTATAGGCCTGCGAGGCGTAACGGGAGGTAGACGCATTCGTGCCGGCGTGCGGCCAGATCTTCACGCCTTCGTAGCGGTAGATATGAGTAGCGTGGTTGGGCGCGCCGGTCTGATAAGCGAACTCGTATTCCTTCACGTCGTAATCGGTGCCCGGGGCGATCGCGCCGGTGCCGGTCTTCAGCGCTTCACGTTTCAGCCGGCCGTAGGTGTCGTATTCAAACACCCGCGCGGGCGCGATCGCCGCACCGCCGACAGTCGTCTCCTGTCGCTCGAGTTGGCCGATGGTGTTGTAGGCGTTGCTGACCACGCGGACGGTGTTGGCGTAGGTCGGCGTCGAGACGCTGACCGTGCGGCCGGCCCAGTCTGTTTCGGTGGTTGCGGGCTGGCCTGCGGTTACCTGGGTCGTCTTCAGGTTTCCGCTCGTCGTATCGTAAGCGTAGGTGGTGGTGGTGTCCGGCACGGCGGTGCCGGTGACGGACTTCACGCGGCCGTCTTTGTGGACCTCTTCGATTTTCGTGCCGCCGCCCGGCAGGGTCGTCGTCGTCTTGGTGGCCGAGTCGTAGGTAATGGAGGTTTTGAAGTTGCCGGGCAGCGTGCGCGTCTTCGGCCGGTTGGCGGTGTCGTAGGTGTAGCTGGAGACGAGTATCTCGGAGGTGCCTGCGGCGGACACGGTTTCCTTCACCAAACGGCCGGCCTGGTCGTAAACATAGGTGGTGGTGGTAGCCGCGATCGTATTGGCGCCGTCGGAGGCTGCCGCGCGAGTCATCGTGTGGACCCGGTTGTAGTTGTCGTAGGTGTAGTCGAGCCGGACGCCTTGCTCGTCGATTTCCCAATTCTTGCGGAAGCCGGTGTAGCCCGCTTCGTAGAGGACGCGGCCGGAGCTGTGGGTCTTTGCTGTCAGATTGCCGAGGCTATCGTAAGCGTGGTCCACGGCCCCGAGCGTCGCGAACGAGGTGCCGCCCTGATACACATAGCTCTCCTCGCGTTTGAGGCGGCCGTGCTTGTCGAAGGTGCGCTCAGTCGCGATCGAGCGATTCGTGTCCATGTCGAGGGCTTCGGCGAGCGTCGCGCCGGCGAAGGACGTCACGCCACCGCCGGTTTTGCCGTTGAGCTCGGTCACAACCAAGTCTTCGCCAGAAACGCGGTAGCTGTAGACGGTCTTCGTGCTGTCGGGTCGGGTGATCGCGATGGGTTTGTCGCGGAAATCGAGATCGGCGAGCCGGCGGCTGTGGGCGCGCAGGATCGTGTCGAGCGGTGTCGCGCCCTTCGCGGGTCGGACGGATGTTTTCGTGATGACCTGGCCCGTGGCTGCCGTGGGGTAATCGTAGACGATGTTTCCGAGCGGCGCGGCCCCCTGTGTGGTGATGGCCGTGGCAGGCGCCGCGCGGCCGTCGACAAGGTGCGTCTTGTAGGTGTAGTTGGTGACGATCGCGGTCGCGTCGTTCGGCCCTCCATCGAGGAAACCGCGGCGCACCGTTTTGCGCTCGCCTGCAAGGAAGCCCGGCAGGCCCTCGAAGTTCGAACCGCCATTGATCTGGCTCGAGCTGGTGAAGTATTCGGTCTGGGCCAAACCGC
>JAEZAD010000154.1 GCA_023430565.1 Verrucomicrobiota bacterium
TCCTCGATCTCCGCCTGCAGCCGGCAGTCCATCTTCGGATCCATCAAGTCCGGCCGCTGCGTCAGCACCAGCTTGCCCGTCGCCGTCCGGTGTAGCGGATACACCTCGCTGCTCGGCGCCTCGAGGATTCCCGGCTGCGCGCCGCTCGCACAATGAATGTAGCGCACGCCGCGCGCCTCGCCGATTCCGACGCCGACAAGCTCGTCGACCTGATCCGCGATCGCCTGCAGCGTCCGACCATAGCGGTGCTTGATCTCCTGATGCGTGTCGCGCGACCGCCACTGATAAAACAATTCCGTCGCGCACCACACGCGTCCATCCCGCGCCGCGAGGCCGTATTGCTCCAGCGTCGTCAGCATCCGCAGCACCGACGTCCGCGGCTGGTTCAATTTCCGCGTGAGTAACGCCATCGACATGCCTTCCGGCCGGCGCGCCAGCACGGTCATCAGGTCGAGCCCTTTGATAAACGACGATGCCACGGCGCGATCCTGCGTGCGCGTTCCCCGTTTCAGCGGCTTACCGGCCGCCGCGGTGACTGTCCCGATTTGTCCATCCATCGCGTCCCTCCTTTTACGCGGGGGACGAATGCAGCTTTGATGCCTCCGGCGCTGAATTTCTCTCATATCCGCATTACGGATAACTTCTACGTGCCGTCCCGACCGGTTTTGCAGCGGCGCTGCGAAACACCCGCACTACTTATGCGCTCCCCTTTCCCACTTCTTCGCATCAAAACCAATCTCACATGATCGACTGGCGACACTGGCACAACGAACCGTATCTCGTCGGCGGCCTCGTCGTGGTCGGCTGGCTCTGGGCCATCCTCGCCGGTCCGCTGCGCGCGCGGCTCGCCCCCGGCGCGCCCTTTCCGCGCGGCCACGCGTGGCGGTTCTATTCCGCGCTCGTGATCTTCTATCTCGCCGTCGGCTCACCCCTCGACCAGATCGGCGAACGTTTCCTTTTCAGCGCCCACATGCTGCAGCACCAGCTGCTCGTCTACCCCGCGGCAATCCTGTTTCTGCTGGGGCTGCCTTCGTGGATGATCGATCCCGCGATCGACCGCCCGGGCGTTCGGCCGCTGCTTCGTTTTCTCTTCCATCCCGTCGTGTGCGGCACGCTCTACTCGACCGTCGTCTCCCTGTGGCACATGCCTTACTTTTACGACTGGGCGTTGCGCGATAAATTCCTGCACGTCCTCGAGCACCTCATGTTTTTCGGCGCGGCGCTCCTTTACTGGTGGCCGATGCTCAGCCCTTCGCGCGTGCTCCCCCCAATCAGCTACGGCGCGCAGATGCTTTACTTCTTCGCCGTGCTCGTCGGCATGACACCGGTTTTCGCCTACATCACGTTCTCCCACGAAATCCTTTATCCAACTTACGAATACGCGCCCCGGCTCATCGCCGACTTCTCCCCCGCCGACGACCAGCTCCTCGCCGGCGCCAGCATGAAGCTCGTCGGCATGTTCGTCGCCCTCGGCGCCGTCGCGGTGAGCTTCTTCCGCTGGTATGCCGCCGGCCAGCCGCGCGAGTGGGCGCGGTGACCGCGCACAAAAAAGGCCGGCGACTCGCCGGCCTTCGCTAAAACTCATTCCGCCCGCAACGCTCAGGACGTCGCCGCCGCCGCCGGCGCGAGATCGTCGATCGAATCGCTCTCCGTGTTCACGTCCGCGAACAGCCACGTCGACAGGTAGCGCTCCGTGCTTGACGGGATGATCGCCACGATCTGCTTGCCCTTGTTCTCCGGCCGCTTCGCCAGCTGCAACGCCGCCCACACCGCCGCGCCGGAGGAAATCCCCACCGGAATGCCGTCGAGCTGGTTGACCTGCTTCGAGATCGGACCCGAGTCCACTTCCTTCACGCGGATCACTTCGTCGTAGATCTTGGTGTTCAACACCGCCGGCACGAAACCCGCGCCGATGCCCTGGATCTTGTGCGGGCCCGGCGTGCCGCCGGACAGCACCGGCGAGGCGTCGGGCTCCACCGCCACGATCTTCACCCCCGGCTTGCGCTGCTTCAGCACTTCGCCGACGCCCGTGATCGTGCCGCCCGTGCCAATGCCGGAAATCACGATGTCCACCTTGCCGTCGGTGTCGTTCCAGATCTCCTCCGCCGTGGTCTGGCGATGAATCGCCGGGTTCGCCGGATTCGCGAATTGCTGGAGGATGATGCTGTTCGGTATCTTCGCCGCGAGTTCCTCCGCCTTCGCGATCGCGCCTTTCATGCCCTTCGCACCTTCGGTCAACACCAGCCGCGCACCGAGGATCTTCAGCAACTTGCGACGCTCGATGCTCATCGTCTCGGGCATCGTGAGGACCAGCTTCAACCCCTTGGCCGCCGCCACGAACGCCAGCGCGATGCCGGTGTTGCCCGACGTCGGCTCGATCAACACCGAGTCTTTGGTGATCTTTCCGGACTTCATCGCGTCATCGATCATCGAGAAGCCGATGCGGTCCTTGACGCTCGACAACGGGTTGAAGAATTCGAGCTTCAGGAGAATTTCCGCCTGCGCGCCATGCGCGGCGGCGGTGCGGTTCAGGCGAACGAGCGGGGTGTTGCCGATGGTTTCGGTGATATCGTTATGGATTTTGGCCATGGTCGTGTGGGTTGTTGGGAGATTTACTCAACGCATCGCCGCGGCGATTGCGGGCTCAAATTGTGGCATAACCGCCGGCTGGCAATCCGCCAGATAAGACACTTCCTTCCGATTTTCCACTGGGCGGCGCACCCCGCCACCCCTTAGCTCGCACCAATGACCTGGCAGATCGCCCTCGTCTTTTTGCTGCTGATCGCGACGTTCGCGAGCTTCCTCAAGGAGAAGCACCCGCCGGACGTCATCGCGCTCGCGCTCTTCGTCGTGCTGATCGCCACCACGTTGCTGCCCGCGGACCTGGCGTTTTCGGTCTTCTCCAACCCCGCGCCGCTCACCGTCGCCGCGATGTTCGTCCTCAGCGCCGCCCTCGTGAAATGCGGCGCCATCGATCGCTTCGTCCACCTCCTCGACCGGGCCTCCCGCTGGTATTACAGCATCGTCGTCCTGCTGATGGTCGTGCTCGTCGCGACCATCTCCGCCTTCGTCAACAACACGCCTGTCGTCGTCGTCTTCCTTCCCGTCGTGCTCAACCTCGCGCGGCGCATGGGCCTCGCGCCGTCGAAGCTCCTCATCCCGCTCTCTTACGGCGCCGTGCTCGGAGGCACCTGCACCCTCATCGGCACCAGCACGAACCTCGTCGTCAACAGTATCGCCGTCGGCCGCGGACAAGCCCCGTTCTCGATGTTCGAACTGGCCTCGCTCGGCGTCCCCGTGACCCTCATTGGCACGCTTTATCTCTGCCTCTTCGGCAAACGCCTCCTGCCCGACCGGCAGATGCTCACGTCCATTCTCTCCAGCGAAGAACGCCGCGAATACATCACCGAAGCGTTCGTGCAACCCGACTCCCGCGTCCTCGGCAAATCCTTCGCCGAAGCCGGCCTGGTCAGCGCCCGCGGCATCCGCGTGCTCGAACTCGTGCGCGACGGCGTCGCCGTGACGCTCGAACCCCAAACCCTGCGGCTTCAAGCTGGCGATCGCCTCATCCTCGCCTGCCGCCCGAAGGGCATCGCTCACACCCGCGGCATCGCCGGCGTCGACCTGACCTCCGAGCTTCACATCGGCCTCGAACAGATCGCCGCGCACGAGGGTTCTCTCGTCGAAGGCGTCGTCACCCCCACCTCCGACATCGTCGGCAGCACCTTGCGCGAGCTGAACTTCCGGCAGCGCTTCCGCATGGTCGTGCTGGCCATTCACCGCCACGGCAAAAACCTCCGCGAAAAACTCGATACGAGTCCCATCGAAGCCGGTGACGTTCTCCTGATGATGGGCACCGACCCCGCGATCCAAGCCCTGCGCGCGGGTGACGACATCATCCTTTTCGACCAGCCGCCGCTCCCCGCGCGCGCCGCCAACCGCAAACTTCCCCTCGCCCTCGGCATCGTCGCCGCCGTGATCGCCCTCGCCTCCACCGATCTCGTGCCGATCGAGGTCGGCGCCATCGCGGGCAGCGTCGTGCTCTGCCTCACCGGCTGCATCAAGCCGAAGGACGCCTACGACTCCATCGAGTGGAACATCATCTTTCTGATCTTCGGCATGCTCGCGATGGGCCTCGCGATGGAGCACACCGGCGCCGCCGCACTCGTCGCCCAAAACACCGTCGCCGCCGTCAATTATATCGTGCCCGAGGCCTACAAGGGCATGGCCATGCTCGCGTGCATTTATCTCATCACGACACTCCTCACCGAGGTGCTTTCGAACAACGCCGTCGCCGCCCTGATGGCCCCGATCGCCATGGGCGTGGCTGAAACGCTCGGCGTCAACGCCCGGCCCTTCGTCATTATCGTCGCCTTCGCCGCCTCCGCCGCGTTTGCGACTCCCATCGGGTATCAAACGAACACCTACGTCTACGGCATCGGCGGCTACAAATTCGGCGACTTCGTCCGCATCGGCACCCCGCTCAACGTTCTTTGTTTCATCGTCGCGATGATCGTCGTCCCGCGCGTCTGGCCGTTGTAGCCCGCTCCCTTTCTCCGCGCCGGCCGGCTGCAAGCGAAACGCACGCATCGTCTAAATTGCGTAGTCCTCGCTGAAGGAGTGCGCCTGGCGCAGACGCAGCCGCACGATGTCGTTCACCTGCAACCCGAGCTCGGCGAGCTCGGCGCGCGAAATCTCGACTTCAACCGGATCCCGATTCTGCACCTGCTCGAGCGTCAGCCGCGCCTGCGCTCCCGCCGCGTGAACATACCGCAGCACCGCCACGACGCCCGACGCCCCCGGCTCGTCGCGCGAGAGTTCGATGTCGTGCGGCCGCACATAGACCTCACCGTTCGCCTCCACCGCCCCACCCGCAACTTCGATCCCCGCCTGCGCCAGGGCGCGAGCCCGCAGCACGTTCACGTTACCAAGAAACTGATACACAAACGGCGTCGCCGGCCGGTCGTAGACTTCCTGCGGCGTCCCCACCTGCTCCACCCGCGCATTGTTCATGATCACGACCTCGTCCGCGATCTCGAGCGCCTCCTCCTGGTCGTGCGTCACGAACAGCGTCGTGAGATGAATTTCCTCGTAAAACCGCCGCAGCCAGCGCCGCAGTTCCTTGCGCACTTTAGCGTCCAGCGCACCGAACGGCTCGTCGAGCAGCAGCACCTTCGGCTCCACCGCGAGCGCCCGCGCCAGCGCCACCCGCTGCCGCTGCCCGCCGGAAAGCTGGGTCGGAAACCGGCGATCGAGTCCCTCGAGTTGCACCAGCTTCAGCAGACGGTGCACGCGCTCGGCGATCTCCGTCTTCGACGGCCGTTCCTTGCGTCCGCGCACGTTCAATCCGAACGCCACGTTCTCGAAAACGGTCATGTGCCGAAACAGCGCGTAGTGCTGAAACACGAAGCCCACCTTGCGCTTCCCCGCCGGCACCTGCGTCACATCTTCCCCGTGAAACTGAATCCGTCCGCTGCCCGCATCGGCGTGCTCCAGCCCCGCGATGATGCGCAGCAGCGTCGTCTTGCCCGACCCCGACGGGCCCAGGAGCGCGACGAGTTTCCCGCGCGGGACATGAAGGTCCACGCCGTCCAGCGCCGTGAAAGCGCCGAAGGTTTTGCGGATGTTGGTGGCGAGGATGCTCATGGGAAAATCAGCCTTTGCGCGATTGCGCATGCCGCCACTCGACCACGCTCTTCAGCACGAGCGTGACCATTGCGAGCAGCGCAAGCAGCGACGCCACGGCGAACGCCGCGACGAAGTTGTATTCATTGTAGAGGATCTCGACGTGCAGCGGCATCGTGTTGGTTTCGCCGCGAATGTGTCCGGAAACGACGGATACGGCGCCAAACTCGCCCATCGCCCGAGCATTGCAGAGAATGACGCCGTAAAGCAGGCCCCATTTGATATTCGGCAGCGTCACGCGCCAGAAGGTCTTCCACCCGCTCGCGCCCAGCGTGATCGCCGCGTATTCCTCGTCCGGGCCTTGCGCCTGCATCAGCGGAATCAGCTCCCGCGCCACAAACGGAAACGTCACGAACGTCGTCGCGAGCACGATACCCGGCACGGCGAAGATGATCTTGAGGTCGTGCTCTTGCAGCCACGGGCCGAGCCAACCTTGCAGACCAAACACGAGCACATAGATCAGCCCGGAGATCACCGGCGACACCGCGAACGGCAGATCAATCAACGTAGTCAGAAAACTTTTTCCACGAAACGCGAACTTCGCGATCAGCCACGCCGCCGCGATGCCGAACACCGTGTTCGCCGGCACCGCAATGGCCGCCGTCAGCAGCGTTAGCTTGATCGACGCCAACGCGTCTGGATCCGCGAACGACGCGAAATACGCGCCCACTCCCTGCCGAAATGCCTCAGCAAAAACGGCCGCCAGCGGCAGCAGGAGAAAAAACGCGAGGAACACGAGCGCGACCCCGACAAGCAGCCGGCGCACCCATGGCGCATCCTGCGTCGCCCGCGGCGCCGCCTTCGGCGCCGCCGGATGGGAAAGGGAACTGACGATTGCAGAAGCCATGGAAAATGAAGAGGCGCAGGTCGTATCCGTTTCCTGCTACTTGCTACTTCGCACTTGGCACTTCCTTACACCCGATGATGCCGGCGGCTCCATTTCTGGAGCAGGTTGATGAGGAGCAGCATCACGAATGACACCACGAGCAACACCACCGCGATCGCCGTTGCCCCGCGGTAATCGTATTGCTCCAGCTTCGTGATGATGAGCAGCGGCGTGATCTCCGTCCGCATCGGCATGTTGCCGGAAATGAAGACGACCGAACCGTATTCCCCGAGCGCTCGCGCGAAGGCCATCGCGAAACCCGTGAGCAGCGCGGGCAGCAGGTCCGGCAGGATCACGCGCGTGATCGTCTGCCAGCGATTCGCGCCCAGGCTCGCCGACGCCTCCTCGAACTCCGGTTCGAGTTCCTCCAGCACCGGTTGAACCGTGCGCACCACAAACGGGAGCCCAATGAAAGTCAGCGCGACAAACACGCCCAGCTCTGTGAACGCCACCTTGATTCCATGCGGCTCGAGCCACTGCCCCACCCAACCGGTCCGCGCATAGATTGCCGTCAGCGCGATGCCCGCCACCGCGGTCGGCAACGCGAAGGGCAGATCGACCAACGCGTCCACCACGCGACGCCCGGGAAACGAATACCGCACCAACACCCACGCGACGATCAGCCCGAAAAAACAGTTCACGGTCGCGGCTGCGAACGACGCCAGGAAGCTCAGCCGATACGATGCGAGCACGCGCGGCGAAGCGACCGCCGCGACGAAATCGTTCCAGCTCATGCCCGCCGTTTTGATGAACGCCGCCGAGAGCGGCAGGAGCACGATGAGACCGAGATACGCGAGCGTGAACCCGAGCGAGAGCCCGAAGCCGGGCAAAACGGAGCGTGAGATGCGTGCGTGGGACATCATAGATCCTGCGCGTAAGCGATGAAGCCGGGATACGTGGCGAGAATCGCCTGCAGTGCCGCGACATTGGCCGCGACCTGCCGCGCGAAGTCGGCATGCGCCGGCGTTTCAAGAATCAGATCGAAGGGCTTTGGCTGCTGCTCCGGCGGCGGCGAAAGCACGCCGCAGAAACAGTCGCTGATCAGTCCCGCGCGTGCCGGAAATCCGTCGATGATCGCCCGGCCGTCTATCGGCAGGAAGTGACGGGCCGCCTCGAGCGCTGGCACCAGCAGCGCTTCGTTGAGCACCCGGCCGTGCGCGTAACCGTAAACCCCCTCGCACGTATCGTCCGCATGAAGCGTGATCAGTCCGTCGAACTCATGCTGCCGCAGCTCGCGCTCGATCGCCTGCACTTCCACTTCCCCCGACTGCCGCCAGAACTCCCGATTCAAGTCCCTGCCCAAATGGTTCGAGCGCGTGCCGGCACATAATCCTGCCGGGTTGATCACCGGATAGAGGAACAGCTCGTATCCAGCGGCGAGTTGGGGCTCGGCAGCGAGCGCATTGGCAAACTCGATCAGTGCCTCGCATCCCGCCGGCTCGTCTCCATGCAATCCTGCGAAAAGGCCGAGCCGGATCGGATCGTGGCCGGCATAAGCGCCGGTGACCCGAATCCGCGGCAGCACCTGCCGTTCGCCTGCGACCTCCACCCACGCGATGGCTTCATGCGCCAGCTGCGGGGTCAGCCGGTCGAGCAACGCCGCGACGCGGTTGCGGGGAAGAGGCGGCGAAGTGCAGGGCGATGCGTTCATGATCCTGAGCGGTGAAGAGCGCTGCACGTTACCTGGCGTAAATCTGGTCGAAGGTTCCGCCATCGGCGAAGTGCTCCTTCTTGGCTTTGGCCCAGCCCCCAAACGCCTCGGTCACGGTGAAGAGCTCGATCTTCGGAAACTGCGACGCGTATTTCGCCTTCGCCGTCTCGCTCGCGGCGGGACGGTAGTAATGTTTGCCCGCGATATCCTGGCCTTCCTCGCTGTAGAGAAATTCCAGATACGCTTTCGCGACCGCTTCTGTGCCTTTCTTTCTCGCGACCTTGTCGACCACCGCGACGGTCGGCTCGGCCAGAACGCTCAGCGAAGGCACCACGATCTCGAACTCGCCTGGGCCGAACTCGCGCAACGCCAGGAACGCCTCGTTTTCCCACGAGATGAAAACATCACCGATGCCGCGCCGAACGAACGTCATCGTCGAACCGCGCGCGCCGCTGTCGAGGACGGCGACGTTCTTGTAGAGCTTCGCGACAAACTCTTTCGCCCGTTCGTCGCTGCCGTATTTGCGCCGCGCATACTCCCAGGCCGCGAGGTAGTTCCATTGCGCACCGCCGGACGTTTTTGGATTGGGTGTCACCACCGAGACGCCCGGCTTGGCGAGGTCATCCCAGTCCTTGATCTTCTGCGGATTCCCTTTCCGCACGAGAAACACGATCGTGCTCGTATACGGCGCCGAGTTGTGGGCCAGCCGCGACTGCCAGTCGGCCGGCAACAGCTTGGCGTGTTGGTGCAGCGCGTCGACGTCACCGGCGAGCGCGAGCGTGACGACATCCGCCTGCAGGCCGTCGATCACGGAGCGCGCCTGCTTGCCGGAACCGCCGTGCGACTGCTTCACGGTGACCGTGTCGCCAGTCTGAGCTTTCCAATGGGCGGCGAACGCCTTGTTGAAATCGACGTAGAGCTCGCGCGTCGGATCGTAGGACACGTTGAGCAATTCGATGTTTTTCGCGAAACCGCCGGCGGCGAAAAGGGTCGCGAGCAGCGTGGAGAGGAGAAGTTTGGTCTTCATGGCGATGAGCCTTTCGAAACAGGAGAGTTAAAACGCGAGTTGGAGCCGGCTGATGAAGCTGGTTTCGTCGTCACTGATGAGCGCGTTGGCCGCCGGCGTGGCGCCGGGCGCGAGCTCGAATTCGTTATGAAACAGGTCGAAGTTCGCGCGGACGCTGCGGGAGAGATACCAATTCAGCCCGAGGCCGTAGGTGGTGATCGCGGACGCGCTGACGTTGGGGTTGGCGAGGCGGAGGTTTGCGGGCCCGGTGAAAACCGTGTCGTCGATATCCAAGCCGGCGATACGGCCGACGAGCTCGAACGCGCCCCACGTTCCCGCGGAGGGATTGAATGTCGTTTTCGGCGTTACCCCGCGATACGACGCGTCCTCGCCGGTGAGCACATAGCCAAAGGAAAGATTGTAGCCGTGGTTTTTCACGTCGGCGATCCGGCCGACGCCGCCCCGCTGCACCTCGATCGACGAGATCACGTATTCGG
>JAEZAD010000218.1 GCA_023430565.1 Verrucomicrobiota bacterium
AACCTATTCATCATTCCGCGTTTTGCCTGAAGCGCAATAATAATATTTTCTCTCACTGAAAGATCTGCAAAAATGCCCTCGGCCTTTCTGTCTTCCGGTAAGTAGGCCATTCCTTGCTTTATTGCATCCAATGGCTTCTTTATTCTAATACATTTACCTTTTATGAAGAGCTGCCCATGGACAGCCTTGTCAGCACCATATATTGCCCGCACCAATTCGCTTCGGCCGGAGCCCAGCAGGCCGCCAAAGCCAATGACCTCGCCCTTGTACATTTTCAGGCCGAAGGGGGCTACTCTGGAAGTACCGCTTGACAAATCTCGGGCTTCAATAATCGGTACCTCCTCTTTAAATCGGGACTCGTCTTTATCTATCGTGAGCTCCGAAAGATTTTCAATCTCCTTGCCCATCATCTTTGTCACAAGCTCCAGGCGCGGCAGATTCTCCACCTCATACTCCCCAACCAGCTCTCCGTTTCTGAGCACCGTTATACGGTCACAAATCTCATAGACCTGATCGAGAAAGTGGGTGATAAAAATAATGCCCACTCCGTTATCCTTGAGCTGTCTCATGAGTGTAAATAGTTTTTTTACCTCATCGGCATCAAGGGAGGAGGTAGGCTCATCAAGAATCAAAAACTTGCATTTGGTATTCACGGCGCGTGCAATGGCAATCATCTGTTGGACGGCTATGGAGTAGCTATCCAGCTGCGCTGCGGGATCCGCCGCGATATTGAGCTCCTGCAAAAGCTTTGCAGCTTGGCGGTTCATCTTCCTCCAGTCAATTAAGCCCAGAGTCCGTGGCTCGCGCCCCAAGAAGAGGTTTTCCGCAACCGTGAGATTCCAGCATAGATTCACCTCTTGGTAAACAGTGCTGATTCCATATTTCTGCGCATCCTGGGTTGAACGTATGGTCACAGGATTTCCATCCAGTCGGATGCTTCCCTCATCCATTGAATATACTCCGGTGAGCACCTTGACAAGGGTCGACTTTCCGGCGCCGTTCTCCCCCATCAGTGCATGAATCTCACCACGGCGCAGCTTGAAATCAACATTATTGAGCGCGCGAACTCCGGGAAAGGATATTCCGATCCCGGTCATTGTGAGGGAGGAGCTGGTTTGTTCATGCTTTACTATTTCCATAAAGTAACGCCCACCTTAATGAAGCTGCTATTTGACTATTATGCTGGGATGATCGTTTTTTAAGTTCGGGGAGATCTTAGAAACCTCCCCGAACCAAATATCAAACTGCTCTAAATTGCTGTTTACATGACTACATGCCCATTAATACGGACGAGCGTCAATGATTTCCTGGGTAATGGTGTCATAATAGAATGCGGTCTCTTCAACGGACTCTTTCTTGTTAGGAGTTCCGCCGCCCTCGATCTTTTTGATAATCGCGGCAACACCCGGTCCAAGCAGAGGGTTACATTCAACGTTACAGTTGATTTTGCCTTCCAATGTCATTTGGAGATAGGCTCTGTTGGCATCGAAGGAAATGATGGCTATGCCGTCTTTCCCGCCGACCTTTTTACCAGCCTCTGTGAGGGCCTGAATTGCGCCGTCAGCCATATTGTCGTTTTCGGCATAAACACAATGGATATCGTCGCCGTACTGCTTAATCCAGGAAGCCATAATTTCCTTTGCCTTGTCGGTGCTCCATTCACCTGTCTGCTGCGCAAGCAGCTTCCAGTTACTGTTTTTGGCAATAGCATCTTCAAGAGCCTTGCTACGGCCTACCTGAGCAGAAGCGCCCAACTGTCCTTGAAGATTGACGATATTGACCGTCTGATCACCGGTAAACCTCTTGGCAATCCAGTCAGTAGCCTTGACGCCTTCATCGTAGAAGCCGCCGCCGAGCCAGCAGGTGTAAAGATCTTCACTGGCATTGATGGTACGGTCCATCAGAATAACATTTATTCCGGCTTTCTTGGCATTAGCAAGAACGGTGTCCCAACCATCCGCATTAACTGCGGCGATAATTATGTAATCAACTTCCTGATCGATGAAGCCCTGAACGTCGGCTACCTGCTTTGCAGCGTCGTTGTTGGAGTCAGCCAGAATAAGCTTGAAGCCGTTTGCCTCGCTGAGTGCTTCCTGCACGGACTTGGTGTTTGCCTTACGCCAGTCAGATTCGTCTGCTTTGCACTGTGCAAAGCCAACAGTAATCAGCTTGGAAGATTTGTCTGTCCCAGTTTGCGATGAGCCGCATGCCACCATTCCTAATGCCAGTGCGACAACCAAGAGAACCGCTAAGATTTTTTTCATTTTCCTTATTCCCCTTTCTTAATTTGAGTGCAAAAGGTACGTACATTTTTATTATGCATGGGGAATATTTTAATACAACATCTGTGGAAGAACCCCGTAAGAATTCCAACCATCTTGATTAAATAGTGAACCCTCTACAATTTTTATTCTGAATTGCAGATTAATAAACCGTAATATTTCGGACATTTACAGTAAAAAAATAACCGTCCATGAGAAGAAAAAGCATCAATAGCCCCTGTCATCAATCATTTGCTGGGTGATGGTAAAGTAATCGAACTGGGCCTCTTCGATATATTTTTCGCGCTCAATAGGTTCCCCACGTTCAAGCTTTTGGATGATATCGTCAACATAGGGGCCTTGCAAGGGGTTACATTCTACATCCAGCGCAATTTTCCCCGCCAGGCAATATTCGAGTCCAAGCCTTGTGGCGTCGAAGGAAATGACAATGACACCCTCGTCGGCATTACACACAAGTCCTGCCTCTTCCATGGCGTCGATGGCGCCAAGCGCCTCGCCGTCGTTCTCACAATAAACCACGTCGATATCGGTGGTCTTTTCCAATATGGAGCCCATAACCTCATAGGTCTTGGCCCTGGTGAAATCACCGCACTCCTGCGCCACCAGCTCCCAGTTGGAATGCTTTTTGATGGCCTGCTCCAGCGCATGGGTACGGCCCATCTGTGCAGAGGAGCCCATCGTTCCCTGGATATGTACAATCCGGAGAGGTTTCTCCATTCTCCCCTGCTTTTCCATCAAATCCTCCAGCCATTTGACGGCTTTTTCACCCTCCTGATAAAAGTCAGAGCCGATATAGGCCGTATATAGGCCCTCGACCCCCGGTTCAATGTAGCGGTCAGTGACGATCACCGGTATACTGGCTTCCTTCGCCTCCTGAAGAATGGAATTCCAGCCCGTCTCCACCTTTGGAGAGAACACGATATAATCCACCCCCCGCTGAATAAAGGTGCGGATCGCCCTAATCTGGTTTTCCTGCTCCTGCCGGGCATCTTCATAGATCAGCACGTACCCGTTCTCTTCGGTGAGGGTGGCCTTCATGCTCTCGGTGTTGGCCACCCGCCATTCCGATTCGGCACCCACCTGGGAGAAACCCACCACTATCAGCTTGTCCTCAGAGGTCCCAGCCACCGACTGTACTTCTTTTCCGCAACCGCATAACAGAACGGTCAGGCATAGGGCAATCACAAGCCTTTTTTTCATATCGCTATCTCCTTATCGCTGGTCTTCATGGGAATCGTCACTATGATCCTTGTGCCTATATCCGGCAGGCTTTCCACCTCTAAACCGTATTCCCCTCCAAACAGTATCTGAATTCTCTGGTGCAC
>JAEZAD010000334.1 GCA_023430565.1 Verrucomicrobiota bacterium
TGCGCAACGCGAGCGTTCGACTCGAGCCGTTCAATCTCGTTCTCGGTCCCAATGGCAGCGGGAAGACGAGCCTGATCGAATCGCTGCTCCACCTGCGCAGCCTCGCCCGACTGTCCGCCACGGACGCCCCCGCGCTTGTCGCGGCGAACGGCCACCCGGACATGACCTTCCGCTTTCACCCGCCGCACGACACGATTGAGGTGCGGCTTTCGTGCGTCGACGCCAGCGCCTGCAACGCGCTCCATGTTGCGCCGCCCGATGCGCCCGACTGGCCGGCGTTGCGTGACGACATCGTGCGAATCCGCCGCTTTGTCTTCAATCACGACGCGATGGCCGAGCCGGCGCCGCTCGCGAAAGGGGCGGAACTCGAGGGCGACGGCGCGAATCTCGCCGCGGTGCTGGCGCACTGGCGCGGAGAACAGCCCGCCGCTTACGAGGCGTTCGTGGCCGA
This sequence comes from Verrucomicrobiota bacterium, assembly GCA_023430565.1. Lineage (GTDB taxonomy): Bacteria > Verrucomicrobiota > Verrucomicrobiia > Opitutales > Opitutaceae > Opitutus. The sequence continues at coordinate 452 of JAEZAD010000334.1, forward strand.
GGCGCTGCGGCTTTTTCCGGAGTATTCCGCCTTCTCGCTCGAATCGCAGGCCAACGGCACGGTATCGCCGGCGTTCGCTCTCGTCGGAGGCGTCGGCGTCGTCGATTCCGTCAATCTTTCGCAAGGCACGCTGCACGTGCTCGGCATTCTCGCGCTCACATTGTCGCCGCAACCGCCGTCGGTGATCTGTATCGAGGAAATCGACCGCGGAGTCCATCCGCGCATGCTGCGCGAGATTCGCGACGCCTTTTATCGCCTGGCCTACCCGCAGTCGTTCGGCCTCTCGCGCGCGCCGGTGCAGGTGATTGCAACGACCCATTCGCCTTACCTGCTCGATCTGTTTCGCGATCATCCGGAGGAAATTATCCTCACCCAGAAGCACGGGCGCGAAGCGCATTTCGAACGGCTGTCGGATCGCGCGGATCTGGCCGAATTGCTCGAGGGCGGCTCGCTCGGTGATCTGTGGTTCAGCGGAATCCTTGGCGGCGTTCCCGAAGAAAGAAATTGAACCACGGATGAACACAGATGGACACGGATTCAGCCGATCGGGCGTGCTTTCCATCCGTGTTCATCTGTGGTCATCCGTGGTTAATTCTTCATGAACGTCGCCCTTCTCAGCGAGTCGCCGGCGGACGAGGCGGCCATTCGGGTGCTGGTGGAGGCGGTGCTGCGCGAGCCGATTCGTCAGGTGCAGGCGGGTCTGCGGGCGCGCGGGTGGCCCAATGTCGTGCAGGTGCTGCCCGCCATTGTGCGTCACCTGCATTTCAATACCGATGCCGACGGCCTTGTCGTCGTGGTCGATTCCGACGATTCGGTCGTCCACACCGCCGCGCACGAGGCGCCGAACTATCACCATCCGCTTTGTCGGCTCTGCCACGTGCGCGCGGTGTTTCGCCGGGCGACGAAAAAACTTCCGCCGGCGCGCGGACGTGAACGCGTGCTGCGGGGCATCGGCGTCGCCGTCCCGGCCGTGGAAGCGTGGTATCTTTGCGGACGCGACCCGACTGTAACGGAAGCGGCGTGGATCGCGGGACAGGAACGGGGGACTCCGCCTTACACACGGCGCGATCTGAAATGGCGCGTCTACGGCACCGATCGGCCGAGCCTCCCGCACGAAACGAAGCGGGCCGTTGAGGAAGTGCAGCGACAGCGATCGGACGTGCGACGTCTCGAAGCGGATTTTCCGGCCGGCTTCGGTTTACTCGCTGCCGATTTGCGAAGCTGGCGCGACGCGCTTCCATCAGGGCGTTGAATATCCTCGCCAAGAACTGCAGCGCGTCCCTGCTCGCCTCGCCAAAGTGAACGGAGGAGCTTTGTTTCGTTTCAACGCCGCCGCGATTCCTGCGTCCAACCCCATAGAAATGCTTTGAAACCCCGGCCGCTGTCGTCCGGCATTCCCCTCCGCTAGATGGCCGAAACCCCGTTTTTCCGCAGACGTTCGTATCTGCCTTATCCGATCGAAGTGATCGCCGCTCTGATCGCGCGCGCGTTGTATCGCGTTCGGGTCGGAGGGGCGGGGCACATGCCCAAGACGGGTGGTGCCGTGGTGATCGCGAATCATCTTTCCTACGTCGACGTGATCGTGCTGCAACTCGCGTCGCCGCGGCGCATCCGCTTCGTCGGCTTCAAGGGCCTGCACAATCACTGGTTCCTCGATCTCTGTCTGCGGTGGAGCGGGACGATTCCAATCACGGCGCGGCAGCCGATGGACGGGATCAAACGCGCGGTGCGCGCGCTGAAGGAGGGAGAGCTGGTCTGCGTTTTTCCGGAAGGACACATCTCGCGCACCGGCCAGCTGATGGAGATCAAACGCGGATTCGAACTGATGGCGCGGCAGGCGAATGTGCCAGTGATCCCCGCGGCCATCGATGGACTTTGGGGTTCGGTGTTTTCCTTCGCGGGCAACAAATACCTCTGGAAATCGCCGCGGCTGAAGCCCACGCCGGTTTACGTCGCGTTCGGCGCGCCCATTCCGCCCGAGCAGGCCACGCCCGCCGCGGCGCGGCTCGCGTTGCTCGACCTGGGGGCGATCGCATTCGAGGAGCGCCCCGTGCTGAAACGACATCTCGCCCGCGAAGTGATCAGGGCGCTCGCGCGCCGGCCGGGCCATGTCGAGGTGATCGATCGCACGGCCGAGCGGAAAGCCGTGAAGGCCGGCCAGCTGCTCGCGGTGGCGGCGGTGTTGTCAAAACGGATACGCGCCACGATTCCGGAAAAGCGGGTTGGCATCGTGCTGCCGCCGGGCGTCGGCGGGTTTATTGCGAATCTTGCCGTCATCTGCGCAGGGAAGACGCCGGTAAACCTGAATTTCACGGCCGGACGTTCGGCGGTGGAGGCGGCCCTGCGACTGGGCGGCATCGAGACCGTGATTTCCGCGGACGCGGTGAAAGCGAAAGTGCCGGGGTTTCCCTGGCCGGAAAAGACGCGCGACCTTCGCGCCGAGATCGAAGCGGCGGGCGGCAAGAAGGCGATTTTGCCGTGGCTGATCGCGGCGCACCTCCTGCCGAATCAATGGTTCGCGAACCTGCTGAAATTGCCGCGGGTGGGGGACCGGGCCGAGGCGGCGTTGTTGTTCACGAGCGGGAGCGTGGGCGAACCGAAGGGCGTCGTCCTTACGCATCGCAACATTCTCGCGAACTGCGCGCAGGTGTCGTCGCTCTCGATCCTTCCGCGGAGCGCCACGCTGCTCGGCTGCCTGCCGCTGTTTCACAGCTTCGGTTTCACGGTCACGCTCTGGTATCCGATGCTGCGCGGTTGCCGGATGGTCACGATTCCGAGTCCGCTCGATACGCGCAAGATGGTCGACGCGATCAGCGAGGATCATGTGAGCGTGCTGGTGGGAGCGCCGACGTTCATTCGCCCGCTGCTGAAGAAGGCGGAGCCGGCCGAGTTGAAGTCGCTGGAGCTCGTGGTGACGGGCGCGGAAAAGCTGCCGGACGACCTTTATCACCACTTCCTGGAGCGGTTTCACGTGGAGATTTTGCAGGGTTATGGCCTGACCGAGACGACGCCGGTTTCGAACGTGAACCAGCCGCATCCGCCGATCGTGACCGACACGGGCGAACCGCAGATCGGCAAGAAATTCGGCGCGGTGGGCCGGCTCATGCCGGGCATGAGCGCGCGCATCGTGAATCCGGATACGGGCGAGATCCGGCCGTTGACCGAAACCGGGATCGTCTGGCTGCGCGGCGCGAACGTGTTTCCCGGCTATCTCGACGATCCGGAGCGCACGCAGGCGGCGATGCGCGATGGCTGGTTCGTGACGGGCGACGTGGGCCGGTTCGACGACGAGGGTTTTCTCTACATCGAGGGGCGCTTGTCGCGCTTCTCGAAGATTGGCGGCGAAATGGTGCCGCACGTTACGATCGAGCAGCAGTTGATCGAGGTGTTCGATTGGGATCAGGCCGAGAAGCCGACGCTGGCCGTGACGAGTATTCCCGATCCATCGAAGGGCGAGGCCCTCGTCCTGTTGACCACGGACGACGTGACGACCGACGAAGTGCGCACACGGCTGCTCGCGGCCGGCCTGCCGAACCTCTGGGTGCCGAAGCTTGTGCGGAAAGTGGAAAAGATCCCGATGCTCGGCACCGGCAAGATGGACTTGAAGGGCTGTCGGGAACTGGCGAAGGAACTGGTGGTGGGATGAGCAGCGGCTGTGCGGCCTGAATCGTCGCACGGCTGAACGCAAAAATCGTTCGCGCGCGCGCCGCGGTTTTCGTTGGCTTCCCGGCCACATGAAAACCTACACCGCCGCGACTCGAGCCCTGGTGCGAAAGCTGGGGGCGCGCGTCGTGGCCACCGACGAGCAATCGCGGTTCGATGCGTCGTTCGACAGCAGCAAGATTTCGTTCATGCCGGAGGCGGTGATCCGGGCGCGGCGTGAGGCGGAAATCGGTGAGGCGCTCACGCTCGCGAACCGGCATCGCGTGCCGGTGACGGTGCGCGGCCGCGGCACGACGTTGATGGGCTCGGCGGCGCCGGTGGGCGGCGGCTGGGTGATCGACATGCTGGCGCTGAACCGGATCGCGATCGATGCGGTGGCTGGGCTGGCGCAGGTGCAGTGCGGCGCGAAGGTCGGCGATATTCAACGCGCGGCGGAAGCGGAGGGTTGGTTTTATCCGCCGGATCCGTCGTCGAAAGAATACTGCACGATCGGCGGAAACATTGCGTGCAACGCCGGCGGGATGCACGGCGGGAAATATGGCGTGACGCGGGATTTTGTGGTCGCGCTCAGCGGGTTTCTTCCGACGGGTGAGTTCGTGGAGTGGGGGACGGCGACGAAGAAATTCGCGGCGGGTTTCAATCTGCGGGATCTCTGGATCGGCAGCGAAGGGATGCTCGGGGTCGTGACCGGCGCGGTGTTGAAACTGATTCCGAAACCGACGACACGGTGGACGCTGCTCACGGCGTTTCGCGACGAGGAGCACGCGATCGAGGCGATTTTGAAGCTGTTTCACGCGCGGGTGCAGCCGGCGATCTGCG
>JAEZAD010000364.1 GCA_023430565.1 Verrucomicrobiota bacterium
ACGGTCATCAGCGCGAGCCAGTAGCAGACGTTTTCGCCGGCGGCGGGGAGGCCGATGTGGAGGATGCGGCCGACTTTTTTCCATTCGATCGCGAAGAAATCGCGGGCGCGGAGGCGCAGGTGGGTGCGGCGATCGAGGAGTATCCAGAACGCGATACACGCGCAGCAGCGGCTGAAGACGCTGGCGAGCGCGACGCCGACAACGCCCATTTGCGGCGCGCCGAGCCAGCCGAAGAGAAGGATGCTGGCGACGATGGCGTTGACGATGTTCTGGCCGACGGTGACGAACATCGCGTCGCGCGTGTGGCCGTGGGCGCGGAGTGTCGCGGCGATGGACATGTTCATCGACTCCATGAACAGCGTGCCGCCCATCAGGGTGAGGAAAGGCACCGCGTAGACCATGAGGTGCTCGGGCAGGTGCATGAGCCGCAGCATCGGTGCGGCGAAGAGAAAGACACCCACGCTGACGATCGCACCAAGCCAGGTGTTGACCGCGATGGCGTTGGTGGTGATGCGGTCGGCGCCGGCGCGGTCGCGGGCACCGAGGTGATGCGTGATGACAACGCTCGCGCCGATGCCGATGAAGTTGAACGCCATCAGAAACAGGATGACGATCTGGTGCGCGATCCCGAGGGCGGCGACGGCGCCGTCGGACACGTGGCTGACGAGAAATGTGTCGACCGTGCCGATGAGCATGCGGAGCGCCTGCTCGACGAAAATCGGCCAGGCGATCGCGAGGAGCGACAGCGGTTTCGTGGGTGCAGCGGAGACGTTGGCGGCGGTGGCGGACACGGCAAAAAAGGCGGGGAGCGTGTCGGACCCGGGATGGAGGTGTCAACGGGGCGGCGGGCTGAACGGGCGAGGTCGGAGATCCGGGCGGAATTGAACCACGGAGACACGGCGGCGTGAGCTGCGGAGGCCGGAGACTTGTAATATAATGTATTACAAGTCGGATTGAGGGCGGAGCTGCGGTCGGCTGGCGCGGGGGCGAGAGGGCGGGCGGCGGCGGGGATGGGCGCAGCAATCGACCCGGCGGGACGCCGGGCATCACCTGCGGTCTCGTGTGCAGGGAACCGCCGGAAGCTACGGGCTTTCGGCGAGAACGATGCGGGTGGCGATGCGGTCGAGTTCGCTGAGGACCGAATCGCGTTCGGCGTCTTCGGCGCTGACGAGTTTTTGCAGGCCGCCGAGCAGGCCGTCGACGAAGGCGGTGGCGTCGGGGTTGTCCATCGTGGCTTCGAAGAGGATGACGGCAGTGGAGGTGCGGTCCTGGGAGTTGCGATGAAACACCCACATGTCGCCCTGGCGTTTCGTGTAGTCGCGCGGGTGGGTGCCGATCAGGACGTGACGGTGGAGTTTTAGTTCGATCGCGCGGAGAATCTGGTCGCCAACGCCGGCGGGGATCTCGCTGGTGAGATTGTGGAACTTGCCGTCGAGCTGGACGGCGTAGGTGAGCGTGTAGTCGCCGGTGTCGGCGCGCTTCAGCGCGAGGGCGGAGACGGGTTTGCCGGCGTCGACGCGAAGGATGACGGCATCGTGGGTGCGGGAGAATTCCTCGTCGAAAAGGTTTTGGACTTTCTCGTAAACGGAAGGCCAGGCGCGTTCGACGTAGGCGACGCGCGCATCGCCGGAGCGCTGGGCGGTGAACGCGTGAATCGCCGTGAAGGCGAGCGCGAGGAGGACGATGACCGGGAGGCGGCGCATGGCGTCAGCGTTTCGACCAAATGCGGAGCGTGGAGAGGAGGAAATGTTCGAGGGCGGTGGCTTCGTTGAGATTCAAGCGAAGCAGACCGACATCGTGTTCGAGTTGTTCGATCGCGCAAACGAGAGCGCGGCGGGTGGGCTCGGCGGACGGGCCGGTGAGGCGAGGGAGGGCGAAGGTGCGGGTGGCGGTTTCGATTTCGCCGAAGAGCCGGGCGCGGAGGCCGTTGGCGATGCCGGTTTCGATGGCGACCTGTTCGTCGTCGTCGAGATCGGCGGGGAGTTTTTCCTTCTGCTGTTTCCAGACTTGGTCGGTGGCGAAATCGAGGACGGCGCTGAAGCGGGCGACGAGGCCGTAAAGCGTGAAGATGTGGTCGGCGACGGCGGCTTTGTCGGGGACGCCCTCGGCGTCGGCGAGGCGGGAGAGCCAGCTGCGGTAGTCGTCGAGCCAGGCGTTCCAGCCGTCGGCGGCGAGGGGGACGGCGGCGTGCGGAAAACGAAAATGAAGGACGCGGCTGCGGATGGTCGGAAGCAGCGCGTAGGGGCGCGTGGTGAGAAGGAGGAGCGTGGTGTGGGCGGGGGGCTCCTCGAGGGTTTTGAGGAAAACGTTGGCCGCGGTGAGGTGCATGCGATCGGCCTCGTGGATGATGGCGACCTTGCGCGGGGAGACGTTGGCGGTGACCTGAACTTTGCCGATGAGGTTACGCGTCGACTCGGCGGAAATCTGGCGGGATTTGCCGGCGGGGCGTAGCGCGTGGCAATCGGGGTGGTGATCGGGCGGGAAGTGCGCGGACGAGCCGGGGACGTTGAGGAGGCGGTCGGCGATGGCGTGCGCGACGAGGGTGAGCGTTTCGAGATCGTCGCCGTGGAGAAGGAGGCTGTGCGAGAGGCATTGCCGCTCGATGGCGCGCTCGATGACGGACACGGTGGGCGTGCCGGCGAGGGAGGGTGGCCAGGGAAAAGCGGCGGCGGCGGACACGGTGGGACGGTAGATGAAGGGTGGACGCCTCGGAGGCGTCCCTACCGGCGAACTCTTATTTGCTCAGGAGGCGTTCTTTGACGGCGGACCAGATTTTTTTCTCGATCGCATCCTGGGTCTGCGTGCCGTCGATGACGACGAAGCGGTCGGACATGCCCTTGGCGAGGACGAGGTAGCCCTCGCGGATTTTTTCGTAGAAATCGATGTTCTCGCGCTCCATGCGGTCGGGGAGATCGGAGGCGCGCTGGCGGATGCGGGCGAGGCTCACTTCGGTGGGGACGTCCATGACGATGGTGAGATCGGGCATGACGTTGCCGACGGCGAAGCGGTTGATCATGGCGACGGGGTCGGCGGCGAGGTTGCGGCCGACGCCTTGATAGACGGTCGAGGAGTCGAGGAAGCGATCGCTGAGCACGACCATGCCCTTCATGAGCGAAGGCGCGATGACCTCGCGGACGAGTTGGGCACGCGCGGCGGCGAAGAGGAGGAGTTCGGTCTCGGCGCACATCTCGTCGCCCTTGGAATTGTGGACGATGATGTGGCGGACCTGTTCGCCGATTTCGGTGCCGCCGGGTTCGCGCGTGGAGATGACTTCGCGGCCTTCCTTTTGGAAGTGCGCGGCGAGGAGCGCGATCTGGGTGGACTTGCCGCTGCCCTCGGAGCCTTCGAACGAAATGAGTTTGCCGGCGGGTTTGGATTTCAAGGGGGCCATGAAATGTGAGCGTGGCGGAGTTATTTCCAGTTCGCGAGGAATGTTTCGAGGTCGTCGAGCGTGGGACTCTTGGCGGTGCGGACGTAGTGGCCGCTGGTGCTGACGCCGAGGGTGAGGCAGGCTTCGGGGGAGAGGCCCATGAGCTGGCCGTCGACGAAGCCGGAGTTGAAGTGATCGCCGGCGCCGGTGGTGATGAGGGGCTTGGCGGCGTAGGGCCCGGGGACCCACCAGGTGCCGTCGCGCGTGGCGCAGGCGGCGGATTCCTTCGGGTGAACGACGACCGTCGTGAGATCGAGCTTCTTGCGGATGTTTTCGGCGGTGCGGCGCAGGCCGTCTTCGGTTTCCGTTTCGGTGCCGAGGCCGAGGGCGGGATGAACCTGTTGGGCTTCCTTGAGATTGAGGCCGAGGGTGACGCGGCCGAATTGCTCGAATTTCGCGATGGTCTCGAGGGCGTAAACGAGGTCGGAGGATGAGCGTTTTTCGGGATCGGCGAGGTCGAAGAAAAAGACGCGGCCGGGCTTGGCGGGGATCTGTGGGAGGAGGCGGCCGACGAGGTCGTCGAAGATCGCGGTCATGTTCGGGATCATCGTCCAGTTCACGAGGGCGACGAGGTCGGAGGCGGAAAGCGCTTCGCGCCAGGTGGCGCTGCCCATGACCTCCTCGATTTTCTGCGGCGTGATCTCGTCGAGGCTCTTCATCATGCCGAGCATGATCTTGCCGTCGTCGAATTCGGCGGCGGTCGTCGAGGCGGCGGCGCAGAGGGAGACGACGTTCGCGCGATGGGCGAGATCGGCGAAGACCGGATGCACGGTGGGCGTGCCGAGGGCGCCGATGTAGGTGACCTGGGCGCCCTGGGCGAGGACGGCGTTTGCCATGATAGGGCCGTTGCCGCCGAGTTTGTCCATGCGCGGGTAGAACTCGATGTTGGTGCTCTTGCCGGCGGCGCCGAGGATGCGCTGGCCGAATTCGGAGATGGTGGAGATCGGCGTGAAGTTCTCGCCCTGGCCGGCGCGGAGGCCGACGGGCGTGACGATCGTGTCGACGAAACCGTCGAGGCCGAGGATGGCGCGTTTCGACGAGAGGGTGCCGCGGCGGGCGCGCAGTTCTTGGAGGGTGCGGGATTTAAATTCCATGGGGGAGAACGGGCAGCGAAAATCCCCGGCGAGCGAGCGGCAAATACAAAGTGGCAAGCGCGTTCGACGATACGGGCGGCCGCGATGGAAAAAACGGGCCTTTTCCGTTGAAGGCGCCGGTCAAACCCGACAACTGTCACGCACCTCTTCCATGTGGGATTTTCTGTTTTCTTCACCCGTTCTCGCGAACGCCAACATCATCGAGATTTTTGGGCGCTCCGGGACGGTCGACAAAGTGATCGTGCTGGGGCTGGCGCTGTTCAGCCTGGTGGCGTGGACGGTGATGCTGGGGAAGCATTTCGAGCTGAAGCGGCTGAGGTCGTTGAACTATAGCTTCGAGGCGCACCTGCGGGATCAGCGGACGCTGTTGGATTTGCCGGAATCGTTTCGGAACCGGCGTTCGATTCCGTATGCGGATCTGTTTGCCGATGGCGTGGAGAGCTATTGGCGCGCGGCGGCGATCGGGAAGGAGAAGGGGACGGACAGCCCGCGGGCGCGGATCGAGCATGCGGAGAACGCGATCCAGCGCGCGATCGCGCGGCAGACACTGCGGTATGAATCGAGCATGATCTTTCTGGCGTCGATCGTGTCGGGTGCGCCGTTCATCGGGCTGCTCGGCACGGTGTGGGGCGTGATGGAGGCGTTTGCGGCGGTGGCGACGCAGCAGACGGCGGGCATCCAGCAGCTGGCGCCGGGTGTATCGGGGGCGTTGCTGGCGACGATCGCGGGCCTGGTGGTCGCGATCCCGTCGGTGTTTGGCTACAATCTGCTGCTCGGCAACACGCGGGCGATGGTGACGGAGCTGGAAAACTACGCGAGTTCGCTGGCGGACCGGCTGGAACTGGAGACGACCGGCACAACGCCGAGCGCGACGACGGTGGTTTGAACGAGGAACTACGATGGCCCGCACCTTCCGCTCCCGCCGCGCCGCGCACGCGATCGCCGAGGTCAATGTGACCAACCTGATCGACCTCGCGTTCATTTTGCTCGTTGTATTCATGATCGTGACACCGCTGATCCAGCAGGAGCAGACGCTGCCGATCGACCTGCCGAAAGTGGCGAAGATGCCGCAGCAGAAGGCGGACAAGGACGACCGGTTCGTGGCGGTCGGCGTGGATGCGCGCGGATTTTACGTGGAGAACAACACGGAGCCGCTGACGCTCGACGAGTTGGGAGCGCGACTGCGGACCTATGCGCAGGAGACGAATCCACCGGTGATCCGGATCCGGGGCGATTCGCGCGTGGTGTATCAGCGCGTGGCGGAGTTGTTCGCGGAAGTGCAGAAGGCGGGACTGACGCGGTTCACGATCGATTCGCAGACGGAGAATTGAATTTACGATGACGGCCACTTCACCACGCGCGTTTGCGTTGTCCGCGTCGTTGCACGCGGCGGTGGTGTTGTTGCTCGTGGTGGGGGGCTGGGCGACGCGCACGCGTTCGCCGGAGACGCCGACGATTCTCGAACTGGTGGCGGGCGAGGGCGACAATTACATGGCGACGGAGGCGCCGGCGTTGGGCGATCCGAACTCGGTGAAACTGGAGCTGCCGGAACCGGCCATCACGAAGGTGCAGCCGAATCCGGTGCAGGCGGCGCCGGAGCCGGTGGTGGAGAAGGCGCCGGTCACGGTCGCGAAGGCTCCGGAGGATATTCCGGACCTGAGCAAGATGCTGAAGCAGAAGGCGGCGATCACGCAGATCCGGAAAGAGGCGAACGATCGATTGGCGCGGCAACGGGCGGAGAAGAAAGCGCGTCAGGAGGCGGCGAAGAAGGCGAAAGAGGACGCCGCAAGAAAAGCGAAGGAGGAGGCGGCGAGCCGCAAGATGACGAAGGCGGAGTTCGACAAGCTGAACAAAGCGAAAAAGTCGCCGGTTTCGACGAGCAAAGGCGGAGCGGTGAAAGTGCAGAAGATCGACACGCAGGGCATCGTGAACGGCGTGCTCGGCGGCAGCACGGCGAACAAGATTGGAGGCGCGGGAGGAACGGCGCTGACGCGGGCGGAAGGCGACGCGGTGGAGCTCTACACGGCGCTGCTGGCGCGGAAGATCAAGGACGAGCTCGACGAGCGGCCGGGCGTGGGCGCGGGGCTGACGGTCGAAGTTGAAATCCGGATATTGGCGGACGGGACGATCCGCGGGTTCAGGATTTTGGATTCGTCGGGGAGCGGGGAGTTCGATGACGCGGTGAGGGAGACGTTTGCGAAGCTGAAGATGCCGCCGCGGCCGAAGGGGTTGTCGGAGGTCCAGCGGTTTCCGATCCGGGGCGTGGAGTAGGCCAAAAAGTCCTTGCGTTCGCGCGGGGAACTTCGATTTTTCTGACCTCTCGCACAGGCGAATGGGCTCTTAGCTCAGTTGGTAGAGCGCCTCAATGGCATTGAGGAGGTCAGCGGTTCGAACCCGCTAGGGTCCACCAAATTTACCCGGCTTCGGCCGGGTTTTTTTGTGAACTCCGAGGACGAGCGAGGCGAAGAAATGCCGCATATGTCCCGTGCCTGCCCAGTCGGTCCGCTGCTTTTAAGAATGCGGGTCCGCGGGGTAGTGGCGGACGTCGTGCAGCGCCGGCGCGGGCCGGTTCATCTGCCCGATGACGTTCATACTGCCATCCGACTCCAGCACCACGGCTTCGACGCTGGCCAGATCGGAAATACCTTGGGAGCGAATGTAGGTTTTCACGCCGGATTCGCTCACGTTCTCGTCGCGCATCGCGTCGCGCAGAAACTCACCGCGGAAAAAGAGCAGCGTGGGCGCGGATTTGATGAGACGGTCGACGCGGTTGGATCGGGCCGCGCTCCACGCCAGGACATACTGCAAACCCAGCAGAACCACCAGAGCGGCCAGGCCTTCGGCGAGTGGCAGATCGCGTGAGGTGATGATGGTGGACAGCGTTGAACCGAGAGCGACCGTGACGATCAGGTCGAACGCGTTCATTTTTGAGAGCATCCGTTTTCCGAATACCCGCAGGAGCAACACGAGGGCGGCATAGGCGATCGCGCCGATAAGAGAGGCGTCCAAGCTCGGGCCAGGAATCGAACCACATACAGGAAGAGTTACGCTGGGGCGGAAGATACCCCGGGCGGTGCGCGGGGCCATGAGAGTCGACCCGAACGGGTGGTCGGAGAAAGCCTTACGCGAGGGTTGGTTTGCCGCGGGTTCCGGGGACGATTGCAGTCAGACACGCTCGCGGCGTGCGGGTCACGCGTCGGATGAACCCGGGATGAACCCGAGTTGCGCGACTGCCGCGCGGATTTCCGGCCTACCCGCGCCGGCAGGTGCAGGCGGTCAATCCTGACGGGCGCGCGGTGCCGTGGTCTGCGACGTAAGTGGCCCGAGCGCGCGGATGTGGCGTGCCGCAGGTTTCAGCGCGCGCATCCGGGGTGGGCTGCGAGCGTGAGCGTTTACTCGCTCGCGCTCGTGGGACTTCCGAGACGGATCGCGGGCTTGGCACTAGAGGTTCTTTCTTTCGATTTCTATTCGGCCACAGGCGACACGCGCTCCGGAGTTTCCGGAAGGTTGGGACTTGAGATCGTCAGGGCCGGAGTGAACGACTACCGCGCGTCCGACGATCGAGTGTTCGCCGGTGAGCGAAAGGTGGCGATCGAGGTAGTTGAGTTCGGCGCGGCCATTACTGTCGGCGGAGATGTTGCCCAGATCGCCGAGGTGGCGGGCTTCGGCGTCGCGCGCGGCGTGCGGTTGATCGGTGGGATTGAAGTGTCCGCCGGCGGAACTGGCGTCGGGGGCGGAGCAATCGCCGTTTTCGTGAATGTGGATGCCGTGTTCGCCCGGCGTGAGACCGGTGAGCTCGGCGACCACGCGGACCGCATCGCCTTCGGAGTGAAAGCGGACGGTTCCCCGGGCCTGTTGATCCTGCGTGGGGTCGAGGCGGGCGACGGCGTGGAGTTCGAGGGCGCCCGGGGGATGCGGCGGTTCGGTGGCGGTGACCTGCGGATCGGGGTTGCCGGGACGTTCACAGCCCGCGGCGAACGCGAGGATGAGGGCCGCGGGAAGAAGGATGAAGCGATGACGGAGAGGGAAGGTTTTCATGATCGAGGGGGTTTGGACGGGTTTGAACGCGTTGGGTGAACGGCGCCCGCAGCCGGCTGGAACGGGCGGGAATCAATCACGTTCGCTAATCTGGAGCTGGTTGATGACCTGCCGGGCTCCGGCCTGATAGGCGGTATTGGCGGCGGCACGACGCTGAAGCGATGAGTCGACGGAGCCGCGCAGGGTGACGACGCCGTGTTGGGCGTCGACGTCGACCCCGAGACGGTCGGTGTAAGCGTTGAGGTTGAGTTGCGAGCGGACGTTGCGTTCCAGATCGGAATCGCTCGAGTAGGACTCGCGGCTGGGCGGAGCGGGGAAGAGAGGCTGATATGACCGCGCGGTCGGATAGAAAAAACCTTCGGAGGAGAAGACCGGAGGTTCGTTGCGCACAGAGATTTTGTTGTCCACCGCCACGATGCCCCGCATGCGCTCGGCGACGTCGCCGGCGGTCCATTTGGCGAACGCGTCCGCGGCATCGCCGGTGAGGGTGGCGCGGCCCTCTTCCACGCTCACGTCGATCTTTTCGGCCTCCACGACGGCGTTGCTTTCGAGGGCCACCCGGAGAGCGGCGGCAAGATCGTGGTCGCTGCGTCCGGCCGTCGCCTGAACGTCGAGCTGGTCGACGACGTCAACAACGCCGCCGGTGTGTTGCGCGATCTGAATGGCGGCCTGGCGGGCCTTGGGAGTCGAAACGAAACCGGACAGCGTCACGATACCGTCGCGCACTGCAATGTCGGGCGTGAGTGAGTTGATACGCGGGTCGAAAACGTAGAGTTGTTGAATCGCGTCACTGATATCGTCGTCGCTGATGCGATCGCCCGAAGCGGCCGAAAGGAGAGGTTCAGGATCGGCGTGCGTGGACAGGCTGGAGGCGTCGACGCGCTTTACGCCGGGCACCCATGCGTCGATCTGCGCCCAAGTCTTTTCGCGCGCGCTGTCGATGCGGCCGGAGAGGCGGACCACGCCGTCTGCGACGTCGACCTGGATATTGTCGTCGTTGAAAAGAGCATTGGTCTCGTAATGGCGCTGGAGCTGCCGGCGGATGTCGGCGTCGTCGCGCTGCACGGGTTTGACGGCGATGCGGTTGTTCAGGCCGGCCACCCCGAGGACGCGCGACGCCAGGTAAGCGGCGACGCGGCGTTGATGGTCGGTCTCGACTTCGCCGGTCAGCGTGACGACGCCGTTTTTCACCGCGACATCGAGCGCGAGGTCGGCGGTGCCTCCGTCGGCGTCGAGCGTGGCGCGGATGTTTTCGGCGATCTCGGAGTCCGGAATGGATTCGCGCGGGCGAACGGTGAGTTCGTTGACGACGCTTTCGACGCCGCGAACGCCCTCGGCGACTTCCTGGGCGCGGTCCCGATCGGGATAAATCTCGACGTGTCCGCTCAACGTGACGCGGCCGTCAACGGCTTCGACGCGAACGTTCTCGTGTGAGCGCGGCAAACGCTGCTCCAGTTCGCGCGAAACAATGACTGCGAGGTCGGGGCGGTCGGCGACGACGTAAACGGGGTCCGTCGCGGCGACCGCCGGAATCTCGGCGGTCGAGGAAGCGGCGGGCGTGGTGGCGGCATCCGTGCGGATGGTGACGGAGACGACCACGCTGATGGCTGCGACGAGGAGAAGATTTTTGGAAAAGAGAGAGGAGTTCATGGGATTGATATAAATGTGGAAAGGGAAGGAAGGGCGGTCACTCGGTGGCGGTGACGTGCAGGCGGTTCTGGACCGGCCACTCTTCGGCGAACTCTGAGACGATTTCGCCGACGCGGCGCTTGAGGGCGGCGGAACTCACGGTGCCTTCGATCACGAGGCTGTCGCCCTGGCGGCGAATGGTGGCTTTGCGCGCATCGTCGGGCAGGTCCGCATGCGTGCGCAATGCGCCCTGGACAACGGCGAGCGAAGGGCGACCGGGAGCGTCGGACCCGGGCCCAGTGCTTGTGCTGATGGTCCGACGCGCGGCTTCCTCGTGAGCGGTGGGGTCGCCGAGGACGTTCCATTTGAATGCGTAGCCAGTCCACCGATACGGATAAACGTGGTCACCGTCACGGGAACCCCGCTGAACAGGGCGGGCATCGGCGAAGTTCTCGGGCGTGAGGGTGGTTGTGAGGACGTCGTCGCCGACGGGGTCGCGAGAGAGCTGGCTGAAGCGGACGACGAATTTTCCGTCGGGGTCCGCGAAGTCGTCCATGGGGTCCAGCAGCACGGACGCGGTGCGGCGCTGCGGATTGATGAGCACGTCCTCAACGTGGCCGACCTCGCGCCCTTCGCGGCGGATTTTGAGTCCGACCATTTTTTTCGCGCTCATCAGCGGGCCGAGAGAACCAAGGGCAACGTCGCGGACGGAGTCGGCGAGGTCGACGGTCTTGCGACCATAGTATGCGTGGATGTCGCGGCCGCGGCGGTCAGCGGTGAGCTGGGCGATGTCGTTATCACGAAGCGTGGGCGCATCGGACCAGTTGGCGTTGCCGAGATCGATCACGAGGGCGCCGCGATCGGCGCGGGTGCCGTGAACGGCATCGAACGGGACCGGCCGGAGCGCGGCGGCGGTTCCGGACGAGATGAGAGCATACGCGATCCGGCCGGTGCGGGTATCGATGACGAGATCCTCAACCTCGCCGAGGTCCTCCTCGTCGGCACTGCGCACCTTCTGGCCGATGATGTCGCGGGCGCTCTGACCGGTTTTTCCGTCGGCGGCTGCGGCGAACAATCCGGGGGGCGAAGACGAACTCGGCGGTCCCGTGGTGGTGGGATTCGCGGCGTGAACAACTGCGGTGCAAAGACCGAGTCCGAAGCCGAGGCTGATGCGTAAACGGGCGTCGTGTCGTTTCATTTGTTGTTCTCCATGTTGGCGAACGCGGGGAATACCGCGTTCGGCGCAACGTAGTCCGACGGGGGGACCCGCGCCATGGGGCGGTGCCAACGACGAACGTTGGGCGCATCGCCCCAGGGGGCCTGACGGAACCGTCAGGCGAAACAATGGCGAGCGACGGGGCGGCCGGAATCGCGACCACGCTTTCCGGAGCGTTGACCCCAGCTACCGCACGAAACCGAGTTGTTGCAGGGCGAGGCGGAGTTGTTCGACGAGGGCGTCTTTTGCGGCGAAGGCGTGGGCGCCGCGGGCGAGCGCGAGTTCCTGAGCTTCCGGCTGGCCGGACATCACGACGACTCGAACGGCGGGATCGATGGCCTGGATCGCCGCGGTGAGTTGGAGGCCGTCGAAGTCGGGCATGCAAAAATCGGTGACGACGAGGTCGGTGGAGTTGAGGGCGACGAACTCGAGGGCGGCGAGCGAACCGGCGAACGAGACGAGCTTCGCGTCGGGCCAGAGTTGCTCGAGGGCGACACTGGCGAACGAGAGATAGTTTTGATCGTCGTCGACGATCACGCACTGCGGTTTCCCGGGCATCGTTGCACGAGTGCACGCGGGCTTCGGCACCGTCCACCGCGGGCGACTGACGCTTCCGTAAGGTGAAGGTGGAATATGGGGAGTTTCACCACGCGGGGACGGATCGAATCCCCATCGTTCGCTCAGCGGGGATTTCGGACGCGATCAATTTCCCCGACGCGCCACAGGCCTAGGTTGAGGCGCGCCGCCGTTTCGACCGCTCGCGAGGCCGGGGCCGGCGCTCGGGTTTCACAACTGTCAACGAGGATTCGTCATGGCAAAAACAAGCAGCGATGTATTGATCGAGGTGTTGGAGGAGTGGGGTGTCGACGTGGTGTTCGGCATGCCGGGCGACGGCATCAATGGGATCATCGAATCGCTGAGGCAGGCGAAGGATCGGATCCGATTCGTGCAGGTGCGGCACGAAGAGTCGGCGGCATTCATGGCGTGCGGCTACGCCAAATACACGCGCAAGCTCGGGGTGTGTCTGGCGACGTCGGGGCCGGGTGGAATTCATCTCTTGAACGGGCTCTACGATGCGAAGCTCGACGGGCAGCCGGTGCTGGCGATCACGGGTCATCATTTTCACGACCTGATCGACACGCATGCGCAGCAGGACGTCGATTTGGACAAGCTCTACATGGACGTGGCGGTTTATAACGCGCGCGTGATGGGGCCGGAGCATGTCGAGGCGGTGGCGAATCTCGCGTGTCGCAGCGCGCTCAGTCAGCGCGGCGTGGCGCACATCAATTTTCCCGTCGATACGCAGTCGATGCCGGTGAAGGACGGGAAGCGGTCGGAGCGCAACATCAAGGGCTATGCGGATACGCAGGCGTTTGCGCGGACGGCGGGGCTGCCGGCGGTGGAACAGTTGAAGGCCGCGGCGGAGGTGATCAACCGCGGCGAGAAGATTGCGATTCTGGCGGGGCAGGGAGCGCTGCAGGCGGGCGAGGAACTGGAACGCATCGCGGAGCGGATCGGCGCGCCGATCGTCAAGGCGCTGCTCGGGAAGTGCTGCGTGCCGGACGATTCGCCTTACACAACGGGCGGTATCGGGCTTTTGGGGACGGAGCCGTCGCAGGAGGCGTTGGAGGAGTGCGACACGCTGTTGATGGTCGGCACGTCGTTTCCCTACATCGAATATTATCCCGAACCGGGAAAGGCGCGGGCGGTGCAGATCGATCTCGATCCCACGCGGATCGGATTGCGTTATCCGGTCGAGGTCGGGCTGGCGGGCGATGCGCGGATGACGTTGCAGTTGCTGGAGCCGATGCTGGAGCAGCGCGGACGAAAGCCGTTTCTCGAAAAGGCGCAGAAAGGGATGCAGAAGTGGCGGGAGCTGATGGACGAGCGGACATCGCGGCGCGATATGCCGATGAAGCCGCAGGTGGTGGCGTGGGAGATCGGCCGGCGGCTGAGCCCGACGGCGATCGTGAGCTGCGACAGCGGGACAATCACGACGTGGTTTGCGCGGCACATCCCGGCGCAGCGCGGGCAAATGCACTCGTTGTCGGGAACGCTGGCGACGATGGCGAACGGGCTGCCCTATGCGATCGCGGCGCAGGTGGCGTATCCGGATCGGCAATCCGTGGCATTCGTGGGCGACGGCGGCTTCACGATGCTGATGGGCGAGTTCGCGACGGCGGTGAAGTATGGGCTGCCGATCAAGGTCTGCGTGGTGAAGAACAACTCCCTCGGGCAGATCAAATGGGAGCAGATGGTGTTTCTGGGGAATCCGGAATACGTCTGCGACCTGCATCCGATCGATTTCGTCGCGTTCGCGCAGGCGTGCGGAGCGCAGGGATTCCGGATCGAGGATCCGGCGCGTTGTGGCGAGATCATCGCGCAGGCATTGGCGACGCCTGGGCCGGTGTTGATCGAGGCGGTGGTCGATCCGCACGAGCCGCCGATGCCGGCAAAGATCAAGGCGAAGCAGGCGGTGCAGCTGGCGAAGTCGCTGGCGCGCGGGACGCCCGACCGAGGCAAGATCGCGAAGACGATCGCGGAGGACAAGGTGCGCGAACTGGTGTGAGCGCGGCGGCGGGCGGGGCGGAGACCCGTCCTAGCGGAAGGCGAATGGGCGCGGGCGGCGGTGGCGCTGGGTTTGCCACCAAGCGGCGGCGAGGCCGGCGACGCCGAGGCCGACGAGCGAAAGGGCGGCGCGGCGGCGGGAGAGTTGAATTTGGAGCGAGTGCTCCTTGGCGTCCCGGTCGAACGGGCCGTGGGCGCCCCAAGGGCCGGGAGCCGGAGACCACAGGTTGTCGGGCTGATCTGGGTCGCGAGGTTCGTGCGTATCCGCGAAGGAACGACCGACGAGATAGCGGTCGAGAAAGCCGGGCCAGAGCTTGTTGAGTTTGATGCCGACGGCGGTGTTGACGCCGAGGTAGACCTCGCGGCGGTCGTGGTGCGCGGCCCAATAGATGGTGCGCGCGGCGATCTCGGGCTGGTAGATGGGGGCGGGCGGCTTTGCTTTTTGCGGCAGACGACTTTTTACCCAGGCGAACTGCGGCGTGTTCATCGACGGGAGCTGGACCATCGTGAGGCGAATGTCTTTTCGATCAGCGAGCAGTTCGGAGCGGAGCGAGTCGGTGAAGCCGCGAATGGCGTGCTTGGCAGCGCAGTAGGCGGACTGGTAGGGAATACTTCGATACGCGAGGGCCGAGCCGACCTGGACGATGGAGCCTGAGTTGCGCGGAAGCATGCGGCGAAGCGCGGCCTGCGTGCCGTAAACATAGCCGAGGTAGGTGACGTCGGTGATGCGCTTGAACTCCTCGGGTGGCATTTCGACGATGCGCGAGTAGACGGACGCCATCGCGTTATTGATCCAGATGTCGATGGGACCGAAGCGGCTTTCGGTGAGTTCGGCAAGTTGTTCGGTGGACTGCGGGTCGGCGACGTCGGCGACGAGAATCGCGGCGCGGCCGCCGAGTTCTTCGACGTCGCGCTGAGTGGCCTCGAGACGTTCGCGGCCGCGGGCGAGGAGGCCGAGGGAGGCGCCGCGGCGGGCGAATTCACGAGCGGTGGCGCGGCCGACGCCGGCAGAGGCGCCGGTGATCACGACGACTTCAGGGCGGCGGGAGTGGAGAGGAGCAGGCACCATGGAAGATAGGAGCGCGGGGCCGCGATGCCATGGGGAAATTTTCGAACGCAGCGTGGAGGGAATCCCGTGAGTCGCGGGGCAGGCAGATCAGAGGCGGGCGGGACAAGGCAGGGTTCGGCCGGCGGACGCAGCGCTCGCTGTATTATCTCGCGCAAATTGTTAACGATGATAAATCAGCAGCGTTGTGGACGAACCCCTTCCTCCGGCGAACCGCCCGCCTGAAGCGCTCACTTTGATGATCGTGGACGACGAGGAGCAGAAGCGTTTGCTCCTCGGTCGATTCCTCAGGCGGAGTTTTCCACAGGTGTCGCTCGTCGAATGCGGCAATGGCGCGGAGGCGATCGCGCAGCTGGAGAAAGGCGCGGTCGATCTGGTCATCACCGACAACCGGATGGAACCGGTGAGCGGGATCGAGCTCACGCGGTGGATTCGCGCGCGGCAACCGGAGCTGCCGGTGTTGATGGTGACGGGACATCCGGATCTCGAAAAAGCGGCGCGCGAAGCGGGGGCGACGCGGTTGATCGACTTTGCGCGCTACGCCGAAATCGGGCGGATCGTGGCGGAGCTGTTGCCGGGGCGTCCGCCGAGTTGAACGCGTGAAGCGGCGCCGCAATCGTGCGGGCGGCAGGGAACGACGGCGCGCGCGGAGTGACGGTGGAGGCGTTGATCTCGCAGCCCGGTGAAACGCAACGAGGTCTCGCAGTAGCGTGGACCGATGTCGAAGCAACGCGAGCGCGCAGGAGCGCGCGGCGGCGTGGGCGGGGGCGGCTTTTTGTCGGTGGAGTGGCGGCGATCGCAGTCCTGGTGTTGAGCGGCTGCAGCGGGCGGCAATCGGCGTTGGAGCCGGCGGGGCGCGGGGCGGAGATGATCGCAGAACTGTTTTGGTGGATGGCGGGCGGGACGGTGGTGGTGTGGCTCGCGGTGGCGTGGCTGGCGATGTCGGCGATGCGCGGGCGGGTTTCGAAGCAGACCGAAAAGCAGGCGCGGCTGTATATCATCGGCGGCGGCGCGGCGTTTCCGACGGTGGTGCTGGCGGGGCTGTTGAGTTATGGGCTGAGTGGAATGCCGGAGTTGATCGGGCCGGCGCCGGAGGGGGCGCTGAAAGTGCACGTCGTCGGCGAGCAGTGGTGGTGGCGGGTGAAATATCAGGTGGCCGAGGGAGAATTCGTGGAGCTGGCGAATGAGGTGCGACTCCCGGTGGGGCGTCCGGTGGAGTTCACGTTGGACAGCCCGGATGTGATTCACTCGTTCTGGATTCCGTCGCTCGGCGGGAAGATGGACATGATTCCGGGGCGGACGACGCGACTGCTGCTGGAGCCGACGCGAGTGGGGACGTTTCGCGGGGTGTGCGCGGAATACTGCGGGGATTCGCATGCGTTGATGGCGTTTGAGGTGGTGGTGAGCGAGGAGGCGGAGTTCGACGCGTGGCTCGCGCAGGAGCAGGCGGTGGCGCGCGAGCCGGAGACG
>JAEZAD010000047.1 GCA_023430565.1 Verrucomicrobiota bacterium
GTCGCCAACTTCCAGAAATGGCTGAAGACGACGAACGTCCCTGGCATCGAGAAGGAAGGCCGCGTCACCTGCTCGCCGATGGTGCTGAGCTACGTCGGTGTTTACCTCTGGAAAGCCGCGGTCGAGAAGGCCGGCTCGTTCGATGTCGACGAAGTGCGCAAAGCCTGGAAGAGCGGCATTTCGTTCGACGGCCCCGGTGGCAAGGTCACCACGCAGCCCAACATGCACCTCACGAAGAACGTCTACATCGGCGAGACTCGCGCCGACGGTCAGTTCAAGATCGTGAAGTCCTTCGACAACGTTTACGGCGAGCCCTGGCTCAAGGGTAAGTTCAAGTAAGCGCTCGCGCTGTCTGGCATGTCGTCCTGAACCGCTCGGGACGACATGAAAGTCGAATTCTCGTTCTGAGCGACGCCAAGAATCCGGTGCGCGACCCACTGCGATCGCCGCTCTGGATTCTTCGCTTCGCTCAGAATGACAAAATTCGAAGCCATTGGTGAAAAGCCGCCGATCACGCACTCGAGTTGGCTCGCCGATTGCTAATCGCGGGGCGGGATCCTTCACCGGACCCGCCCCTTCGTTTCCCCCACCGAAGACTGACCTACCTCTGCATCGTGTTTTTCGTTGCCCGCCTTCTCCTTGGTCTCGCTCTCCTGAGCGCCACCGTTTTCGCTGCCGAACCCACGGCCCGCCAGACGATCGCCCGGGCGGCGCTCGTCGAAGGCACGCAGGAGCGTATTCAAATCATTGGCACGCTCGTCGGCGTGGGCGACGAAGCCATCGCGCCGCTGCTTGCGGCGTGGCGTGAGGACGCACTGTTCGTTTACACGCCGGAAGGCGGAGATCCGATCGTGGTCCAACTATCGGGCGACAAGGACACGGACGGCGCGCAGGCGGCGACCCGCGTCGATACCGGAGAAGCCCTGCTCGATGCCGGCGGCCAGCCGCTGCGGCTGGCCGGGTCCTCGCTGAAAGCGGTCGATCACACGTCGGCGCTGCGGCGTTCTTTCAAGGCGGTGCTCGATGTCGCGGATCTCGCGAATCCCGACCTCACGCGTCGCGTCCGCGCGATCCAGGTTTTTGGCCTGGGGCAGCAGGTGGACAAACTTCCCGCGCTCGAGGCGCGCGCAAAGATCGAAACGAATCCGAAGGCGCAGCAGGCGCTGCGCGAAGCGATCGCGTTGATCGGGCTGAAGAATGCGAGCGACGACGTGAAGCTCGCCTCGCTGCGCGAACTGCGCGAGCTGCACACGATCGCGAGCCTCGATGTGCTCAAAGCCGCGCACAAGACCTTCGAGGCCGAGAAGAAGCCGCAGCTCGTCGCGGCCGCCGACGCGGCGATTCACGCCGTCAACAGCCACATCGGCACCGTCAATTTCTTCGGCACGCTTTTCCGCGGGCTGAGCCTTGGCAGCATCCTGCTCGTCGTGGCGCTCGGGCTCGCGATCACGTTCGGCTTGATGGGCGTGATCAACATGGCGCACGGCGAGATGATCGCGGTCGGCGCCTACACGACTTATGTCGTGCAGAATATTTTCGGCGGGGGCATGGCGCTGTCGCCGTTTGGGTTTTCGATGAGCCTGCCCGGCATGAATGCGACCGGCGCGTGGTATCAGAGCTATTTCGTGTTCGCACTGCCGCTGAGTTTCCTCGCGGCCGCCGCGATGGGAATCCTGCTCGAGCGCAGCGTGATTCGTTTTCTGTATCGTCGGCCGCTCGAGAGCCTGCTGGCGACGTGGGGCGTCTCGATGGTGTTGCAGCAGTTGTTTCGCAGCGTGTTCGGATCGCAGAACGTGCAGGTGAGCAGCCCGAGCTGGCTGAGCGATAATTGGACCTACAACGACATCATCTTTGGATGGAATCGCGTGTTCGTCATCGGCTTCGCCGGGTTGATCGTATTTGGCGTATGGCTCGTGCTCACGCGCACGTCGCTCGGTTTGCTGATTCGTGCGGTGATGCAGAACCGCAACATGGCGTCGTGCATGGGCGTGCGCACCGAGCGCGTGAACATGCTGACGTTCGGCCTCGGCAGCGGGCTCGCGGGACTCGCGGGGGCGTTTCTTTCGCAGATCGGCAATGTCGGTCCGTCGCTCGGGCAGAGTTATATCGTGGACTGTTTCATGACGGTGGTTGTCGGCGGAGTCGGCAATCTGCCGGGCACGGTGATTGCCGCGCTCGGCATCGGGATGGCGGATCAATCGCTGCAGCAGATCCTGCTGAATCCGGTGCTCGGGAAGATCACGGTGCTGGTGGCGATCATTCTCTTCCTACAATGGCGGCCGGCGGGGATTTTTGTGACGCGCAGTCGGAGTTTGGAGGGATGAAGATGGTTTCCGCAGTCCTCGATTCCATGATGCTTCATTCGAATCCCTGTCATTCTGAGCGCAGCGAAGAATCCACGTGTGCGTCCGCCTGCGATCGTCGCCCTGGATTCTTCGCTGCGCTCAGAATGACAAACATGGGTGGAGCTTTGCTTCTTCGATGAGCGCGCTGACTCTTCGTAGAATCGAGATCGGGGCCATCGCGGCGATCGCCCTCTTTCTGGTCGTGTTGCTGCCGCTGCTGAACGCATGGGGTTTCGTCGACAATTTCACGATCAACCTGTGGGGAAAATATCTCTGCTATGCGCTGCTCGCGATTTCGGTCGATCTGCTCTGGGGCTACACGGGACTGCTCAGCCTGGGGCAGGCGCTCTTCTTCAGCTTGGGCGGCTACATGATGGGAATGTATCTCATGCGGATGATCGGCGATCTCGGTCAATACAAGCTGCTGATTCCCGACTTCCTCGTGTTTCTCGGCTGGAGCGAGCTGCCGTGGTTTTGGAAGCCGTTCGACAGTTTTGGATTCGCGGCGCTGATGATCTTTCTGCTGCCGGGGATCGTCGCGTTCGTGTTTGGATTTCTGGCGTTTCGTTCGCGGATCAAGGGCGTGTATTTCTCGATTTTGACGCAGGCGCTCACCTATGGCGCGTCGCTGATGTTTTTCCGCAACGACATGCTGATGGGCGGCAACAATGGCTTCACCGATTACAAGTTCATCCTCGGTTACGATCTGCGCGACCCGGCCACGACCCGCGGCCTCTACGTGATCACGGCGGTGCTGCTCGTGCTGGTGTTCCTGGGTTGCCGGTGGCTGGCGCAGACGAAGCTGGGGCTGGTGCAGCGGGCGATTCGCGACGGCGAAAATCGCGTGTTGTTCAGCGGTTATGCGGCGGCGCATTTCAAATTGTTCATCTTCGTCGTCGCTTCGCTGATCGCCGCGGTCGGCGGCGCGCTTTATGTGCCGCAGGTCGGCATCATCAATCCGTCGGAAATGACGCCCGACAAATCGCTCGAAGCGGTCGTGTGGGTCGCGGTTGGCGGGCGCGGGACGTTGCTCGGGCCGATCATCGGCGCGGTGTCGGTGAACGCGCTGAAGAGTTGGGCGACGCGCGCGTATCCCGATGCGTGGCTGTTCATTCTTGGCGGATTGTTCATCGTGGTCGTGCTGCTGCTGCCGGGCGGCATCGTGAGTCTGCCCGGACGCATCTCGGCCTGGTGGAAGGGCCGCTCGGGCCCGCCGGCCGACGAAACGACCGCTGCCGCCGCCGCTTCCGAAAAACCTGTCGTGACCACCGGATCGCCATGAACGTTGGCCCCGAGAAAACCAATTTCATCCTCACGGTCGAGGACGTGAGCAAGACGTTCGATGGCTTCAAGGCCATCACGAACCTCAACTTCTATCTCAACCGCGGCGAGCTGCGGACGGTGATCGGTCCGAACGGCGCGGGAAAATCGACGTTCTTCGATCTGATCACCGGTCGCACGAAACCGGATACGGGCAAGATCGAGTTCGGCTGGGATATCGATCTCGTCGGCATGAACGAATACGAGATCAACCGGCTCGGCATCGGGCGGAAGTTTCAGACGCCGTCGGTCTACATCGATCACACCGTCTTCGAGAATCTGCTGCTGTCGTTGAAGGGACCGCGCGGCGTGTTTCGGACGCTGTTTCACCGCACGACGTCGGAGCAGCGTGACCGGATCGACGAGCTGTTGAAACTGATCCGGCTCGAGGCGAAGCGGGATTTGCGCGCCGGGCAGCTCGCGCACGGCGAGAAGCAGTGGCTCGAGATCGGGATGCTGCTCGCGCAAGATCCGCAATTGCTGCTCGTCGACGAACCGGCGGCGGGGATGACGGACGAGGAGACGAAGCGCACCGGCGAACTGCTGATCAGCCTCGCGGAGAAGCACAGCATCGTGGTGGTCGAGCACGACATGACGTTCGTGAAGCAGATTGCGCGCGACGGAACGGTGACCGTGCTGCACCAAGGCACCGTGTTGTGCGAAGGAAAATTCGATGAAGTGCAGGCGAACGAACAGGTGCGGCACGTCTATCTTGGCCGCGGGAAGCACTAGGATGATGATGAAAGGCGAAGTTCACCACGAAGACACGGAGGCACGGAGAACGGAATTCTGCTATGGGTTTGCTCCGTGCCTCCGTGTCTCTGTGGTTCAATCATGAGCGCTCTGCTTCAACTTTCCTCGGTCGAAGCCGACATTGCGGGTTCGCGGATTCTTCGCGGCGTGAATCTCATGGTGAATTCGGGCGAAGTGGTCGCGTTGATGGGCCGCAATGGCGTAGGCAAGACGACGACGCTGCGCTGCATCACCGGGCTGCTGACGGTGCGGAATGGCACGGTGATGTTCGACGGGCAGAATATCGCGAAGCTCGCGCCGGACTACCGGGCGCGAATGGGCATCGCTTACGTGCCGCAGGGACGGGACATCTTTCCGCACCTCACCGTCGAAGAGAACCTGCACGTGGGGTTGGTGGTGCACAATCGCGGCAGAGCGGCGGATCGCGAAGGGCTCGAGCGGGTGTTCAGTTTGTTTCCGGTGCTGAAGGAAATGCTGTCGCGCAAAGGCGGCGTGCTGTCGGGCGGGCAACAGCAGCAGCTTGCCATCGGGAGGGCGATTCTCACACGGCCGAAATTGTTGATCCTCGATGAGCCGACGGAGGGGATTCAGCCGTCGATCATCGATCACATCGGCGACACGTTGAAGAAGTTGAAGACCGAGGGACTGCACGAGAACCCGGTCGAGGAAATCGAGCACGCGATCAAGGAGCTTAAAAAAGACGCGTCGCTCGCGATCCTGCTGGTCGAGCAATACGTGGATTTCTGCCGCGACGTTGCGGATCGGTTTTATGCGATGGATCGCGGCGCGGTGGTCGCGTCGGGGGAAATCGCGGAGCTCACGGACGAAGTCGTGAGGGAGCATCTTCAGGTTTGATTTTTTTGACCACGGATGAACACAGATGGACACGGATCGGTGCCGACTATCAGTGTTCATCTGTGTCCATCCGTGGTTGAAACGCTTTTCGAAAAATGCACTTAACCCCCCGGGAGCGGGAAAAACTTCTCATCGTCACCGCGGCTGATCTCGCGCGGCGCCGCCAGGCGCGCGGGTTGAAGCTCAATTATCCGGAGTCGGTCGCGATCATCACCTATGAGATCATGGAAGGTGCGCGCGACGGGAAGTCGGTCGCGGAGCTGATGAGCTTTGGCACGACGATCCTGAAGCTCGGCGACGTGATGGAAGGCGTGTCCGAGATGATCCACGAGGTGCAAGTCGAGGCGACGTTTCCGGACGGCACGAAGCTCGTGACGGTTCACAATCCGATCCGCTGACGCGGAAATTCTGAAAAGCTGAAACACTGAAAGGCTGAAATGATCCCGGGCGAAATTATTGTGGCGAAGGATGCCGGTCCGCTGGCGGCGAATCTGAATCTCGAGACGAAGCTGTTGCAGGTGGCGAACACGGGGGATCGTCCAATTCAGGTCGGCTCGCATTATCACTTCTTCGAAACGAACGAAGCGCTACGTTTCGATCGAGCGGCGTCACGGGGGTTTCGTTTGAACATCCCCGCGGGAACGGCGGTGCGTTTCGAGGCGGGCGATACGAAAGAAGTCGAACTCGTCGCGCTGGCCGGTGCGCGCGAGGTGTATGGCTTCAATGCGAAAGTGAATGGTGGACTGTAAACAATCTTATCTGGAACTCAGGAACTCAGGAATCAGCACATGCTCCGGCAAAACTCCACAGGTCCGTTCATGAGTTCCTGAGTTCCAGATTCCATCAACTGCTCTTCCCATGCCCC
>JAEZAD010000056.1 GCA_023430565.1 Verrucomicrobiota bacterium
TGAAGCTCGCGGCGTGGGGCGTGGTGTCCGGGGCGGAGCTGGAGCGGTCGTTTGTGGTGAGCGTGCGGCCGGCGGTGCTGGATCGCGACCGGCTGGAGGAGGCGGGCCAGGTGCTGCGCGAACCGACGACGGGAATCGTGGCGGTGTGTGCGGCGCGGCTGATGGCGCCGTTCAGCCGGCGGATCTACGAGATGGATTTTTATTGTTTGCCGGAATTTCTGGCGACGAACGAGGCGCGCGTGCGGGCGCTGGTGGAGGCGACGATCGAACGGATCCGCAGAGCGGCGGAGCGGCCGCGGCCGTGCCGGCTGCGATTCTCCGGGGTCGATGCGGCGAAGGTGCGGCTGATGACGGAGCTCGGGTTCGGGCGAAGCGGGAGCGGGCGCGCGTATCCGGGGATGGGTGACGCGGCACTGAAGGAGGTGAACGACTATGAACGAGTCCTCGATTGACGGCGGCGGGCGGAAGAACGCGTGGTGGTTCGTGCACGCGGTGGTGGCTGCGGTGATCTGGGGCGTCTGGGGGGCGCTGATCGATTCGACGGCGCGGGCGGGATTCCCGGCGGAGCTGGGTTATGTCGTGTGGGCGTTCACGATGGTGCCGCCGGCGCTGTTCGCGCTGCATCGCGTGGGCTGGAAGCTGGAATACGATGCGGCGGCGATCGTGTTGGGCGGTGCGGCGGGACTGCTGGGAGCGGGCGGGCAGTTGATTTTGTTCAAGGTGTTGCGGCTGGCGCCGGCGTATCTGGTTTTTCCGATCATCGCGCTTTCGCCGATCATGACGGTGGGGCTGGCGTTTGCGGTGTTGCGGGAGCGGGTGGTGGTGCGCGAATGGATCGGGATCACGCTCGCGCTGGCGGCGGGCGTGCTGCTGGCGTATTCGCCATCCGGAGACGGCGCGGCGGTGCGGGGCTGGCTGGGGTTGACGCTGGTGGTGTTTGTTTGCTGGGGCGTGCAGGGTTTCGTGATTTCGCGGGCGAACCGGCGGATGCGGGCGGAGAGTGTGTTTTTCTACATGATGCTGACGGGGCTCATGCTGGTGCCGGTGGCGTTGCGGATGACGGACTTCGGGGCGCCGATCAACTGGGGGTGGCGCGGGTTTTGGGCGGCGGGGGCGATTCAGAGTTTGAATGCGGTCGGCGCGCTGCTGCTCGTGTATGCGTTTCGCTATGGGAAGGCGATGGTGGTGGCGCCGTTGATCAACGCGGGGGCGCCGGTGATCACGATTTTGCTTTCGCTGCTGCTGTATCGGGCGCTGCCGAGCGCGATCAATTTCAGCGGGATGGTGTTTGCGGTCGTGGCGGCGGTGTTGCTGGCGTGGGAGAAGCCGCCGGAGGGCGGGGAGGGGCGGTAGGGAGGGGCGTGGAGATTGTCGGCGCGGGGCTTGTCATTTCGGATGAGGCCCGCATGGTGTCGGCCCCGTTCTTTGACCCGTGCCGCACTCGAATGCGTGAGATCCCTTTTGGGGGTGTTCCGGATTCTACCCTTGGTTGGAGTGCGCCGCTGCCTGTCGAGAGTCGAGGTCTCTCGTTAATCCCCTTCGAAACCAATAAGAGGCAACTACGAAGAAATGCCCATGGCTGCTTAATTAGCGGCCACGTTGGTCCGGCGACACCTGCTAGCCGTGACCGACGTCGACAGCAGGCATAGCGCGTGGAGCGGTCCGCGGACTGCGCGTCGTATCTTCATCCGGGGAATAGCGGATACCTTAGCGCGTGCGACGGCTTGGTATCGGCGAAATTAAGGTTGCACTAAACATGGTAGACGCGGTGTGCGAAGGTCAGGGGCACAGGGGTTCAACTCCCCTCACCTCCACCACTCTAAGAACGCAACGCAGTCTCCGATTTCCAAACGGATTCCTAACGGAATTTGATTGATCGGGGCTGCGTTTTGTGCTGTTGGGATGGGCCATGACGACAGCTTCAGCCGCCCCGCACGCCGCAAAGCCCCGCAAGAAGAGCCCCAAACATCCGACGTGGGAGCATCCGAAGGGGAGCGGCATCAAAATCGCCGAGATGCCCAACAAGACCGGGGGCAAGGTCTATGGCGTCAGCTACCAAGTCCGCATTCCGTCGGAGCTGTTAGGAATCCCCAGCAAGCGGGAGATGCACCAGCGGAAGACGAAGGAAGAGGCGGAGCGCCTAGCAGAAGAGCGGTTCGTGGCCCTCAAAAAGCACGGGACGACGTTTGCGGAGATTCCAGCCGCAGCGCAGAAGCAGATGGGGATAGCGTGGAGCGTCCTCGATGAACACAACAAGCATCTGCGACGCACAGCACAGGAGAAGAACGGCGGGCAACTCCCACAGGATTTCGCAAAGCACGAGTTGAACATCATTGATGCGGTGAAGGCCGGAATAGCGGCGCTTAGTCCGGTGGGTGGACTCAGGACCTTTGCCGAAGTCGCGGCGGAGCTACGCGCCAGCAAGCTTGAGCGTTTCAATGCGGGCGGCCTCGACGCCAGCACCGAAAGCGATTTCCGGCGGCGGAGCGAACGGCTGGAGAGGTTGGGGATGGGGGACCTGCTCGTCAGTCAAATCACCGCCCGTGACGTGGAGAACCTGCTTCAGAAGCTCCGGAAGACGCTTGGTCAGCGTTCGGTTCTCAACTTCAGAAACACCCTCGCAGAAATCCTCCGCTACGCGAAGGCAAAGCAATACTCCCCCACCAATCCGCTGGAGAGCTTCACCCGAGAAGACCTCAAAAAGCACGGCGGCGAGAAAGCAGAGCGGAAGCTGGATGGTAGCGCCATCGCCCAACCCAACAATGGCGTTGCCGCGACCCGCTTCCGGTGATGCTCAATCATTGTTTCCCCCTAGCACGTAAACATCGGGTTTTTTCGGGGAAAAATCCGAGCGGCCATACGTAAATTACTTTCCCGCTATTCCCCCCCTCCCCGTGGTCGGGCGATCCGCTATAATAGGAAGGGGGAGGGACCTCCGCTCCCAACAATTCCTGACAGAATGCGTGCGTTTCCGTGCGCGTTCGTGTGTTGCGGTGTGGTGGTGTCCTCCTCTGACGGACGTTCCTCAGAGGGAGGACTGATGAATTCAACTCCCCTCACCTCCACCATTTTTCGAGTGCGGACGGGACGGCGTGTGTCGCGCGGCCGGGTTTCGGCGCGCCTGACGGAGCCGGGGCGCGTGAAAGCGCTCGAGGCGTTGCTGGCGAAGTTTAAGCCGCAGGCGCGGGATCAATGACGCGGCGCGGGCGTGGGTTCGGCGGAGAGCCGCATCATCTGTGAACCGGCGGCGAGGAAGGCGCCGGAACCGTATTCCTGAGCGGTGGTGGCGTCATAGGCGCCGGGGGCGTAGCCGATGGGTTGGACCCAGCCAAGGCGGCCGTCGGCATCGACGCAGGCGAGGAGGGCGGTCCAGGTGCGGTCGACGGCAGGACGATATTTCGAATCGGTGAGGATGCCGTGGTTGAGACCCCAGGCGAGAGCGTAGCAGAAGAACGCGCTGCCGCTGGCTTCGCCGTGTTGAGCTTCCGGATACAGCAGGTTCGAGCGCCAGAGACCGTCTTCGGGTTGCAGGTCGACGAGGCGCGACGCCATGGCTTGAAAAAGGGCGATGTAGCGGGGGCGCGTGGGATAATCGGCGGGGAGCACGTCGAGCAGGCGGGCGAGTCCGGCGAGGACCCAGCCGTTGCCGCGGCTCCAGAAGGTTTTCTTCCCGTCGGCGGGAAAGACGAAGCGTTGGTCGCGGTAGAACAAATCTTCGGCGGGATCGAAGAACGCGAGATACGAGTCCCAGTAGAGCGCATCCATCGTGTCGAGGTAGCGGCGCTCGCCGGTGTGCTGGGCGAGCTTCGCGAGGGTGGGCGGGCACATGTAGAGCGCGTCGCACCACCACCAAAGCTCGCGTCCGGCGCCGGGTGCGGCGACGAGGGCGTCGAGGATGGATTGGGAGGATTCGATTTTCGCCGGCGCCGGCGCGAGGGCGTGGAGTTCGAGGTAGGTCTGGCCAACGATGTGATCGTCGGCGTGACGCGGGCGGGGGCCGAGCTGCCAGCGGTTGGCTTCGGCGGTGGCCTGCGCGTAGGCGACGTAGGCGTCGTCTCCGGTGGCCCGATACGCTTCCATCACGCCGGTGAGGAAGGCGCCCTGCACCCAGCCGCGGTTGCCGTGGTGGTGCGTGAGCGGGTGTTGGGTGCTCCAGGGATGAGCGACCTGCCAGTCGAAGACGCGGCGCATGACGGCGGGGATGGGTTCCGCGGCGGCGGCGACGGAGGCGCAAGCGGTCGAGAGCAACAGGCAGGCGAGGGCGGTGGGGCGGCGCATGATTTTAGAAATGGATGATGCCGCGTTGAACGGCGGCGATGACGGCCTGCGTGCGGTCGGAGACGCGGAGCTTGGCCAGGATGTTCTTCAAGTGGCCCTTGGTCGTGTATTCGCTGATACCGAGGGTGTCGGCGATTTCCTTGTTGGCGCGACCGCGCGCGAGCTGCACGAGGACATCGAGTTCGCGCGCGGTGAGCTCCTCGTAGCTGTTGCGGGACTTGAGACGCGTGGCGACCTCGTGCGGGATCCAGCGGCGGCCGGAGGCGACGGCGTGGATGGCGGGGATCAGTTCCTCGCGGGTGACGCTTTTCAAGACGTAGCCCTGCGCGCCGGCTTCGAGGGCGAGGTGGATGTCGGTGTCGCCCTCGAAGGCGGAGAGCATGAGGACGCGCGCGGACGCATCGAGCTGGCGGATGTGGCGCGTGACCTCGTGCCCGCTTTTGCCGGGCATGCGGAGGTCCATGACCACGAGGTCGGGGCGGAGCGCGTTGAACTGCCGGATCGCATCGTCGCCGTCGCCGGCCTCGCCGATCACGGTGAGGTGCGGGTCGGTGTTGATGAGCGACAGGAGGCCGGTGCGGACGATGAAATGATCGTCGACGACGAGGATGCGGATTTTGGACGACGACGTCACAGGGCGTGTTTGTGAGTGGACGCGGCTTCGGCGTCGGCGGCTTCGAAGTCGCGCAGCGAAACGCTCACGCGGACGGTGGTGCCCTCGCCGGGCGGGCCGGAGACGTCGAGGCGGCCGCCGATGCGCTTGGCGCGTTCGGTCATGCCGAGCAGGCCGAAGTGCTGCAGGCCGCGGTTGGAGAGACGGTGGGCGACGAGGCCGGAGCCGTTGTCATGGATTTCCAAGGACACCACGTCCTCGGCGAAATTGAGACGCACGGCGACGGTGGTGGCGCCGGAGTGTTTCACGACATTGGTGAGCGCCTCCTGGGCGATGCGCAGGAGGTTTTCCTCGACGACTTCGGGGAGGCGCTGCTCTTCGCCGAGGGTGGTGAATTCCGGGGTGATGGCGCTGCCGGCGAGGAGTTGCGAACCGGAGATCGAGAGGGCTTTGGCGAGGTTGAACTGTTCGAGTTCGCGCGAGCGGAGATCCCAGATGGAGCGGCGGAGCTCGAGCTGGCTTTGGCGGAGAAAGCGGTGGGCGAGCTCGAGCGGTGCGCCGGCGTCCTGCGGGTTGCGCTCGAAGAGTTTAATGGCGGTTTCGAGCTGGAGGGCGATGCCGGTGAGAGCTTGTTCGAGGGTGTCGTGAAGTTCGCGGGCGAGGCGGGTGCGTTCCATGAGAACGGCGCGGAACTCGACCTCGGCGGCCTTGCGGACGGACATCTCGACCTTGAGCTGCTCGGTGCGCTCCTTCACGCGGGCTTCGAGCTGGTCGTGCGCGAGCTGCAGCTCTTTCTGGGCTTTTTCGCGCTCGGTGATGAGGAAGCTCAACATGGCGTTTTTCTTCGAGACGGTGAGGAGCCAGCCGATGACGGCGGCGAGGAGCACGCAGACGATGGCGAAGCCGATCAGCAGGCGTTCGGAGGTGAGCCAGCTGGGGGATTGGAGGACGCGGAAGCTTTTGGCGTCGGGCAGGAGAAGGCTGACGGATTTGGGGATGCCGTCGTCGCCCGTTTCGAACGCGGCGACGCCGCTCACTTCCACGACGCTGCCGAGCGGGGCGGCGGCGATCGCGGGGCTTTCGTGAGCGCCCTCGAATTCGGCGGTGAAGGATTGTTCGCTGTTGCGGATGGTGCACGTCGTGCGGAAGCCGACGAACGATGCGTCATCGCGGCGCACGGGCCGCACGGTGCGATCGAGGAGAGTGCCGCGCAGGGTGATGAGTTCGGCGCCGTGCAAACCCTCGCGCAATTCGGCCATGGGGACGGCGCGCGGTTTCACAGGCTCGGGAGCTTCGCCGAGGTCGCGGAGGACGGCGTCGCGGAGCACGGGCTGGTAATTGACGATTTCCAGAAAGCCGACTGCCTCGATCAGTCGGCCGAGCGGAAGTTCGATTGGCTGGCGGGACTCGAGGTGCAGACCGCCGGTTTCGTCCTGGATGAAAAGATCGAGGCCGGGGCGGCGGAAGGTCATCACGCCCTTGACGTGGAGGCGTTCGCCGAGATTGGCGCTCGTGCGAAATTTCGCGAGGTCGTCGACGGGGAGAATGGGCAGTTCGAAGGGTGGGTGCTGTTCGGGCTCTTCGACGATGAAGTCCTCGACGCGCGGGACCATGATGCTGACGGCGGTGAGCTGGCGGCGGGCGGCGTTGAAGGTGGTGCCGGCGGTGCCGCGGATGCGGACCTTGGCGGCGACGAGGGAGCGCGGGTTGAGCTGCGGCGGGAGTTTCGGATAAACGCGCACGCGGTAACCGCCGATCGAGACTTCGACCATCGTCTTCTGCGACGCGACGTAGGAGACGGAGCGGACGATGCCGGTGACCTCGATGCGCTGGCTGGCTTCGACGCCGGCCATGAGCCGTTCGACGGAGACCTGTTTCGCTTCGGGCATCGGAGCGGTGCCGAGTTTCTTCCAGCCGCTGGTTTCGATCACGGGGGCGAACCAGCCGGAGGCGGTCGTGCCGCTGATTTCGACGTAGTCGCCGATGGCGGGCTGGAGTCCTGTATTGCGAACAAAAATACCGGCGCTCTGGTCCTGCATGACGAATTTCCCGAGCCAGTCGGGTTCGGCGGCGGTGACGACGCCGCGGAGCGTGGCGGGGAGTTTCGAGGCGGAGACGGCGGTCGAAAGAGCGCGGACTTCGGCGGCGGTGGTGATGATGCGCTCGCCGGTGTCGGTCAGCGTTTCGCCGGCGTGGACCAAGGAGCAGAGGAGGGAAAACGCGGCGGCAGCGGTCGCAAACGGGCGGAGAACGAGGCGGGGCATGGGGAGCGGGGTTGAACGAAGGAACGGCGGGGCGGGGGCGTTTCCAAGTTCTTTAGGGGAGAGACGGCGGGCGGGGCGGCTGCAAACGAGGTTCAGTTGGTTTTGGAACGCAGCCAAAGCAGGGGCTGCGTGACGGCCATGTTGCGGCGGATTTCGGGATTGGCTGAAGCGGCGGGCAGGCGGCGCCAGAGCGCAAGGTAGTCGGGGCGCCCGAGCCGATAGCCGGCGAGGAGCAGGGCGGGCTGGCGGACGGGCCAGTCTTCGAAATGGGCGATATCGCGGGCGAAGGGCCAGCGATCGGGATGAGCGAGATACGGGGCGAGGAAGTCGACGGCGTGGGCGACGCTCCGGCCGTCGGGGAGTGCGAATTGCCAGAGGTTTTCCCCGGGGGTGGTGAGGACCTCGGCGAGGAGTGCGACGTTGTCCAATTGGAAGATGGAGTAACCGAAGGGTTTTGTGCGGGAGAGTTCGCGCGGAAAACGGCCATCCAACGCGAGCTGGTCGGGCAGCAGGATGTCGCGGAAGAAGCGGCGGGCGGCAACGAGCGCGTGGTCGTCCTTCACGAAGCGGGCGAAGGTGGCGACCTGCAGGTAGTAGGCGACGCTGTGGTTGTTTTTCGTCGCGGCTTCGTCGCGGCCGTTGGGGTCGGCGAGCATCCATTGCAAGTAGTCGCTGAACCAGGTGCGGACGCGGGCGATTGTGTCGGCGGAGACGCCGGGGGCGTTGGCGATGGCGTCGGCGGCGAGTGCGACTTCGCAGAGGTGAAGCGTATCGATGATGCCGATGCCGCGCCCGGCGGTGACGCCCGGGATGGCCTGGGCGAAGCGCAGGTGGGGGTTCATGCGGGTGTCGGGCGAAACGAAAAACGTGTGGAGCCAGTCGGCGGCGGCCTGGGCGTGGGTGACGTCGCCAGAAATCAAATACGCGGCGGCGAGCGGGGCGACGGCGTCGCGCATCGCGCGGAGTGCCTGACGATGGGCGTCGAAGTTGGCGGGGTTGGTCTCGCCGTCGCGTCGCACGTAGGGAAGGCCGTCGGCGGTGGCGGGATTGGGCCACCAGTAGTCCCCCATCGAGAGATAGTCGCCGGGTTGGGCGCCGGCGGCGACGGCGAAGGGCGGCAACGGTGCATGGCGAAGCGAAACGGGAGAGAGGCGATGGGCGTCGGCGGCGAGGCGCAGGACGCGTTCGCGTTCGATGTCGGCGATTGCGTCGAAGGGCGGAGCGATGCCGGTGGCGGTGGGAGGATGGGCGAGTGGTAGAAGGGCGGTTGGGACGCCGGCGACCGAGGCGGAAAGCGTGGCGTTGCCGTGGGGTGGGAGTGCGACGTCGATTTGAGCACGGCCGTTGGCGAGTTGCACGAGGCGGGAGCCGCGGGCGGTGCCGAGGTTGTCGAGGAGACGGCCGTCGCCGGCGTGGCCGAAGCGGAGGAAGTCGCGGGCGTCGAGGCAGACGACGCCGTTTTGGTCGAGGAGCTCGGCCTGGATGCGGAGGCGTTCGGGGGAGAGGGAAAGCTGTTGGAGGCGGAGGTGGTGGGGCGGGCCCCAGGCGCGCGTTTCGTAACGAAGGGCGAATTCGTCGGTGACGACGTGGCCGTGTTTTTTGCCGACGGCGCGAAGCGAGTTCATGCCCTCCTGGAAAACAACCGGCCAGCGGAGGCCGGCGGCGGGAAAGTCGTCGCGGTTGCGGCGGCGCGTGCCTTGGGAGGCGCCGTTGAGCCAGAGCTCCACCTCGTCGCAATTCGAGTAGACCTTCACGGTGCGTTTCTCGCCGGGCTGGCCCCAGCGGACGGGCCAGGAGTGGCCGTAGAGGCGGATCATGGGCTCGTCGGTCCAGTAGGATTGGTAGACGTAGAACGATTCCTTGGGGGTGAGATCGCGTTCGACGGCGCCTTTTTGGTTTACGAAGGGGACGGGGTTGTCGGGGCGCAGCGGAGTGGAGAAATCCTTAAACGGCCACATGGCGCTGCCGACGAACCACTCGAGTTTTTCCTGCTCCTTCAGGTGCCAGTCGATGAGGTCGCAGATGTAGGATTCCGACCAGTCGCCGTCGCGGGAGGCGCGGGCGTTGCCGCCGACGTCCATAAAATCGAGGCCGCGCTCGTCGGCGGCGCCGGCGACCTTCACGTCGCGAAGAAGTGAATACGCGTCTTCGGCGTGGCGGCCCGCGTGGCTGTCGCCGCCCCATTCGGCGTGGAGCAGGTGTTTCGCGCGCGGGCGCTCCTTTTCGAGGACGGTGCGATATTCGGTGAACTGACCGCGATACCAGCCGGCCCAGATCGACGGCGCGTAGACATCGACGATATCGCGGCAGAAATCGCAGCGGCGGATGGCGGTGAGGCGGGTGGGGTCGAGCGTGTGAGAGAGGTCGTGCAGCTCGCGCATGAAGGTGCGGATTTGCTCCTGGTCGAAGGTGGAGAAATCGCCGGGCCAATCGTTTTCGTTCCCGAGGCCCCAGAGGATGACGGACGGGTGGTTATAATGCTGATCGATCATGGCGCGGAGCATCGCGCGGGCTTGGTCGCGATAACGTTCGCCGCCAAGGCCGCCGCGGCACCAGGGAATTTCCTCCCAGACGAGGAGCCCGAGTTCGTCGCAGAGTTCGAGGATGCGGCGCGACTGCTGGTAGTGGCCAAGGCGGATGAAGTTGGCGCCCATGCGCTTCATGAGGCGCATTTCGGTTTCCATGAGTTCCTCGGTCATGGCGGCGGCGAGGCCGGCGTGGTCCTCGTGGCGATGGGTGCCGCGGAGGAGGAGGCGTTCGCCATTGAGTTTGAACGGGCCGTGTTCGACGAACTCGAACGTGCGCAGGCCGAAGCGTTGCCAGTCGCGGCTCTCGCCGGCGGGGCTGCGGGCGATTACTTCGACGCCGTAGAGTATGGGCGAGGTGGGGGACCAGAGTTGGGCTTGATCGGGAGCGACGGTGAGGTCGGGAAGCGCGGTGGCGTCCTGCGACGGGGTGACGCGCGTGTCGGTGGTGTGGAGCGTTGTTCCGTCCGGCGCGACGAGTCGGATGGTGAGGGACTGCTCGGGGCCGGCGGAATGGAAACGCGCGCGCAGCGCGATGCGCCAGGAGCCGTCGGGCTGGCGGGCGGGGGTGACGTGCAGGCGTGTGAGGCCGTGCGCAGGCAAATAGACGAGGTGGACGGGGCGGTAGAGGCCGCCGTAGAGGTTGAAATCGCTGAGGTCGGACGGGATGGCTTCGAGGTCGCGAGAGTTGTCGCAGCGCACGGCGAGGGGAACGCGGCCGGCGGTGACGTGCGATTCGGCGGGCGGGAGTTGGGCGAGGGGCGAAGCTCGGTAGGCGGTGACGGCGTCGGTGATATCGACGACGAATTCGTCGTAGCCGCCGACGTGTTCGGCGACGCGTCGGTCGCCGATCCATACTTCGGTTTTCTGTCCGCTGCCTTCGAAATGAAGGAGGGTGCGTCCGTCGGGGTGCGGGTTGGCGATGTCGAGCTGGGTGCGATACCACGCGGGGCCCTGATAGTAGGGCGTGTCGGGGTCGACGGCGTCGGCGGCGTTGTAGCAGTGAGGGAGCGTGGCGGCGGACCAGACGGGAAGATCGAGGGCGCGGTCGGCGCTGCGAAGCGTTTCCCAAACGCCGCCGAGGTCGCCGCGAACGAATTCCCAGCCATGTGTGAGCATGCTCGAGTGGAGCCAATCGCTCGGCCGAAGTTGGGCGGGGGGAGTGGCGAGCGCGGCGGCGGATCCCGCGAGGAGCAGGGCGATGGTGGAACGTGCTGCGCGCAGCGGAGAAAAAAGGGACTTCATGCGGAGCGTGGGGTGCAGGCCGTCGCGCGAAAAACGGGCGAGCCGTGGGAACACGGGGACGGACGCGAGCGCGGGGAGTTGCACGTGGAGGATAGTGTTCCGGCCGTGGACTCACACCCCCCGTTCGAGGGGTGTGCGTGGAATTCTTCGAGGGAGCGGCGGTGAAAAATGCGCTCACCCCTCGAATGAGGGGGGAAGCGCGATTTCGGCTGCGCTATTCTCGGCGCATCGAGATGCCCCAACGGAGGCGATTTTCGCCACCTCTCGAGCCCCGGCGCGGGCCCCCGCAGCGCTCACCGACCCAAACAACCATGAACTGTCCACCCCTCCGCTTCTTTGTCCGTGTGAGTCTTGTTTTTGCGATGGCGCTTTCGGCCCTCGCGCAACCGGCCGGCAACGGCACGGGAACGATCAGCGGCCGCGTCTTCGATCCTTCCGTCAACGAATACGTGCGCAACGCCGAGGTGCGGGTCGAAGGCACGGAGATCAGCGCGATCACCGAGGCGGGCGGATATTTCCGGCTGTTGCGGGTGCCGGCCGGGCCGGTGAAGGTCGTCGCGAGCTTTACGGGTTATCGCACGACGACGAAGGAAGTGACGGTGCCCGCGGGCGGCGTGGCGACGACGGAGCTGCAGATCACGAGCGGGCTGGCGAGTGCGGATGACGAGGTCGTGGTGTTGCAGGAGTTCACGGTGCAGAGCGATCGCACGGGAAATGCGAAGGCGCTGCAGACCCAGCGGGCGTCGATGAGCCTGAGTCGTTCGATTTCGTCGGATGCGTTTGGCGACGTGACGGAGGGCAACGTGGGCGAATTCCTGAAATACCTCCCCGGCGTGGAGCTCGAGTATGTGGAGGCGGACACGCGTGGACCGCGGCTCGGCGGCATGGGTTCGGAATACACGAGTGTGACGCTCGACGGGCGCTCGATCGCGAGCGCGGATGCGTTCACGCAGTATGTGGCGTTCGAGAATTCCGCGGCGGGCACGTCGAATCGCTCGTTCGGTTTCGACGCGATCTCGATCAACAGCATCGAGTCGATCGAGATCAACCGGGTGATCAGTCCGGCGATGGATGCGAATGCGCCGGCGGGCAACATCAACATGAAGACGAAGCGGGCGTTCGACCTGAAGGGACGCTTCATCGCGATGAATGTCGGCACGGTGATGAACACGGAGGAGTTGAGACTGGGCCGGACGGTCGGGCCGAACGACGGCTTCGGGCGGAAATACAAATTGAACTACGACCTCAGCTACTCGGACGTGTTTTTCGGGGATCGGCTGGGCGTGTTGATCGGCGTGAGCGAGTCGAATCTCTACAACGAGCAGTATCGGGTGGATCACACCTACAACCGCGCGACGACGGCGGGGGACACGCGGCCGCAGGTGTTGACGCAGGTGCTGTTGAAAGACGGGCCGAAGTGGACGGAGCGGTTTACGACGACGTTCACGGCGGATTTTCGCGCGACGGAGAATCTCACACTGTCGCTCAACGTGATTTTCAACGCCTACGATGCGCGTTTCTACAACCGGCAGGTGACGATGCAGGCGGCGACGAACAACACGGCGGCGACGACGGGCCGGCAGTTTGTGGCGGGCGATGGCGTGCTGGCGTTCGGCACGACGACCGGCGGCACGCCGGCGTCGCGGCAGGTGGTCTTCGGCGGCGGCAATGGGCTGAAGTTCACGAACACGATCACGATCGCGCCGAGCTTCGAGTATCGCTGGAACGACTTCACGATCGACGGGGCGTTCCAAGTGTCGCATTCGCGGAACGACTACGACAATCTCGCGCATGGATCGGTGGCGAACTCGCCGGTGAACAACCTCCAGAATGTGGAGTTCACGGCGACGCGCTCGAGCATCGAGGATGCCGACTGGCAAATCGTGCAGACGGGCGGGGCGGACTGGACGGATCTGGCGAGCCTGACGAATCCGCGCATCTCGGACGACAATCGCCAGGCGACGAGCGATCTGAGCATCGGCGCGCTGAATGTCCGCTATCAACTGCCGACGCGGCTCCCGACGTTTTTGCAGGCGGGGGTGAAGGTGACGGAGGACAGCCGCATCGCGCGGAACTCGAACAGCTATGACGTGTGGCGTTACGTCGGTCCGGGCGGCGGGGCGACCGGCAGCTTCGCGAACTATCCGTCGCCGTTTCAACTCTACCAGCCGGGCAACCAGATCGGGGTGAAGTTCACGTCGATCGGTGGCGGAGGCGCGCCGGCGTTTCCGGACCGCGATGCGCTTGGGCAGCTGTTCAACTCGAACCCGGAGTATTTCGAACGGGGCGAGAGCCTCGGCATCATCTCGGTCACGCAATATGAGCAGGGGCGCTACCTGCATCAACCGACCTACGATATGTCCGAGACGGTGTCGGCGGGCTATCTGATGGGAAACACCAAGATCGCGAAGCTGCAGGTGCAGGGCGGAGTGCGTTACGAGCAGACCGAACTCGAATCGGAGGAGTGGAATCCGTATACGAGTTCGGAGGTGGCGGCGGCGGGTTATCCGGTGAATGCGGCGGGAAATCCGACGACGTGGGCGGGGATCGACTACCGCTATTCGCGGCCGCGTTTCATGCGGAAAAACCGCTACGACGACGTGTTTCCGAGCATCGCGGCGAAGTATTTGTTCACGCCGAACCTGCTGGGTGACATCGGCTGGGGCAAAACGATCAAGCGGCCGGATCTGTCGAAGCTGGCCGGGACGACCTTGATCAACGATGTGGCGGAAACGGTGACGACGCCGAACACGAGCCTGCGGCCGGAGCGATCGCAGAAGATCGCGGCGTCGCTGAGCTATTTCTTCGGCCGCAACAGCAGCAGCAACGTGCAGGTGGTGGCGTCGCATTCCAAGGTGCGGGATCTGCAGGAAGGCGACAGCCTCACGGCGGCGGAATACGGCAACACGGATCCCGCCTACGATTCCTACGACTTCATCAGCTTCAGCAACGCGGGCGCGCCGGTGACGTATCGGTCGATGGAGTATTCGTATCTCCAATACCTGAGTTTCCTGCCCAAGGTCCTGCAGGGCACGTCGCTGAACCTTTCCTACACGCGCACCTACACGAGCCGGCGCGTGACCGGCGTGGTGCCGCACGCGATCAAGGGCGGGCTCAGCTATCGTTACAAGCGCTTGTCGCTGCGGTTCAACGCGGTGTTTCGGGACGACTCACCGTGGTTCCAGAGCTCGACGAACCGTTATCTCAAGGCGAATGCGAAGTTCGATCTGAGCGGCTCGCTGCAACTGACGGATCATTTCAGCCTGTATTTCTCGGGCCGGAACGTTTTCGAGGAGCCGCATCGGATCTTCGAGACGAGCGCCGGCAATCCCGACGTGGTCTGGCGCTACGAGAACTACGGCTCGAACTGGAGTTTCGGGGTGAAGGGCAGTTTCTGACCCGAAAAGAGACGCCGGTAAAGAATGCGGGCCGAGCTTGGCGCCCGCATTTTTTTGGCCGGGTTGCGATCAGACGAGCAGGGCCGCGAGGGCGGCGTCGACGTCGTGGGGGTCGAGCGTGAACTCGGTCTTGGGCTGGGGGCTGAAGGTGGTGAGGCGCTGGCGGCGCGAGCGGCCGATGAGGGCGCCGTAGGGCATGTCGCCGCTGGAGCAAAGCGTGTAGTAGAACCAGCGATTGTAGTGCTCGGAGATCTCCGTGGGCATGAGCTCGAGGATCCGCGTGCCGGGGGCGCAGAACACGAGGTTGGCGAGGGCGGCGCCATGCACGCCGACGACGTGGCTCGCTTCGGCGAGGTGGCGATGGAGATTACGGGTGGTGGCCGGATCGAGCGTTTCGAACCCGGCGGCGGCGAGGCGGGCGGCGAGGAGGGATTCGTTCTGCGGAAAGCGGTTGTTGCGCCGTGGCAGGTAGAGGCGGCGGCGCCGCGGTGCGGCGGTGGGCGGAAAGAGCCGGCGGTAGAATTCGAGCACCCACGGCGGCGTGCAGGCGAGTGGGCCGGGGAAGGAAGGCTGGATGAGCGTCTCGCACTGGAATTGCTCGCGACGGCCGATGCGGACGAGTTTCTCGCGCGGCAGGCCGGAGGCGTCGACGATCGCCTCGGTGGTCGGGCTGCTGAAGCGGGGGAAGAGAATGTGGTCGAAATCGTCCCAAGTGTAGCCGGCGCGTTGGACCAGTTCGATGCGGCTGATCGAGTCGATGACGAAGTGGAAGAAATTGGTGACGGCGTTGGCGCTGCAGAGGTTGAGCGTGCGGCCGGCGAGACGGCGGGCCGCGTGGAGCTTGATGATGTGGTTGACCTTCGAAAAACGGCTGGGACCGATGTAGCAGAAGTCGCCGAGAAAGGTGTCGTCGGGCCCGACGATCCACGCGTGTTCGTCGAGGACGCGGCCGCCGGCGATTTCGGCGACGCCGGTCTCGGGCCAGTCGATCTCGCGACCGCGGGCGAGGGGGGTGGTGGGATCGTTGCAGAAGAAAGGAGGCGGGAGTTGTTGGAAGCGTTCGGCGAGAACGCGGCGCCAGAGCATGCCGGGACGCTGGCGAAAATCGGCCCAGCGGGCGGCGCGGCGGGGCGGGCCGAAGGTGAGGGAGGACGCGGGGAGCAGGCGCAGGGCGTTGCGCGGCACGATCGACCAGAGGAGGGGAAAGGTGTGGTGACGAAACCGATTGAACCGCTCGCGGAGTTCGGAGCGGTGCGGGGACAATGCGGTTTGGTTCACCATACGCGGAGCGGGCTGTTTTGGAACGGTGAGGAGGTGCGTTGGTTCCGGGGCGAAATGGGGCGCCGCGGGGGCGGGTAACCTCCGGTGTGGGAGCTACGGCGAAGAATGATCGTGCGCGTTGCGCAAGGCGACGCCGGCGCTGCCGCAAAGTGCACGGAAGTTCACTCAAGGCGGGGGCGGTGATTTACCGGCGTAATTTTTTCCGGCTGATGCTCAGATAAATGCGTGGGGCCGGCGACGAGTGGCACAACCTGTGATAGAGTGCGAGGTGGCAAAGCTCTTCGGCTTCATCCT
Organism: Verrucomicrobiota bacterium; assembly: GCA_023430565.1. GTDB lineage: Bacteria > Verrucomicrobiota > Verrucomicrobiia > Opitutales > Opitutaceae > Opitutus. Next base: position 15,899 of record JAEZAD010000056.1, read on the forward strand.
CCTGTTTGCCGGTGCTGTTCTGCTCTGTTTCGGTTGGGAAACGCCTGGCGCGATTTCATCCCAATTCGTGGCGATGCTGAACGATCCGCGGCCAGAGCGGTCAATCTGGTCGCTGGCACTCGGGGCTGTGGCGCTGGCATGGGGACTTCGTTCTCGTGTCGCGTCGGGCGATTTAGCCCGGTGGCTTGGCCTGATACCTCAACCTCAACCTCTATCACGCATATGAAAAACGATTCCGGTTCCCGGGCTGAAACGCCTGACGATATTGTCGACCACATCAGCCGGCTGATGAACGAAGCGGAGGCACTGATGGTCGGTCCCGTTTCGGAAAAAGCGAAAGACCGGCTGGGCGAGCTGCGCGCGCGCTTCGACCAGCTGCAATCGAAGGCGGGCGTCGCTTATGAAGATGCGCGGAAGAAAGTGATCGAAGGCGCGAAGGTGACCGACGAGACGATCCGCGCGCATCCTTACGAGTCGCTCGCGATCGCGCTCGGGATCGGCGTGCTGCTCGGCGCGCTCATTCGTCGCAGCAACCACTGAGTCCGGCCATGGATGGTCCAAGTCCGGCAACGGGGGGCCTGCTGGGCTCCCTGCGCGGGCTGATCGACAGCGTGCTGTTCTCCGCGCGGGAACGGCTCGAGCTGTTTTCGCTCGAGCTGCGCGAGGAGAAATTGCGCTTCGTGCAGCTCTTCATCTGGGTCGCCGCGGCGGTGTTCTCGGCGATCCTGGCGATCACGTTCGCGAGCCTGGCGGTGGTTTACCTGTTCTGGGAAACGGCGCGGCTGGCGGTGCTGGTGACCTTCGCGGTGCTGTATACCGGCGGGTTCGTGGGCATTTTGCTGTATTGCCGCAAGACGATCGCGCAACAGCCGCGGCCGTTCGATGCCACGATTGCGGAGCTGACGCAGGATCGCGCATGTATCCGACGGGACAATTGAACGACCTCGCGCTGCACAAAAGTGCGTTGCGGTTGAAGATCGCGGCGCGCCGGGCGCAGTGCGTGGAATATGCGGGAAACGTCGCGCGACCGATCGCGGCGATCGATCGTGCGGCGGCGCAATGGCGGAAGATCGCGCCGTATGCGAAACTCGCGGCGATTCCGCTGGGGTTTTTGTTGCAGCGGAGGATGACGAAAAAGCGGGCGACCGTGAGCGGGTGGAAGCAATGGTTGAAGCTCGCGCCGGTCGCGATGAGCGCGATGCGGATGTGGGACCGGGTGCGCCGCCGGTGAGGGAGCGTGCGGGCGGATGCAGCGTTCTACGGGCGGGCGAGAAAATCGCCGAGCTGGGAGGAGATGGCTGCGCCGCGGAGTGCGAAAATGTCGTTGTGGCCGACGCCGGGGAAGGTGACGACGTGCGCCTGGCCCGGCCGGGCGCGGGCGGCGAGGGTGGATGACATCGAGGCGGGGACGAGCGTGTCGTGTTCGCCGTGAAACAGGAGGATCGGCGCGGAGATGGCGGGGAGTTTTGAAAGGTTGTCGAAGCGGGAACGGATCAGGAGCGACGTCGGCCCCCAGGGGGCGACAAGGCGTGCGACCTCGTGCATCGACGTGAACGCGCTGACCGTGAAGACGTGTGAGACGCGGCGGCGACTGGCGAGGTCGAGGGCGACGGCTGCGCCCATCGACCAGCCGCCGGCGACGATCCGAGTGGGATTGATGCCGGGGCGGGCGAGCAGGTGATCGTAGACGGCGTCGGCGGATTCGTTGAACGCGTTTTCGCTGGGGGCGCCGCCGGGGCTGATGCCATAGCCGGGATATTCGGGGATGACGACGTTGAGACCGAGGCGGCGGAATTCGTGAAACTCGCGTTGCGTGTAGGCGAGGCAGGAGCCGTTGCCGTAGAAGAAAATCAAGGTGGGCCGGGCGGAGACAGATAGAGCTTTTCCGCGGGCATCGAGCGCGGCGCCGAATTGCGCGACGATGGGCATGCCGTTGCGCGTGGTGAGTTCGACGAGTTCGTAGTCGGAACTCGGGGGGACAGCCGCATCACTCCGGCCGTGGGTGGCGGTGCCGGGAAAGATGAGGCCGCGCTCGGGCGTGCAGGCGGAGAGAAATGAAAAGAGCACGAGCGCGAGGACGGCGGCGGGGCGAGGGCGGAGTCGCATGGAAGGCGCGCGAGACGAATCACGTCTTGCGCTGGATGCGCTGGGGAGCGGTTTCCATCTGGCCGCGGGTGACGCCGAGCTGGTGAAGGAGTTTCAATTCGCGCCAGAGCGTGTCGCCGGAAATCTCGCCGCGGAGGAGCTGGCCGTAGCGGGTGAGCGTGCGTGCGACCTCGTCGGGCGATTCGTTGACGAATTCGACGCGAAAGCTGCGGGCGCCGAGCTCGAGGAGGCGGGCGACGTATTCGGCGCCGGTTTGTGCCCGGTTATTGAATACGGTGTTGCGGCAGCCGGCGTCGGCGCGCAGCGGGAGTTCGGCGCCGACGCGGTCGCGGAGGGCGACGCGGTGGGTGTCGCACGGGCGGCCGCAGTCGCGGTAGTCCTTGCCGGTGGAAAGAAACGCGCAGAACACGCAGTGCTCCATGTGAAACATGGGCATGTGCTGGTGAATGGTGATGTCGAACCAGGCGGGCGGGGCGGAGCGGAGGAGGGCTTCGAGCTGCGCGATGTTGAGATCGTAGCTGGCGGTGACGCGTTCGAGACCGTAGCGCTGGAGGAAGTAGTCGGCGGTGAGCGGATTGGCGACGTTGAGGGAGAAGTCGCCGCGTTTGCGGTCGGCGGCAAAAAACGCGAGGTGGTCGTAGTTGCGAATGAGATACCCGTCGGCGTTGCAGGAGCGGACCTGTTGGAGGATCCATTCTTCGCCGGGTTTGAAGATGCGGGGGGCGGCGACCCAGATGGACGGGGCTGGTGTAGAGTTGAGAGTTGAGAGTTGAGAGGCCGGAGCGGTCTGGAGTTCGCGGAAGCGGGCGACGGTGTCGCGGTAGTGTTTCGGGTTCTCGAATTCGCAGTAGATGGTGCGGGCGCCGGCGGACCAGGCGGCGTCGAGTTGTTCGGGGAGGCGGAGGACGGCGATGAGGTCGGGAGCGGCGGGTGAGGATGGAGGGGGGGACGGGGCGAAACCCGGCGGGAGGCCGGATTCCACAAGAGTCCAGCGATGCGGGGCGGCGCGTTGGGTTTCGAGAGCGGCGACGACTTCGCGGCGGAGGCGGTTGAGTTCGCTTGCGGGGAGGATGACGCGGCCTTCGAGGAACGAGGTGACCTCGCCGAGCTTGAACGGCGTGCCGCCGAGCCGGCCGAGCTGGTCGCGGAGGCGGGGGGCGTCGAGCGGTTGGGTTTCGGCGGGCGTGAGCGGGACGGAGGACGCGGCTTGGGCGACGTGACCTTCGGTGTCGCGGGCGATGAGCGTGAGCGGGGCGCCGGCGTGGCCGTGAACGTCGAAGGAGAGCGGACGCTGGAAGCGGATTTTTTCGCCTTCGAAGGTGGCGCGGAGTTCGCGTTCGAGGGCGGGGTCGCTGGTTTTCCAGATGCGCTGGCCGGGGCGGATGCGACGCCAGTCGAGGTCGCCGTGGCCGAAGCGGAGGGTGGTTTCGGTGGAGCCGGAGCGGGTTTCGACCTGGTAAACGCGGCCGCCTTCCTCGCGTTCCTCGGGGCGGCCGGCGTCGAAGACGACGCCATCGCCGGGTTTGAGCGGCGCCTGCAGTATCAGGGAAACGGATTCACGTTCGACGCGGGCGACGGTGCCGAGGAAGACGCCGCGCTTGGTGCCGAAGCGGCCGTGGGCGAGGGATTGGTTGTCGATGCCGCGGAACCAGCCGGTGTAGAGGCCGCGGGAGAAGGCCATCTGGAGCTCGTAGCGGGAGTCGACGGTTGAGGGTTGAGAGTTGAGAGAGGAGGGGGCGAGCCGGTCGAGTGCGGCGCGATAGACGCGCGTGATGCTGGCGACGTATTCGGGGGATTTGAGGCGGCCTTCGATTTTGAGGGAGGACACGCCGGCGCGGACGAGGTCGGGGAGGACGTCGAGACCGGCGAGATCCTGCGGGCTGAGCAGGTAGCGTTTGTCGCCGAGCGGGATTTGTTTCCCGTCGGCGATGAGATCGTAGGGCAAGCGGCAGGCTTGGGCGCATTCGCCGCGGTTGGCGGAGCGGCCGCCGAGGGATTCGCTGGTGAGGCACTGGCCGGAGTAGGCGACGCAGAGGGCGCCGTGGACGAAGACCTCGAGGGGGAGCTCGGCGGCGCGAGCGGCGAGCTGGGCGCGGATCTTGCCGATCTCGGGTAGGGAATTTTCGCGGGCGAGGACGACGAGTTGTGCGCCGAGTTCGCGGGCGAAGTCGACGCCGGCGGCGCTGGTGATCGTCATCTGCGTGGAGCAGTGGATCGGGAAGTCCGGTGAGAGCGCGCGAATGAGTCGGCACATGCCGACATCCTGGACGATCGCGGCGTCGACGCCGGCGGAGATGATGGTGCGAAGGTAGTCTTTGGCGTCGGCGACTTCGTTGGCGAAGACGAGCGTGTTGAAGGTGACGTAGCCGCGGACGCCGCGGCGGTGGAGGAATTCCATCAGCGCGGGAAGGTCGGCCTGCGTGAAATTCTTCGCGCGCATGCGGGCGTTGAAGCGTTCGAGTCCGAAGTAGATGGCGTCGGCGCCGTTTTCGACGGCGGCGCGGGCGCATTCCCAATCGCCGGCCGGGGCGAGCAGCTCCGGACGGGCGACAGGAGGGGGCGCCACGGAGGTCGCGGAAAGGGCGGTGACGGGCGAAGACATGGGTCAGGCGGCGGCTTTGGCGGGCGACGGTGGCGCGGGTTGTTTCCCGGCGGGGGCCGCAACGTGGGGTGCGACGGAGCGGAGTTCGGCGGCGAGCAGGACCGTCAAAACGAAGAGGCCGGCGGCGACGTAGCCGAGCGTGGGAAAACCGAGGAGACGGCCGGTGGGCGAGCGCGTGATGAAGAGGCCGGCAACGATGTTGGCGATGGCGGCGGAGGCTTGTTGGAGGGCGGCGTTGACGCTCATGAAGCCGCCGCGGTAGCGCGATTCGACGGCGTTGGTGATCATCGTCATCGTCGGCGAGAAGCGGCTCGACATGCTGATCATGAAAGCGGCCATCATGAGCGAGGCGATCAACACCGAGGTGGGGCCGAGGCGCGTGATGACGAGGACGACCGCGATGCCGATCGAGGAGGTGATCGCGAGGAGCTTGAGGCGATCCATGTGATCGCTGAGCCAGCCGAGCAGAGGGGTGTTGAGGGCGGTGGCGATGCCGCCGACGGCGTAGGCGATGGGGAGTTGGAAGGATTCGTCGAGGCCGACGTTGGCGATGTAGCTCGGCGCCAGAAACGGGACGACGCAGGCGCTGCCCATGACGAGCACGGAGCCGAGGGCGAAGGCGCGAAGATGGATGCCGTGCGAAACGATTTCGCGCATCTGCCGCAACGGGCGGTGACCCTGCACGGCGGTGCGGATCCGTGGAAGAACGAACCAGGCGCCCGCGAGAATGACGGCGCTGCACGCGGCGAGCATGAAGAACGGCGCGTGCCAGCCGAAGCGGCCGGCGAGAATGAGCCCCGCGGGAACGCCGAGGACGGAGGCGGTGGGAAACGACGCGGCGATCCAGCTCATGGCGCGGCCGCGGCGGTGAATGGGAATGATGTCGGCGACCATGGCGTTGACCATCGAGCCGGCGAGGCCGCCGAACGCGCCGGCGAGGATACGGGCGACGAGCAGCCAGGTGTAGGTTGGCGCGAGTCCGCAGGCGACGGTAGCGAGACCGAAGCCGGCGTAGAGCACGAGCAGGCAGCGAGTGCGGTCGAAGCGGTCGAGGATGAAGCCACCGGCGAAACCCGCGGCAGCGGCGGCGAAACCATAACTGGCGACGAGCTGGGTGAACTTGGCCGGCGTGATGTCGAACACGCGCATGAGCTGCGCGCCGAGCGGCATCATGATCATGAAATCGAGGATGTGCGTGAACATCACCGCACTCAGAGCGATCAAGGTGACGAGCTCGCGTCGCGGTGTCTGCGCATGCGTATCGGCGGACATGGGACGAGGAGAGTTGGCGGTTCGCGGGAAAGCGCAATCGCGCGCGGGTGGGATGGGGCCCGGCCGGGTCAGGTTTTTCGCGGCGTGTGAGGGCGCGGGCGTGCTGCCTTGGCGGCGGGCGGGGGTGGGGTTGGCGCGGGGGCGGGGGCGGTTTCGCCGAAGGGGTGCTGGGTGTGTTTCTCGGCGACGTAATCGCGGAGGAGGCCGAGAAACTGTTCGGCGCCGCGGCTTTGGTAGCGTTGCAGGTGGCGGATGACGGCGAGCTGCCGGGTGGGCGCGGTGCCGGCGAGGCGCAGATACACGAGGGAATCGGTGTCTTCGGGCATGCGGTCGACGAGGGGGAGAATCGAAATGCCGGCGCCCATGGCGACGAAGGCTTTGAGGGTGGCGACCTGGGCGCAGCGGTAGCCGACTTTGGGCTCGATGTTGTGGTCGCCGAAGAAGCCGCGGATCTGACCGGCGAGGGAGCTGGAATCGCCCATGGTGACGAAGGTTTCCTCGGCGATGTCCTGCAGGGTGATTTCAGATCGACTGGCGAAAGGGTGATCCTTGCCGACGACGAGCAAGAGAGGCTCGGTCATGAGTGGCTCGATGGAGAGGCGGGGGTCTTTGACGGGGAGGCTGACGATGGCGAGGTCGAGTTCGCCCTCGACGACGGCGCGAACGAGGTCGCGGCGAAAGTCTTCCCGCACGTGGATCGTGAGGTTGGGGTGGGATTTGCGAAAGTGTGCGATCAAGGGGAGGAGGAGGTAAGGAGCGACGGTCGGGAGGGCGCCGACGGTGATGCGGCGGTCGAGGGAGGGGTGGTCGCTGAGTTCCTTGGCCGCGTTTTCGGCCTCGAAGAGGATGCGGCGGGCGCGTTCGAGAAAGACGGCGCCGGCCTCGGTGAGGACGGCCTTGCGGCCGAGGCGGTGGAAGAGCTTGTGGCCGATCTCGGCTTCCAGATTTAGTATCTGTTGGCTGAGCGTGGGTTGAGTAACATGGCTGCGCTCGGCGGCGCGCGTGAAGTTCCCGGCGTCGGCGACGGCGACCGCGTAACGGAGCTGGTGCATTTCCATAGGCGATGACTATGGATCAAATAGGAAAACGCAATTTCAACTATTGGAGCAATTCAGGTAGTATCGCCGCGTCAAAACGAGACCCGTGCTGACGAGAACGAAAGACACACACCATGAAGAACAATAAACTGATCCTTGCGGCCATCCCCGGCGTTATCGCTGTTGCCGCCCTCTTGCTTTCCCTCCGTTCCCCGGTCGCCGTGGAAAACCTCATCGGCTACGGCAGCGTGATCGCGCTGCTCGCAGTCATGACGGTTGAATACCGCATCGACTGGAAGCGGGTTTTCGGCCGCGAATAAGGCTGGAAACGTAATCCTAAGAACAAGGGGCCCGGTGAAAACCGGGCCCCTTTTTAGTGCCCGCGCCAAACGGTGAGTTGCGAGGTCCACGCCGAGAATCTGCCGGGACCAGGCGGACGTGGGGAGGGGGGCGGCGGGCGGCGTTGCGGGAGCGGCGGTCGATTGAGCTCTTCGATGAGGCAGGGTCGGCGATTTAGCGGCGACCCTGCGCGGGTGATCGGGCGAAAGGCGGCGGCTTACGCTGCGATGGGCGGAGGCGTGGTTTCGGAGCGCTTGAGAAAGGCCGCGGTGATGAGCGAAATGATCACGCCGAACACCAGCGCGCCGATGAAGGCAAAAATGGCCTGAAGGGCGGGGTGCATCATCCGGCGCATCATGGCCTCGGCGTTCTCGATTTGGGTGCTCGACAGTCCGGACGCCTCCATTTTGGCGACCTGCGATTGAAGCATGACGTCGGTGAAGCCGGGATTGATGACCGTGAGATAGAGCCAGTGCGTGACGATCGTGATGAGCGCGGCAAAGAGCGTGATCATCACGCCGGCGCCGAGAGCGCGGCCGTAGCCGAACGGTTCGCTCGAGGGGACTTCGGCGCGGCGGGCTTTCGTGCCGAGCACGATTCCGATGATGGAGATCGCGAGCCCGCCGGCGGTGCCGATGGCTTGAGCGGGGCCGAGTTTGTCGGGGTCGGAGTGGAAGCCGAGGAAGAACAGGATGGCGGCGAGGAGGAGGTTGGCGAAAGCGATCGCGAAGCCGTAGGTAAGGTAGATTTTCATGGGGCGCGGTCAGTGTGCGCGGCGGTGTATAAAAAACAATCCCGGCGTGGACAGGCGGTCATGGAGCGGGAAGCGGCGGCAGAAATATGGGGAGCGGTGGCTGGCAGGCCGCGACAATGGCGAAAAATAACGGCGGTCAGGGACCGCCGTTGTCGAGTCGTCCGGAGCGGGCGAACTCAGCTGTTGTCGCCGTCGAGGACGCGGCCAATGCCGCCGAGGATCGAGCCTTCGCCGCGGCCGCCGCTGCCGGTCTTCGGGGCGGCGGCGATGATGCGGCCGGCGAGGCGAGAGAACGGGAGCGATTGCAGCCAGACTTTGCCGGGGCCGCGGAGGGTCGCGAAGAAAAGTCCCTCGCCGCCGAAGAGCGCGGTTTTCACGCCGCCGACGAATTGGATGTCGTAGTCGACGGTGCGTTGGAAGGCGACGATGCAACCGGTGTCGACGCGGAGCGTTTCGCCGGGAGCGAGTTCGCGTTCGTAGAGTGTGCCGCCGGCGTGCACGAAGGCCCAGCCGTCGCCGGTGAGCCGCTGCATGATGAAGCCTTCGCCGCCGAAGAGACCGGCGCCGAGGCGTTTTTGGAAAGCGATGCCGACGCTCACGCCCTTGGCGGCGCAGAGGAACGAGTCTTTCTGCGCGATGAGTTCGCCGCCGAGCTCGGCGAGGTGGACGGGAACGATCTTGCCCGGGAACGGGGCGCCGAAGGCGAGGCGTTTTTTACCGGCGCCCTGGTTTTGAAAGACCGTCATGAAAAGCGACTCGCCGGTGAGCAGGCGTTTGCCGGCGCCGAGGAGCGCGCCCATGAAGCCGGAGTTCTGCTGCGAGCCGTCGCCAAAGATCGTCTGCATGGCGATGCCTTCGTCCATGAACATCATGCCGCCCGCTTCGGCGACGACCGCCTCGGAGGGATCGAGCTCGATTTCGACGAACTGCATGTCGTCGCCGTGAATCTTGTAATCAATGACGTGCATCGGGTTCATGGGCGGGAGGAGATGACGGGGGCTGGTGAAAAAATCAATGTCGCAGGTGTTTGAATACGACGCGGGGGTCGCGGCTTGCGCTGGCGAAAGCGATCAGGCGGCAAGGCGCAGGGGAGCGGTGCGACGGTGGGCGTCGACGCGGGTGGGGGCGGTGGCGACGAGCGCGGCGCGCGGCGAATAATCCTGGGCGGCGATGGCCCCGAGGGAGACGAGGGCGGCGAAGGAGAATGCGACGAGGGCGGCGTGACCGGTGAGGAAGGACAGCACGGCGGCGACGGAAGCGGCGATCGCGATGTGGAGGAGGAGGGAGGCGAGTTTCATGAGACGAGGTGGTTTTGTGTGTTTTGGTTTTTACTGGTGCGCGAAGAACACGGGCTCGTTTCTGAAAGTTGCAGGAAAAGGAAAAACGCGGGCGCGAAAGCGAAGTGCGGCGCGCGGCCGGAGGGGGCGCGGTGAGTGCGCACCCTACTTGAGGAGGCGGAGGAGGCGGGTGTCGCCGTCGTTGGGGGCGGGCGGGAGTTCGGCGAGGGCGCAGAGAAGATTGTAGACGTGGACGTTTTCGAAAGCGTCGAGCGGCTCGCGGAGATTTTTAATCGACGGGCCGTGGGCGATGAAGAGGCCGTGCATGCTGGGGAGCGCGGGGTCGTAGCCGTGGTCGCCTTTGCTGAAGCGGTCGCCCCACGCAGCGATCCGGGGGCGCGAGTAGATTTCCCAGCCTTCGTCGGGGACGATCCAAACGGGCGGATTGCGGGGATTCCGGGGATCGACGTGAAAGTGAGCGGGAAGATCTTCGACGCGGTAGGCGCGGGCGTGCGGCAGGTCAGCGAGCGAGGCGAGGAGTGGGTCGACGTCGCCGCGGAGCGGGCGGAGGCCGGCGACGGAGCCGTCGAAGTCGATCTGGACGTCGTCGAGCGCGATGTAGTCGTCGGGATAGATGACGCGCTCGCGGCTGATCGGCGTCATGCCGTGGTCGGCGACGATGACGACATTTACCTCGAGACCGGCGGAAGCGATGGCGTCGAGGAGTTGCGCGAGTTGCGCGTCGAGGATTTTGATGGCGGCGCCGACCTCCGGAGCTTCGGGCCCGAAGCGGTGGCCGAAGGAGTTGGCTTCCTCGAGGTAGAAGGCAATGACGCCGGGGCGCTCGGTGGCGGGCAGCGTGAGCCACTGGCGGAACTCGACGAAGCGTTCGTCGAAGGTCGCGCGGGGATCGAAGGTGCGCCAGAACGAGGGGCGGAGGCCTTTGATTTCGGCTTCGCTGCCGGGCCAGAAGCCGACGGCGGCGCGGATGTTGGATTTTTCGGCGGTAACCCAAATCGGTTCTCCGCCCCACCATTCGCTTTCGGTGACGTTGCCGTGGAGGCCGGTGCGGAAGAAGCGGCCGAGCGAGGCGTCGTAGAACTGGTTATTAATGATGCCGTGATTCGACGGGTAGAGGCCGGTCACGAGGGAGTAGTGGTTGGGAAAGGTGTTGGAGGGAAAAACGGGGATGAGGCCGCGCGAGGTGGCGCCGTGGTCGCGGAGGTTACGCAAGGTGGGCGTGGCGTCGGGATAGAGATCGCAGTAGTCCCAGCGAAAGCCGTCCATCGACACGAACAGGAGGAGTGGAGTGGGGCGGCTGGCGGCGGTGGGGCTCGTGCAGCCGGATTGAAGCGCAACGAGGGCGAGGAGGCTGAGCGAGGCGAGGAACGAGAGGCGTTTCATCGTTTCAGCGTGACGAGGGTGGCGCCCCAGGAGCCGGTGTGTTCGTCGCCGAGACGGAAGGAGGCGACGAGCGGCGAGCGTTGGAGCAGGGCGTGCACGGTGGTGCGGAGCGTGCCGGTGCCCTTGCCGTGGACGATGCGGATTTCATTCAGTCCGCGATCGGCGCATTCGGCGAGATAGGCGGGAATGAGTTCGCCCAGATCCTGCGGGCGAAATGTGTGCAGATCGAGCTCGCCGGTGATCGGGAGCGGGACGGGGTCGTCGTCGTTTGCCGGCGGGCTCACACGCTCGTGGGCGGGGGCGAATTCGGCGCGGGGGTCGGGTCGGAGGAGTCGGCCGGTGGCGGTGTGGGCGTCGCTGCGGCGGGCGGGGTGGAGGGGGTGACGGCCGGAGGAGGCGGAGCGGGAGGGAGGGCGGGTTTCGCGCGGGGCTTATCCCGGACGGATTCCTCGATGGTGGAGCGGACGTCAGGCACGTCGGGGACCTCGTCGATGGCGCGTTTGATTTCCCGTTCGACCTCGTTGGCGGCCTTTTTGAACTGGCTGATGGTCTTGCCGAGCTTCTTCGCCATCTGCGGCATCTGATCGCCGCCGAAAAGCAGGAGGACGATGAAGAGAATCAGCATCATCTCTCCACCGCCCACGTCGGGGAGGAAGGCGAAGAAGGTGAGGTCGGGAATCATGGGACCGGCTACGTTGAGGCGAACGGAGGGGGAGGCAAATGCGGTTTTCCGAGCATCGATGGCGGTGGGACGCAGCCCATTCGCACTTGCTGATGGACGTCAGTCCAGGGAAACGGTCACGGCGAAACTGCGTGAGCTTCCGGGCGGGACGAAATCGAGGCCGCGGCGGTGTGCGGGGGCGTTGGGCGGGCCCATCCAGGGTTCGACGCAGTAAAAGGGAGTCGTGGCGTCGGGGGCCCAGGTGACGAACGCGGCGTCGGGCGGCGGCTTTTTTGTAGTGCCGAGACGGATGCGGACGCGTTCGCCGCGTTTCGGATCGCCGAACGTGGCGGTGTTGGAGCGGAGGCCCGTGTGGATCGTGTCGAGGAGATCGGGGTTCGCGAGGGACTCGGTGGGCTTCACAGCGGGGCCGGGCACGAGGGCGCCGGACGGGTCGTGTTTCAGGCTTTCGGCAGCGGAGAGTTCGATTGCGTAGTCGTCGCGGGCAGCGTGTTCGCGCCACGGCACGGTGAAGTAGAAATGATGGCCGGCGCACCACGGCACCGGTTCGCGGCCGAGGTTTTTCAACGTGAGTTCGCAGGCGAGGCCGAGGGGTTCGAAGAGATACGTGACGGTGAATTCGTAATCGTAGGGGTAGGCGAAACGATCGTCGGACGTGGGGATGAGTTGCGCGGAGAAGCCGCGGGCGTCGGACCAGAGGACTTTGAACTCGTCCTGACGTGCGAAGCCGTGCTGGGACATGGGGCGGCGGATGCCGTCGGGCGCGCGCCAGAAGCCCTGGTCGCCGCGGTCGAAGGTGCGGCCGCAAAATGGAAAGAGGATGGGATTCCCGCCGCGGACGCGGGCGATGTCGGCGAAGTTGGCGTTTTCCGGCCAGTGGATGACATCGCGCACGGAGCCGTCGGCAAGGGCGACGTTCCAGTGGAGGAGGCGGGCGCCGCGGGTGGGGAGCGCGAGGAACGTGGAATTGCCGGCCCGCCAGCGGGAGAGCGTCTGGCCTTCGAACGCGACGGTTTCCATGCGCGAGACGATTCGCCGCGAAAGCGTGTGCGCCAAGGTTTTTGTGGAAACGATGCGGTGAATTCGCACGAGCGGCGGCTTGCGCGCAAGGCGACGAAGGTATTGGGTGCAGCTGAAATGCGCGCGTGGCTACCCCAGCTTCTCGGGTTGTTTTTCGCCTGCAGCGTGATTGCAGCCGAGGAGGCGCCGCGTGCGGGCGATGCGAAAGAAAATGCGGTTGTGGAGACGGCGGCGGAGAGCGAAGTGGCGCCGGCGGTGGTGGGGCGCGTGCATGTGATTCCGGTGCGGGAGCAGATCGGCTCGGCGGTGCTTTATGTGATCCGCCGCGGGATCAAGGAGGCGATCGAGCAGAAGGCGGACGCCGTTATCCTGGATATGGATACACCGGGCGGGGCGCTGGACAAGACGTTCGACATCATGGAGGCGATCTCGCGCTTCCCGGGCACAACGATCACGTATGTGAATTCGGAGGCGATTTCCGCGGGCGCGTTCATCTCGGCGACGACGCACGAAATCTGGTTTGCGCCGGACGGAATCATTGGCGCGGCGGCTCCGGTGTCGATGGGCGGGCAGGATGTGGACGCGACGATGCGGATGAAAATCGTGAGCTATCTAAAGGCGCGCGTGCGGTCGATGAGCGAGGGGAAGGGGTATCGCGGCGAGGTGATCTCGGCGATGATCGATGCGGACCACGAGTTGAAGATCGGGGAGACGGTAATCAAGGGGAAGGGGGAGCTGTTGTCGCTGACGGCGTCGGAAGCGGCGAAGGAGTATGGCGAGCCGGCGCAGCCTTTGTTGTCGGCGGGGACGGCGAAGAGCGTGGACGATTTGATCGCGCAGCGGTTTGGGCCGGTGCGGCCGCAGGTGACGCGGCTGGAGACGACGTGGTCGGAGGAGGTGGCAGCGTGGTTGAATGCGATTACGCCGGTGCTGCTCGGGCTGGGGATGCTGGCGTTGTTCATCGAATTCAAGACGCCGGGTTTTGGAATCTTCGGGGTGGTGGGGATCGTGTGTCTGGCGGTGGTCTTTTTGGGCAACTACGTCGCGGGTTTGTCGGGGCACGAGCCGATGCTGGTGTTTGGGCTCGGGCTGCTGCTGGTGGCGGTGGAGTTGTTTTTCATGCCGGGGGTGTTCGTCATCGCGCTGTCGGGGCTGGCGTTGATGTTGGGGTCGCTGGTGTGGTCGATGATCGATTCGTGGCCGAAGGACGCGGTGCCGGTGGCGTGGTCGTCGGAGTTGTTGGTGACGCCGCTGGCGAATTTGTCGCTGGGGATATTGGTGGCGGTGGGGCTGGGCGCGGCGCTGGCGAAGTTTTTGCCGCGGGGACTTTTTCTGGATCGGCTGGTCCTGGGGACGACAATCGGCGGCACGTCGATGTCGGGCGAACCGGCGAGGCGGGCGGACGTGGCGGATGAGTTGATCGGGGCGCGGGGTGTGGCGGTGAGCGCGCTGCGGCCCGGCGGCGAAGTGGAAGTCGCGGGAAGGCGCTACGAGGCGCACGTCGAGGTGGGAAGCGTCGAGTTTGGCGAAGAAGTGGTCGTCCGCGGGCGGACGGGTTTTGGGCTCATCGTGGAAAAGGCGAAGACATGACGGCGATCGTGTTGCTGCTTTCGATCGGGATCGTGCTGGTTTTGCTCGAGGTGATTGTGCCGGGCGGTGTGCTGGGGGTGTTGGGCGTGCTCGCGATGCTGGGCGGATGCGTGCTGGCGTTTTTCGAATTGGGGGCGCGGGGCGGGTGGGTCGCGACGGCGGCGGCGGGCGGCGCGCTGGGGTTGTCGTTGTTTATCGAGTTCAAGCTGCTGCCGAGGACGCGCTGGGGAAAGAAACTGTTTTTGTCGCAATCGATCGAGGGCGGGAGCCAGGCGATGCCGGCGGGTGAGGCGATCGTGGGAAAGGCGGGCGAGGCCGTGACGATGATGGCGCCGAGCGGATATGTGACGATCGACGGGAAACGCTATGAGGCGGTGTCGCAGTCGGGTTTGATTGCGAAAGGGGCGGGAGTGCGCGTGGTGAGCGTGGACAATTTTCATCTGATCGTCGCACAACTCTGAAATCATGAACTGGCAAACCATCCTCCTCGTCGTCCTCATAATCGCCGGCCTCATCGTGGGCGCGTTGATCCTTTCGTTTTTCAGCGTGTGGTTGCGCGCGTTGCTGGCGGGTGCACCGGTGAGCATCTTCAATCTCGTGGCGATGCGGCTGCGGCAGGTGCCCTACAGCGTGATCGTCGACGCGCGGATTCGGGCGACGAAGGCGGGGATCATTTTGTCGGTCGATGAAATCGAGGCGCAGTATCTCGCGGGCGGAAACGTGATCGCCTGCGTGCAGGCGTTGATTGCGGCGCAGAAGGCGCGGATCGCGCTGGACTGGCAGCGGGCGTGCGCGATCGATCTCGCGACGAAAGGTTCGGGAAAATCGGTCGAGGAGGCGGTGCGGACGTCGGTCGATCCGAAGGTGATCGATTGTCCGAATCCGGAGGGCGGGCGCACGACGATCGATGGCGTGGCGAAGGATGGCATTCAGGTGAAGGTGAAGGCGCGCGTGACGGTGCGGACGAATCTCGATCGCTTCGTCGGTGGTGCGAAGGAAGAGACGATCATCGCGCGGGTGGGCGAGGGCATCGTGTCGACGATCGGTTCGGCGGAGAGCTACAAGGTGGTGCTCGAGAGTCCGGATGCGATTTCGAAGACGGTGCTGCACCGCGGGCTGGATGTCGGAACGGCGTTTGAAATTTTGTCGATCGACATCGCGGACGTGGATGTGGGCGAGAATGTTGGCGCGAAGCTGCAGGAAGCGCAGGCCGAGGCGAACAAGAGCATCGCGCAGGCGCAGGCGGAAATCCGGCGCGCGGCGGCGGTGGCGGTGGAGCAGGAAATGAAGGCGCGCGTGCAGGAGATGCAGGCGGAGGTCGTGCGCGCGCAGGCGGAAGTGCCGAAGGCGGTGGCCGAGGCGTTTCGCACGGGCCGGCTGGGCGTGATGGATTATTATCGGATGGAAAACGTGCAGGCCGACACGGCGATGCGCGGATCGATCGCGAAACCGGAAGGGCAGAAGTAAGCGGTGAATTCGCGCCTCATCGATTGGCTTTTCGAGAATCTCGGGCTGGTGATCGTGCTCGCGATCACGGCGTTCTCTTTTTTGCGCGGCATGTTTCGCGCGGGAAAGGCGAACGAGAGCGAAGCGCCTCCGCGTTCGCGCATGCGGGACGAGGAGGATCCGGAGGCGGCGGAGCGGACGCGGCGGATCCAGGAGCAGATTCGGCGGAAGATCGCGGAGCGGCAGGGGCGGACGGTGCCGATGGAGGTGCAGGAAGAACGCGAGGTTGAGGTGGCGGAGAGGCGGCGAGGCGAATTGCCGCCGTTGCTGCCGCCGACGCGGGTGCCGCCGGTGGATCCGTTTGGCGGGTCGATGCGGAAAATTTTGCGCAAAATCGAGGAGGCGGCGGAGCAGCGGCGGGAGACGATGCAGGAGGACGTGGAGTCCATGGAGTCGGCGTCGCTCAGGCGCCAGCGCGAGTTGGAAGAGCAGTTGCGGGCGGTGGAGGCGCAGCGGGTGGAGGCGAGGCGGCGGGCGCAGGAGGTCGCGGCGCGTGAGATTGGCGCGGGCGCGCAGAAGAATGTGTGGGCGAGCCCGAGCGCAGGCGTGGGCGTGGCGGGCGCGGGGGTGCGGGAGGAATTGAGAGATCCGCGGGCGCTGCGGCGGGCGTTTGTTTTGCGGGAGGTGTTGGGGCCGCCGGTCGGGTTGAGGTAGGCGAGGCGCGTTTGATGTGGACGTCGAAGCACCATCCACTCGCTGGCGCTCGCGGCTACGGATCGGTGCCCAGCAGACCCAAAATAAAAAAAGCGCGGTGAAAGCACCGCGCCTCCACCGGGAGAATTAAACAGCAGATCGAGGTGCTACTCGATTTGGAGTTTTTGAGAGCCGGTGAAACCGGTGGGAAAGCGGCGGCCGCGGACTTCGATTTCGAGTTTCTCGGCGGGGTTGGCCCAGATGTAGAGCGGACCGGGGCGCGAAACGACCTGCGTCTGGCCGCGTGCGAGCGTGCCTTGGAAAAGGAGTTCGCCGTCGGATTTGTCGGGGTTCTTGCGGCGGACGGTGACGGTCACCCGATCCGATGCAATGAGCGTGATGGTGGGTTCGGCGGGATCGACGGCGGTGGTGACGGTGGGCGATCCGGACTTCGTGGCGGGCGCGCTGGTGGCGTTGTCGAAGAGCGCGAACCCGGCCCAGAGCAGGAGGACGGCGCCGAGGACGATGGCGGCGATTTTGCCGATTTTGAAAACGAGAGCCGGATCGAGGCCGGTGACGGTGGGGGTGCCGGAGCGCCGGGCGGCGGGCGGAAGGGTGCGCGGGGTTTGCGCGGGGTTGTTGCCGGGTTCGGCGGCGGCGGAGCTTTCGGTGCGTTCGTCGGCCGAAGCGATGGAGACATCCATGCGGCCGTAGATTTCGCGGCTGGGCTGGCGCGGGCGGGCTTCGCCGCGACCGAGGGCGGCGTAGTCGTTGAGGATGCGATCGGCGGGGAGGCGGAGGAACTGCGCGTAGGTGCGCAGAAAGCCGCGGACGTAGAGCTCGGTGAGATTGATATCGAACTGGTTGTTTTCGAACCGGCTCAGGTAGTCGCCGCGAATCTTCGTCGCTTCGGCGGCTTCGCGGATGGAGATGCCTTTTTTCTTTCGCGCTTCCTCAAGACGTTCGCCGATCGTCTGCATGGGGTTCAGTTAGGGGGTTTGAAGCGGGAGTGAAAGAAGGAATTGGACGCGGTGCAAAGAAGGTGCGCCGGTTGTTTCGTCCACGGAACCGATTGCGGCCGTCCAACTGGATTCTTCGCTTCGCTCAGAATGAGAAAACGGGTTCTAGAGCGAGTCGGGGTCGACGAGGATTTCTCGGGGGCTGGAGCCGTTTTCGGGGCCGACGATGCCTTTCTCCTCCATGATTTCCATGAGGCGGGCGGCGCGATTGTAGCCGATGCGAAGGCGGCGTTGGAGCATCGAGGTGGAGGCGCGTTTCGACGATTTGAGGACGTCGAGGGCCTGGTTGTAGAGATCCTCGTCGTCGCCGAGGTCGGTGTCGTCACCGTTCTCGTCGTCATCGTCTTCGCTCGCGGCGCGATCGATTTGCTGTTGGACGGACTGGGCGTATTGCGGCGGGCCGTTGCGTTTGAGGAAGTCGACGAGGTTGATGACCTCGTCGTCGGAGACGAAGGCGCCCTGCGCGCGAACGAGTCGGGAGGAGCCGGGTGGCGAGAAAAGCATGTCGCCGCGGCCGATGAGGGTGTCGGCGCCTTTGGTGTCGAGGATGGTGCGGGAGTCGACTTGGGAGGCGACCTGGAAGGCGATGCGGGAGGGAAGGTTGGCTTTGATGACGCCGGTGATGACGTTCACGGACGGGCGCTGGGTCGCGATGATGAGATGGATGCCGGCGGCGCGGGCGAGTTGGGCGAGACGCGCGATGGAGGTTTCGATTTCGGCGGGCGCGACCATCATGAGGTCGGCGAGTTCGTCGATGATGGCGACGATGTAGGGGAGCCGCTCGGGGACCTCGATGTCGTCGAGCGGGGGCGTGATGCCGTCGAGGGTGGGCTGGGCTTCGGGGGGTGGCGGGAAGTCGGGGGGGGCGTTTTTCTTGCGCGAGTTGAAGCCGACGATGTTGCGGACGTTGCACTTCGCGAAGATCTGATAGCGCTGCTCCATCTCGCCGAGGAGCCACTTGAGGGCGGCGGGGACTTTTTTGGGTTCGGTGACCACCGGAATGAGCATGTGCGGAAGCGAGTTGAAGACCTTCAACTCGACGACCTTGGGGTCGACCATGATGAGACGGACGTTTTTCGGCGAAGCGCTGTAGAGAATCGAGGCGACGATCGAATTAATGCAGACGGATTTGCCCGAGCCGGTGGCGCCGGCGATGAGCAGGTGGGGCATCTTCGTCAGGTCGGAGATGAGCGGTTTGCCGGAGACGTCCTTGCCGAGGGCGATGGGAAGCTCGGCGCGGCCGCCGCTCCAGTCGTCGCTCTCGAGGATTTCGCGCATGCCGACAGGCGTGGGATTTTGATTCGGCACTTCGACGCCGACGGCGGCCTTGCCGGGGATGGGCGCGAGGATGCGGACGGACTGCGCGCGCATGCCGAGGGCGATGTTTTTGTCGAGGCCGGCGATTTTTTCGACGCGAACGCCCGGGGCGGGAACGACCTCGTAGCGCGTGATGACGGGTCCGACGTGAATTTCGCCGAGGGTGACCTCGACGCCGAATTCGCCGAGGATGCGGAGGAGGTTTTCGGCGTTACGGCGGTGCTCTTCCTCGCTGTTGGCGGCGGCGGGCTTGACCTGCTCTTTGAGAATCGTGAGCGGGGGAAACTGGTATTTTTCGTCGTCGTTGTGAACGGGGATGACGGCGGCTTTGGATTTCCGCGTTTCCTCGGGTTTGACGATGTTGAGCTCGAGTTTGTTGGCGCTGCCGGCGGCGAGGGGTTTGACGTCGGCGAGTGCTTCGGCGGCGGTGCGGGCGGGGACGCGCAGGGAGGTGGTTTTCGGTTCGGCCTTGGGCGGCGGTTCGAACGCGGGAGTGGACGGCGGTTTCGCGAGAGGATTCTCCGAGGCTTTGGGAACGATGATTTTTTTGGCGGCGGGGCCGACGGGGGCGGGCGCGGCGGCGGCGTTGGCCGCGGCGGCTTTCTGACGTTTCTTTTCGGCGCGTTCTTTTTCGCGGCGTTCACGGAGCTCGGCTTTGCGTTTCGCGCGAGCGTCGCGCCACGCGTGGAAGTTGGCGACGTAGCGCTCGAGCTCGGCTCCGACGTCTTTGGTGAAGATGAAAACGATGCTGCAGAGATAGATCGTGAAGAGGAGGAGGCCGGAGCCGAAGGGGCCGATCGCGTTTTCGAGCAGGCGATCGTAAAGCAAGGAGCCGACGAGACCGCCGGCGCCGCGGGGGAAGTAGTCGCTGGCGGGGAGGATCGCGAGAAGGGCGGCGAGGAGGGTCCAAAAACCCGCGAAGGAGAGGACCGCGACGAGCATCGCAAGCATGCGGCCGGCGGTGAGGCGGCGCGGGTTGCGGATGGAAACGTAGAGCATCCAAAAGAGGAAAGCGGGCAGGAGCCAGGTGCCGATGCCGACGGTGTAGAGGGCGCACCAGACGGAGTTTGCGCCGAAGACGCCGACGATGTTTGTGGCGGTGGCGTGGGTGCTGTTGAGCGTGACCTGGGCCGGGGTGTAATCGACGAGCGCGACCGTGAGCGACGGGCCGAGCACGAAGCAGAGGATCGCGGCGAGCCAGTTGGGACGATAGCGGGGAGCTTGGAAAGAGGGCCCGCTATTTGAGTTTGAAGTCTCGGACTTGGGCATTTGTGTGAGCCGACCGAAATCGGCTTCGAAGTCCACGCTAACGATCGGTGCGGTCAAATGTAAACCTCCCCGGGGAGCCACCCGCGAAAGTTATCCAATTTTTTATGCGCGAAATCCTTCGTTTTGAACCGGTTTACCAGGAGCGCGTGTGGGGCGGCCGGGTGCTCGAGTCCATGTTTGGCCGCAAGCTGCCGGAGGGGAGTCCGATCGGCGAGAGTTGGGAGATCGTGGACCGGCCGGAGGCGCAATCGCTCGTGCGGGCGGGAAGCGTGAAGGGAAAGACGCTGCGCGAGGTGATCGCGCGGCACGGCGCGGACGTGATGGGGCCGAAGTGGGACCCGGCGCGGGCGTTTCCGATTCTCGTGAAGTGGCTGGATTGTCGCGAGCGGTTGAGCCTGCAGGTGCATCCGCCGGCGGCGGTCGCGGGGGAGTTGAAGGGCGAGCCGAAGACGGAGAACTGGTATATCGCGCATTCGACGGCGGACGCGCATTTGTTGGTGGGGTTGAAGCGCGGGGTGACGCGGGAGCAGTTCGAGCGGGCGATGAAGGCGGCCACTCTCGAAGGGTGCATCCATCATTTTCGAGTGGCGGCGGGGGATTCGATTCTGGTGCACAGCGGGCAGGTGCATGCGATCGATGCGGGGAATGTGATTCTCGAGATCCAGCAAAACTCGGACACGACGTATCGCGTGTATGACTGGGGGCGGGTGGGGCTGGATGGGAAACCGCGTCAGCTGCACATCGACCAGTCGGTGCGCTCGATCGACTGGAACGATTTCGAACCGGCGCCGGTGCGTGGTGCGCCGACGTCGGGCGTGATCGCGGATTGTGCGGAGTTTCGCATTCGCCGCGTGGTGCTCGGGGCGGGCGAGCGGGTGTCGATCGCGGCGGGCGAGCAGCCGCGATTGTTGAGCGTGGTGAGCGGTTCGGTGCGCGCGGGAGGCGGCGAAGGTGGCGCGGGAAGCCGGGCGCCGTTTGGACAGCCTCTCGGGCCGGGAGAAAACGTGCTGCTGCCCTTTGCGGGTGCGTTCACGTTCTCGGCGGGGAGCACCTCGATTTTGTTGGTGACGGAGAATTTCGTGTGAGCGGATGGGGGAGCAGGCCCGGGCACTCGCTCGCGGTGGGTGCCGCGAGGAAGGGGGGCGTGCTGTTCAAGCTGCTCGTGTTTTTGGTGGTGGTGGCGGCGATCGGCGCGCTCGCGTGGATGGTGCTGCTGCCGTCCGTGTTTACGAAGCGGATACGCGCGATGACGGGGTTCGATGCGTCGGTCGAGAGCCTCGTGGTGAACCCGTTGAGCGGGGAGGTGCGGGTGCGCGGTTTCGTGTTGGAGAATCCGCCGACGTTTCCGCTGAGCGAGTTTCTGGAGTTGCGGGAGTTTCGGGCGAAGGCGCGGACGCGAACGCTGTTTTCCGAGCAGCTGGTGATCGATTCGATGGTGATCGATCTGCCGCGCGTGACGCTGGTGAAGCGCGATGACGGGACGACGAATGCGCAGGCATTCGAGAAGAATTTGAAAGAGGCGCGTGAGCGCGAGCCGCGTCCGCCCTCGTCGAAGCCGGCGCGGACCTATCTGGTGCGGGAGCTGCGGTTGCGGGTGGACGAGCTGGTGGTGGCGGACCACAGCGGGCGGCGGCCGTCGGTGCGGACATTCACGTTGGGGATTGCGCAGGATTACCGGGATGTGACGTCGCTGGAGCAATTGCTGACGCCGGCGGCGTTGCGGCCGCTGGCGCCGGTCGCGGTGGCGGTGAGTGGATTTGTGCCAGGGGATTTGGGGGTGGCGATCGAGGAGGCGGCGCGTTCGGGGGCGGACACGTTGAAGGAGGCGGGACGGAAAACGACGGAGGCGGTGCGCGGGATTTTCGACGCGCTTGAAGAAAGCCGAAAGCCATAGTTTAATGGCCGCTTCCCTATGTCTGCTGATTCCACTGATACCGTAAACACGAGCCAACCCAATGTCGCCGAGGCGAAGGATGCCGCTGCGCCGGCGCCTGAAACCGCAGCCACGCCGGCCGCCGATGTGTTGGCGACGGCGAAAAAAGAGGCGGCGGACAACTATGATCGTTATCTGCGCGCGGTTGCGGATCTGGAGAATTTCCGTCGTCGCACGGTGCGCGAAAAGGACGAACTGCGGCAGTTTGCGGCCTCCGGTGTGCTCGAGGATTTGCTGCCGGTGATGGACAATCTCGGTCTGGCGATCAACGCGGCGAAGCAGCCGAACGCGGACGTGAAGAGCCTGACGGGCGGGGTCGAGATGGTGTTGACGCAGTTGAAATCGGCCCTGACGAGCCATGGATTGAAGGAGATCAATCCGGCGGGGCAGACGTTCGATGCGAACCAGCACGAGGCGATTTCGGCGCAGCCGAATGCAGAGGTGCCGGAAGGCAATGTCGTGACGGTCGTGCGGACGGGGTATTCGTTGAACGGACGCTTGCTGCGGCCGGCATCGGTGGTCGTGTCGAGCGGCGCGCCGAAGGAGGAAAAATCTTAACCTAAACGCACGCCGCGAGCGTGCCGGTCGCGCGATTTATCGGCGCGACCATCATCCAGCCATGGCCAAGGAAGATTACTACGAATTGCTCGGCGTGCAGAAAGGCGCGTCGGAGGAAGAACTGAAGAAAGCCTATCGCAAGAAGGCCGTGCAGTATCATCCGGACAAGAATCCCGGCAACAAGCAGGCGGAGGAGATGTTCAAGAAGATCTCCCACGCTTACGAGGTGTTGAAGGATCCGGAGAAGCGGGCGGCGTATGACCGTTACGGGCATGCGGCGTTCGAAGGCATGGGGGCGGGGGCGCCGCGCGGCGCCGGGGGAATGGGCGGCGGGTTTCACGATCCGTTCGATATTTTCCGCGAAGTGTTCGGCCAGCAGGGCGGGATGGGCGGCGGCGGGATATTCGAGGAAATGTTCGGCGGCGGGCGTTCGGGTGGCGGGCAGGACGGCGCGGACCTGCGCTACGACCTGGAGATCACGCTGGAGGATGCGGCGCGCGGAGCGGAGCGGGAGATTTCGTTTCGCAAGCACGTGACGTGCGAACGTTGCGATGGATCGGGCGCAGAGCCGGGCTCGAAGCGCGTGACATGTCCGACCTGTCGTGGCGCCGGCCAGGTGCGGCGCTCGGGTGGCATCATCACGTTTACGCAGACGTGTCCGACCTGCGGTGGCAGCGGCTCGAAAATCGAGAAACCGTGCTCGGCGTGTCAGGGTGAAGGCCGGGTGTTGAAGACGACGAAGTTGAACGTGCGGATCCCGCCGGGCGTGGACAATGGTTCGCGGCTGCGGTCGTCGGGCAACGGTGAGGCGGGCGTCGGAGGAGGCGCGACGGGCGACCTCTACATCGTGATTTCGGTGAAAGAGCACGAGCTGTTCGAGCGGCAGGGCGACGACCTGTTTTGCGAGATTCCGATCAAGTTCACGCTGGCGACGCTCGGCGGGACGATCGAGGTGCCGACCTTGTTCGGAAAGGCTTCGCTGAAAATTCCGGTGGGCACGCAGAGCGGAACGACGTTTCGGTTGCGCGACAAAGGCATGCCCTCGCTCCGCGGCGGCCGGCAGGGCGATCAGCTGGTGCGCGTGCATGTGGAAGTGCCGCAGTCGCTCACGCCGGAGCAGCGGAAGATCCTGGAGGATTTTGCGCGCGTGAGTGGCGACGCGAACGAGCCGACATCGAAAAGCTTTTTCGAAAAAGCGAAGAAGTTCTTCTGAGAAGCGGGAAAGCGCGGCGGGCGGAAAAGCGAGCCGCTCGCCGCGCGGGAGCGAATGAGGATCGAGTGGGTGACGTCATGGCGCGGCGAGCGCGGGCTGTTGCCTGCGGTGGATGAGACGCAGTCTGGCATCGCCTTGCGCGGCGGAGGTCTCGAAGAATACGGCGATGATGCGTGTGGTGATACTTGGTTCGGGGCGAGGCTCGAATGCGGAAGCGATTCTCGAGGCGCAGAAAGCGGGTCAGCTCGGCGAGGCGCGCGTCGTGCAGTTGTTTTCCGACAAGGCGGACGCGGGGATATTGGCGCTGGGACCGCGCTACGAGGTGCCGGCGGCGTATTTGGACGCGGGGCCGTTCAGGACGAAGTTGGAGGGCGAGGGAGAAGAGCGATACGTGCAGGCGATCGAGGCGTGCGCGCCGGAGTTGGTGGTGCTGGCGGGGTTCATGCGGGTGTTGAAGCAGGGGTTTTTGCAGGCGTTCGAGGGACGGATCATCAATTTACATCCGAGCTTGTTGCCCAGTTTTCCGGGGCTCGATGGGATCGGGCAGGCATGGCGGCGCGGCGTGAAAGTGACGGGGTGCACGGTCCACTCCGTGACACGCGAGGTCGATGGCGGGCCGATTCTCGATCAGATGGCGGTGCGTGTCGAAGAAACGGATACTCTGGAGACGCTTACAGTGAAGGTGCACGCGGCGGAGCATCAATTGCTGCCGGCGGTGATCGCGCGACTGAGCATGAAGATGAAGAAAGGCGGTGGACGATGAAGCTGATCGAAGCGCGGATTGAGATCTCACCATCGGCAAGCGGAGCGGCGGATGAGGTGTTGATGGAGAAGCAGGACGAGGCGTGGAGCGTGGTGGAGGATGTCGTAGTGCAACGGGCGTGGCTCGTGGGAACGTTTGCGACGGAGCGCGAGGCGATGGAGCGATGGAAGGAGTTGAATGCGCTGTTGCCGGCGGAGGCGCGGGGCGAGCTGGTGTTGAGGGAACTGCAGGAGGCGGACTGGCGCGACAGCTACAAGGCGCATTTCCGGGCGTGGCAATTTGGGCGGCTGCATTGGGTGCCGGTCTGGGAGCGCGAGACGTTTCGCGTGCCGGAGGGCGACGAGGTGTTGTGGCTGGATCCCGGGCTGGCATTTGGCACGGGGAATCATGAAACAACGCGTTTGTGCGTGGAGCGCCTGGTCGAATGGGCGGCGGCGCACGGGGTGAAGGGAAAAGTGATCGATGCCGGTTGCGGCTCGGGGATTTTGGCGTTGTCGGCTTCGAAGCTGGGATTTCGCGACGTGAGCGGTTTCGACAACGATCCGGAGGCGGTGCGGGTGAGCGAAGAGAATGCGGCCTTGAACGGACTGACGTCGCGCGTGCGTTTCCTTGTGGGGGATTTGCGCAGCGGGTTTCAGGGCGGGCCGGCGGAGCTGGTGATGGCGAATATCCTGGCGAATGTGCTGATGGCGTTTCGAAAAGAGCTGACGGCGGCGGTGGCGCCGGGCGGGACGTTGATTTTGAGCGGCATCCTGGCGGCGGAGAGCGCGCAGGTGCGGGCGGCGTTTAGCGAGATTGCGCCGGGCTGGGCGGTGAATTCGCGCACGATGGGTGAGTGGAGCGACGTCGTGCTGACCCGGCCCACAGGAGCGGATTGAGAGAAGCGAGCGCCGGCATCCCGCCTGGATGGCGTCCGCCGTGGGAGGTCTGAGGCGGAGTTCGCGGGCGGGCGCTGGTGTGAGAGCCACCGCAGTTGCGCTCGCCGGGGGCGATCGAGGAGCGACGGAAAGCAGCGAGCAACGAGCGTGATTCGCTCGCTGCATCGATTACGAGAACAAGTCGGGAGGCGTGCGTCCCATGAACTCTTCCATGTAGGCGGTCGTCGCTTTGCCTTCGATGAAGATGGGATCGGCCATGATGGCTTTGTGCAGTGGGATGGTGGTCTTGATCCCGCGGATGAGATACTCGCTTAGGGCTCGATAGGCCCGCTCGAGGGCGATTTTCCGCGTGCTGCCGAAGCAGATCAGTTTCCCGATCATGGAGTCGTAGTAGGGCGGAATGGTGTAGCCGCTGTAGACGTGAGAATCGACGCGGACGCCGTGCCCGCCGGGAGCGTAGTAGAGGCCGATCGTGCCGGGGGAGGGCGCGAAATTACGCGCGGGATCCTCGGCGTTGATGCGGCACTCGATCGCGTGGCGGTCGAAAGTGATATCGCCCTGGTCGAAATCGAGCTTCTCACCGTTGGCCACGCGAATCTGCTGCTTGATCAGGTCGATTCCAGTAACCTCTTCGGTCACAGGGTGTTCGACTTGGATACGGGTGTTCATCTCGATGAAGTAATAGTTTCCCTTCGCATCGACGAGGAACTCGATGGTGCCGGCGTTCTCGTATTCGGCGGCTTCGGCGGCGCGGACGGCGGCCTTGCCCATTTTTTTGCGCAGGTCGGCCGTGAGAAATGGCGACGGAGCTTCTTCGATGAGCTTCTGGTGGCGACGTTGGACCGAGCAGTCGCGTTCTCCCAGGTGAAGCACTTTTCCGTGGGAGTCGGCCAGGACCTGGAATTCGATGTGACGGGGGCGTTCGATGTATTTCTCGACGTAAACGGCGCCGTTGCCGAAGGCTTTCTCGGCTTCGTTGCGGGCCACGTGGAATTCCTTGGCGAAGGAGACGTCGTTGTGGGCGATGCGCATGCCGCGCCCGCCGCCGCCGGCGACGGCTTTGATGATGACAGGATAGCCGATTTTGCGGGCGACTTTCACGGCTTCGGCCTCGGACTGAACGGGGCCGTCGGAACCTGGAACGATCGGAACGCCGGCTTTCTTGACCGTCTCCTTAGCGATGGATTTGTCGCCCATCATTTTGATGGACTTAGACTTGGGACCGATGAATTTGATATTACAGGATTCGCATTGTTCGGCGAACTTCGCGTTCTCGGAGAGAAATCCGTAGCCGGGATGGATCGCGTCCACGTCCGCGATTTCCGCGGCGCTGATGATGCGGTCGGCGCGCAGGTAGCTGTCGGCGCTTTTGGCGCTGCCGATACAGATGGCTTCATCGGCGAGCTGCACGTGCAGCGACTGGACGTCCGCTTCGGAGTAGACGGCGAGGGTTTTGATGCCGAGTTCGCGACAAGCGCGAACGATGCGAAGAGCGATTTCACCGCGATTCGCGATGAGGATTTTTTGGATCATCGAAAAAAACGAACGGAAGTTGCCGGTCTGCGAGAGGCGCGGACGCGGCCACAGGGCGGGGCGGGCGGCGGCGGGAGGGCCGTCACTCTTGCTTCAACTTGAACAGGCGCTGGCCGTATTCGACAGGCTGGCCGTTTTCGACGAGGATTTCGAGGATCGTGCCCTTGGTCTCGGCCTGAATCTCGTTCATGATCTTCATCGCTTCGATGATGCAGACGGGGGTGTTCTCAACGACTTTGGTGCCAACCGAGGCGAAAGCTTTACTTTCGGGGGAGGGGGCCAAGTAGAAAGTTCCGACCATCGGAGACTTGATGTAGTTGATCCCGGCTTCTTCTGCATTTGGGGGCAATGGACTGGGGGCGGAGCCGGCCGTGGTTGCGGCGGCGAAGGGCGGGGTGGAGGTTTCGGCGACCCCGAACGGAGGATTCGAGCCCCGCGCCGGAGCGCTGGCGGGCAAGCCGTTGAGGTCACGCTTAATCTTTAACTTGAAGCCCTCCTCTTCCACTTCGAATTCGCTCAGTTCCGAGCGCTTCATGAGGTCAATGAGCTGTTTGATCTGTTTGAGATCCAAGAGAAGCCTTTGTTTGGTTTAGGACTGTGCGTTAGTTGGAAAATCCAGCCGGGCGTTCAAAAGAATAATGGACGCTGAATCAATGGCCGAGTTGGGGGCGGGAGACGCAAAGGGGTTGATCGTCCGAGCTAAAGAGCAGGCGGGGCGCTGAAAATCGAGCACGGACGATGTGTGGCTGCCTAAAGGAGCTGCCCGCAGCGCGGATTTTGGCAGTTGAGGAGGCGCGGACAACTGAGAAAGCCAGGATGGCAGCGAGCTCGATCACGCAACGCGAACGACGCAGCCCTCGTGCCGTGCGCCGAGGGCGCCGAATCCGAAACGCGCGGGCGATGTAATTGAGGAACGGATACGCAGGAGCGCGCAGTTTCTCTTGGCCTCGGAACCGCGCACCTCGGCCTAGAATTCGAGGGCCAGAAAAACTTTGGTGCAGGGCAACCTGCTCAGGGATAATCTGTTGTGCTGGATGTGGGCGGCTGAAGAAAAAACTTCTTGTCTCGGCCCACCCATCTTGCATGTTCCGCGTCCCTTCGATTGCGGCGCCTCCAAAAAAGGTGCGGCGATGGAAGGGGTCGAGTGGTTCTTTTTGATGCAGCGCCGGGAAAATTTTCCGAAGAAATTTCGAGAAAGTTGTTGACGGTGGTGCCGTGAAATTGTCTGCTCAACCTCCTTTCTCTACGAAAGGCTCTTTGAAATTTATTTTGTGCGATTGATTGGGACCCCCAATCAACAATTCAAAAAAGATATCGGTCTTCGGATCGATATTGTTAGTAGTTCATGAATCACTAGGTTCATAACTCTTCTTTTCGGAGAGTTTGATCCTGGCTCAGAATGAACGCTGGCGGCGTGGTTAAGACATGCAAGTCGAACGGTTTTTCGGGTGTAGCAATACATTCGAAAGACAGTGGCGAACGGGTGCGTAACACGTGAACAATCTACCTTCAAATGGGGAATAGCTCGGCGAAAGCCGAATTAATACCGCATGTGGTTGGTCTTCGCATGGAGACAATACCAAAGTCAGGGACCGCAAGGCCTGACGTTAGAAGAGGAGTTCGCGGCCTATCAGCTAGTTGGCGAGGTAA
>JAEZAD010000108.1 GCA_023430565.1 Verrucomicrobiota bacterium
CTCGCCTTCATCC
Source organism: Verrucomicrobiota bacterium (assembly GCA_023430565.1). GTDB lineage: Bacteria > Verrucomicrobiota > Verrucomicrobiia > Opitutales > Opitutaceae > Opitutus. Next base: position 14 of record JAEZAD010000108.1, read on the forward strand.
TCGGCAACGAGCTCGGCAAAAACGTCCGCGTCACCTCCGGCCCCGTCGTCGAAAAAGCCGGCGACCTCGCCGGCCTCCTCACGAACCTCGAGGAGGGCGACATCCTCTTCATCGACGAAATCCACCGCATCCCAAAAACCGTCGAAGAGTATCTCTACTCCGCGATGGAGGATTTCCGGCTCGATATCATGATCGACCAGGGCCCCAACGCCCGCAGCGTCCGCCTCTCGATCCCACGCTTCACCCTCGTCGGCGCCACCACCCGCGCCGGCCTCCTCACCGCTCCGCTCCGCTCGCGCTTCACGCTCCAGACGCGCCTCGACTATTACGACGCCGCGACGCTCCAAAAAATCGTCCGCCGCTCCTGCGACCTCCTGAAGGTCCCCGTCGACGAAGCCGGCGCCCGCGAAATCGCCACCCGCTCCCGCGGCACGCCGCGCGTCGCCAATAATCTCATCAACTTCGTCCGCGATTTCGCGCAACAACGCGCCGACGGCCGCATCACCCAGCCCGTCGCCGCCGCCGCGCTCGAGCTCCTCGAAATCGATGCCGCCGGCCTCGACGAAATGGACAAACGCATGCTCCGCGTCATGGCCGAAAACTACGGCGGCCGCCCCGTCGGCATGAGCACCATCGCCGTCGCCGTCGGCGAAGAACCCGAGACTTTGGAAGAAGTTCACGAGCCGTTTCTCATCCAGGAAGGCTATCTCCAGCGCACCCGCGAAGGCCGCGTCCTCACGCCCAAAGGCTACACCGCCATCGGCCTGAAACCCTTCGCCGCCCCCGACCAGCCCACCCTCCTCTGACCTTCCGTAGCGGCGAGCCCCAGCGAGCCGACGTGGCTACGAGCGTGAGCGAGTGGCTCCGCCCCGAACCGGCATTTTCACGTAATACCTGAAATTCCCTCGCGCTCCGTCCCTGACTCACGCCCGCACCTCCTTCGCTTCCTCCGCGAACCAATCCACGTTCCGCGTGAAAAACATCAGCGCACCGAGCGCCACAAACAGCGCCGCCGTCCCCGCGAGCAGCGCATAGTCCTCCATCCGCAGCACCACGAACAGCACGCTGTGCTCCGCCGCCAGCAGCGCGGCAATCGAACTCGCGCGCACCACGCTCCGCAAAATCGAAACGCTGTAGCACACGATCAACAGCGACGAAGCCACCGCCGCGCCGACATACGCCCACCCGGGAGCCATCACTTCGCCCAGCGCCAGCAGCGCCAGATAAAACAAACACAGCGCCGCACCCACCAACGCATAGTGCACCGCGTGCAACCTCAGCCCCGCCAGCGTCTCGAACAGGAAGAACGCCGCAAACACCAGCGCCAGCACGAGCACACTGTGCTTCAACGCCCGCTCCACCATCCGATACCCCTCCGCCGCCGTTCCCGTCACCGCGACCACCGGCTTCTTCCCGGCCCGTTCGCCCGCGATTTCCTCGACCGCCGCCGGCGGCTCACCGCGATACGCCATCCGCTCCTGCCGCAGCTTGTTGATGAAGAGCAGCGGCAGATGCAGCAGCAGGATCAGTCCGGCCATGAAAAGCAGTTTGAACGTCGTCTTGTGTTGGCGGGCAGAAGGAGACGACACAACCGGAGCACCTGGCGGAACTGACGGAGGAAGGGAGTTCATCGCCGTCACCCTGCCCCATCTTCGTGAAGCTCATGTGAAGCTCGCATGAATTCGTCGCGAAGAAGCTCATCGCCTCTCCGCGCACGCGTCACTCGCCCGCCACCGGCACCCAGATCGTCGCCCGCGCTCCACCCTCCGCCCGATTCTCCAACGTCGCCTCGCCGCCGTGCAAATGCGCGATCTCGCGCACCAGCGTCAGCCCCAGCCCCGTGCTCTTTCGCTCCGAGCCCGGCCGCGGCAGCGAATAAAACCGCTCGAACACCTGCAGCAACGCATACGCCGGCACGCCCGGCCCTTCATCCTCGACGACGAACTCGACGCGTCCCGCCCCCCCCGCGCACCGCACCCGCACCCGCTTTCCAGCCGCGGAAAACTCCACCGCGTTCTGCAGCAGATTCACCAACGCCTCGCGCAACAACACCCGCTCCCCGCGCACCGTCACCACCGCCGCCTCCTCCGCCTCGATTCGCACCCCGCGCATTTCCGCCCCCGGACTCACCACCGCCATCGCTTCACGCACGATCTCCCGCGCCTCGAATGCTTCCGTGTGCCGCAGCGCCTTCCGCGCCTCCAGCGACGACAACTCCAGCAGCCGGTCGATGCTCGCCTGAATCCTCGCCGACTCCGTTCGAATATTTCCCAAAAATTTCCGTCGTGCCTCCACCGGCATCTCCTCGTCCATCAACTCCGCCGCCCCCCGGATCGCCGCCAGCGGCGCCTTCACTTCGTGCGCCAGCGTCTGCGTGTAACGCTCGACGTGCTGACGCCCCTCCAGCGCTTCCCGCATCTGCTCGAACGCCCGCCCCAGCTCCGCGATCTCCTTCGCCCGCGACGACGGCACCACGCCGTTCTTCCCGTCGCGCACCCGCTGCGCATACGCCGTCAGTCGCTCGATCGACCGCGTCAGCCGCGTCGCGATGAACCACCCCGCCACCACCATCACGCCCGCAATCATCAATGACATCCCCGCGAGTTTTTTCCGCTCCGACCAGATAAACGCATTCACCGTCCGAATCGGACGCGACAGCTCGATCTCCGCCATCTCGCCGCCCGCCAGCCTCACCGGCGCGCGCACACGCACCTCGTCGTCCGTCAACGGCTGCTCCGCATCCAGCAGCCGCTCGCCCATCCGCTTCGCCAGCCCGCCGCCCGACATTTCCTCGTAGGAAACCGCCTCCGCTCCTCCTTCGCCCACCGCCGAATCCAACAACACCCGCCCATCGTTCGCCACCACCCGCATCCGCACGCCCGTCTGCACCGACTCCAAATTCTTCGGCAACGCCTGCCCGTCCAGCGAAGTCGACAGCAATCGCCCCGCATCGCCCAAAGTCGTCCGCAACGAACCCACATACCGCGGCCGCACCTCCGCCAGCATGAACCGCATCAACACCGCGAATCCGATCGCTGACGCGACCACATACACCACGAAGATCGCCGTGCGGATTCTCACGTTTCCTTCAACGCGTATCCAAGTCCCCGATGCGTCACGATCGCATCCTCGTCCGCCCCCGCCGCGCGCAGCTTCGCCCGCAACAGCTTCACGTGCGCATCCACCGTCCGGTCCAGCGCCGCGCCCGGATCGTCCCACGCCGCATTCATCAACTGCTCCCGGCTGAACACCCGTCCCGGCGATTTCAGCAGCACGCACAGCAGGCGATACTCGTTTCTCGTCAGCTCCAGCGCCGTTCCGCGAAACAAAATCCGGCATCGCGCCTCATCGTGCTCCCACTCGCCTGCACGCCCCGCCGCCTTCGCTCCGCCATTCCCATTCGCCCGCCGCAGAATCGCCCGCACCCGCGCCGTCAGCTCCCGCGGGCTGAAGGGCTTCGTCACATAATCGTCCGCGCCCAGTTCGAGCCCCACGATGCGATCCACTTCCCCGCTCCGCGCCGTCAGAAAAATCACCGGCATCTCGCCGCGCCGCCGAATCTCGCGACACACATCCAGCCCGCTCCCATCCGGCAACCCCACATCGAGAATCGCCAGCGCAAACGCCTCCCGCCCCACCGCCGCAATCGCGTCCCCCGCCGTCTGTTTCCACACCGGGACAAATCCTTCCGTCTTCAACGCGTAGACGATCGTATCCGCTATGGCGGACTCGTCTTCCACCACCAGGATCGTCGAGCGCAGCGGCAGCATTGGCCCAACCCATGCCGCCCCACCTCCCCGCTTTCAAGCCACCACTCGCGCCCCCGCTAACTGCGCCCCACCCGCCCCGCTGCGTCGGGGCAAGCGAGTGGGTCAAAACCTCACGCCGCCCGACGCTGCTCGAGCAAGCCACGCTGAAACGCCGTCGCCGCCACCGGCACCACGCGGCCGCCACGCACCCGCGCCGGCAAGGGCTGCACCACTTCCGTCCCGTCCGCGATCGCCGGCACCGCCGGCACGTTCGCCGCCAGCGCACGCCGCGTCGGATCGTATTCCAGGATCGACGCCAGCACGCTCAACGCCCGCTGCGCACAAAAAACCAGCGCCACACCGATCAACAGCGCGCTCATCAACTGCAGCCACAGCTCCCGCGCGCTCGTGCCATCCAAACCCGTCGGCGGGCACCAGCCCGGCGCAAACCGCGGCACCAACCCGAAAATCGTCCCGACAAAAAGAAATCCGAAGGCGTGATTCAAATTCATGATAACCTGTTTTAGCCGCCGCTATGCCAACGCTGGGGTCGAAAAACTAACCCGCGCGTTAACAGCGAACTGTGTAATTACATTTCCACGACACCACCGCTTCACCCCGCATTCCGCACGACACACGAAGTCTCGCTCGTGCAAAGCGCGGTCAGGCAGGTTTCGCAGCATGCCCGCGGCGACATACCGCCTCGCCGCGCAGTTCCCCGGTGATTCCCCGATTCCCCCACAGTAAATCCTCGACCCCTCCCCCCCTTCCGCACCACCGCTGGCCGACAAACCCTCGCCGTTCGCGCCCGTGAATCGCCGACTCCGCCCGCGCCGCTCACCCGCGAAACTCACACCGCTCGCTTCGCCGCCGTCGACCCTTCTCCACGAGTGAAAATTCTTAGGCGCCCCCCGCCCTAAACTCGATTCGCCCGCGCGCGCCCTTTTGGGCTCCGCCGCCGAACGCAATCGACGAATCCGTGTCACTTACCACGCCCCGGGCCCTTCGCTGCGGCTGCTACGGTTTTGCGCTGGCACTTGTAGACGTGTGCGGAAAGTCCAGCAGCCCTGCCACCCCGGGTTAACCGCTCGCGTCCCGCGGCCGCTCCACGCTTGAACTCTTCCCTCGAAAAGAAAATCGCCGCCGGCTTCGCTGTGGCCGTCCTCGTTCTCGTCCTCGTCGCCGCCATCGCCGCGTGGAACGCCCGCCGCTTCGAAGCCACCTTCGAACGCGTCGAGCAAACCCACGACGTCCTCGCCCACCTCGAATCGGTCCTCATCGGCGTTCTCACGATGCAGACCACCACGCGCGGTTTCGTCCTCACCGGCGCCGAGGAACTTCTCCCCTCCTTCGAACGCTCCGAAGCCGACGTCACCGCCGCCCTCCAGGCCGTCCGTCGCGCCACCGCCGCCAGCCCCCCGCAGCAACGCCGCCTCGGGGAACTCGAACCCGCCATCGCCCGCGCCATCGAGATCATGCGCACGCGCATCGCCGACCGCCGCGCCGGCCATCAGGTCATCCCCCTCACCTCCGTCCCATTCCTCAGCGGACAACAATCCGTCGACCGCATCCGCCACATCGTCCTCGCGATGCAGGAGGAGGAGCGGCGACTCCTCGCTTCCCACGCCGCCGCCAGCTCCACCGCCGCGGTGGGCACCACCGCCGCCGCCCTCATCGGCTGCGGACTCGCCATCGCCTTCCTCGTCGGCTCCGGCCTGGTGGTCTTCCGCGACGTCCGCCAGCGCCTCCGCGCCGAAGACTCGCTCCGCCAAAGCGAGCGCATGTTCCAACGCCTCTTCGACAACGCCCCCGACGCCATCCTCCAGGTCGACGCCCACAGCCGCATCACCCGCGCCAACCGCCAGGCCGAACGCCTCTTCGGCTGGGAACGCGACGAACTCACCGGCCAGCGGCTCGAACAACTTCTCCCCCAGCGCTTCCACGCCCGCCACGGCGGCCACCTCGCCGCCTACTTCGCCAACCCCCGAACCCGTCCCATGGGCGCCGGCCTCGAGCTGTTCGGCCGCCGCAAGGACGACGCCGAATTCCCCGTCGACATCATGCTGAGTCCCCTCGAAACCGACGTCGGACTCGAGGCCCTCGCCGTCATCCGCGACATCACCGAACGCAAGTTCGCCGACGAAAAAATCCGCGAGCTCAACCGCGACCTCCAGCTCCAAAACGCCCGCCTCGAAATCGCCAACAAGGAGCTCGAATCCTTCTCCTACTCCGTCTCGCACGATCTGCGCGCCCCCCTCCGGCACATCGACGGCTTCGCCAACCTCCTCGCCAAGCACGCCGGCGATAACCTCGACGAAAAAAGCGCGCGCTACCTCAGCGTCATTTCCGACTCCGCCCGCCGCATGGGCCGGCTCGTCGACGATCTGCTCACCTTCTCCCGCATGGGCCGCGCCGAGATGGAACTCTCCACCATCGACCTCAACCAGCTCGTCGCCGGTGTCGTCCGCGAGGTCAGCCAGAACCGCGACAAACCCGTCGACTGGCACATCGAGCCCCTGCCTCCCGTCCACGCCGACGCCGCCATGCTCCGCCAGGTCTGGACCAATCTCATCGAAAACGCCGCGAAATACTCCGCCCACTCCACCCCTTCCCGCGTCGAGATCGGCTCCGTCGCGCAACCTGCCGCCTCCGGGGAATACGTTTTCTACGTCCGCGACAACGGCGTCGGCTTCGACATGAAATACGCCGCCAAGCTCTTCGGCGTCTTCCAGCGCCTCCACTCGGAAGCCGAATTCCACGGCACCGGCATCGGCCTCGCCAACGTCCGCCGCATCGTCACCCGCCACGGGGGCCGCACCTGGGCCGAAAGCAATCTGGGCGAAGGCGCGACTTTCTTTTTTTCCCTGCCGGTGCAACCGGTTTGAACGTCCCGTCCGGGCGCGTCCGGATTGCCGTCCATGCGAATTCTCCACCTCGAAGACAGCCCCGAAGATGCCGAGCTCGTCCGCGCGCATCTCCTCGGGGAATGGCCCGAATGCGAAATCACCAGCGTCGCCACCCGCGAACGCTACCTCGCCGAACTGCCCGGCAGCTACGATCTCATCCTGTCCGATTTCAGCCTCGTCGGCTTCGACGGCAACGAAGCCCTTCGCCTCGCCCGCGCCACCGCGCCCGGGCGACCGTTCATCTTTCTCTCCGGCAACATCGGCGAAGACCGCGCCATCGACGCCGTCCGCGCCGGCGCCGACGACTACGTCCTCAAGGATCGCCCCCTCCGCCTCACCACCGCCATCCGCCGCGCCTTTCGCGAAAGCCAGGAACGCAAACGCCTCCGCCAGACCGAAATCGAGCGCGAACGCCTCGCCGCCACCCTCGAGAGCTCGCCCGACTTCATCGGCCACGCCGGCCCCGACCACCGCATTCTTTACCTCAACCGCGCCGCGCGCCGTCTGCTCCAGCTCCCCGACGATTTCGATATCGGCACCCTCCGCATCGAAGACTGCCACCCGCCCGAAGTCTGCCATCACCTCCAGCACGACTACATCCCCGCCGCCATCGCCACCGGCTTCTGGTCCGGCGAAAGCATCCTCACCGACCGCGCCGGCCACCACATCCCCGTCGCCCAAACCATCATCCCCCATCGTGCCGACGACGGCTCCATCGCCTACTTCTCCACCCTCCTCCGCGACCTCACCGCCCGAAAACAAAACGAGGCCCTGATCAACGGACAGAACCAGGTCCTCGAAATGATCGCCGGCGGCGAGCCGCTCCAGGAAACCCTCCACACCCTTCTCCGCGTCATCGAGCAACAGGCCGACGAGATGCTCTGCTCCATCCTCGTCGTCACCGACAACGGCAAACAACTCCGCCACGCCGCCGCCCCGCGCCTCCCCCGCAGCTACACCGACGCCGTCGACGGCGTCGAAATCGGCCCCGAGGCCGGCTCCTGCGGCACCGCCGTCTTTCGCCGCGCCCCCGTCATCGTCACCGACGTCGCCACCGACCCGCTCTGGCGCCACTACCGCGACCTGGCCCTCGCCCACGGCCTCCACGCCAACTGGGCCACCCCGATCTTCGACATCCAGCACCACCTCGTCGGCACCTTCGCCGTCTACCTGCGCCAGCCCGGCGCCCCCTCCCCCCGCCAACGCCACCTCATCGACGTCGCGGTCCACATCGCCGCCATCTGCTTCAGCCATCACGCCGCCGAGCGCCGCCTCCGCGACCAGGCCGATATCCTTCAAAAAGCCGGCGACTCCATCATCGTCACCGACCTCGAGGATCGCGTCACCTTCTGGAACGCCAGCGCCGCCCGCACCCTCGGCTGGCCCGTCAACGACGCTCTCGGCCGCCCCTTGCGCCAACTCCTCGGCGAATCCGCCGTCGTCGAAATCGACTCCGCCCGCGCCGCCGCCAAGCCCCACGAAGACTGGCGCGGCGAACTCCACCTCCGTCATCGCGACGCCGTTCCCGTCGTCGTCGACGGCCGTATCACCGTCCTGCGCGACGCCACCGGCGAACCCCAGGGTCGCCTCATCATCGCCACCGACATCACCGAAAAAAAACGCATCGAGGAACAGTTCTTCCGCGCCCAACGCCTCGAAAGCCTCGGCATGCTCGCCGCCGGCATCGCCCACGACCTCAACAACGTCCTCGCCCCCATGCTGCTCGCGGCTCCCATGCTCCGCGACCACGCCACCGATCCCAACGACCTGCGCATGATCGCCACCCTCGAGAAAAGCGCCGAGCGCGGCGCCGCCCTCGTCCGGCAAATCCTCGGCTTCGCCCACGGCGCCGACGGCGGTCACCGCGTCGTGCAGGTCAAACACCTGCTGCGTGACGTCGCCACTTTCATCGAGGAAACCTTCCCAAAATCCATCACCCTCGACGACCACATCCCCCCGGATCTCTGGCCCGTCAAAGCCAACCCCACCCAGCTCCACCAGGTCCTCCTCAACCTCGCCGTCAACGCCCGCGACGCCATGCCCGACGGCGGCACCCTCACCCTGCGCGGCGAAAACGTCGTCCTCTCACCCGACACCGCCAGCGAAATCCCCGGCGGCCGCCCCGGCGCCTACCTCGCGCTCCACGTCACCGACACCGGCACCGGCATTCCGCCCGACGTCCTCGCTCACATCTGGGAGCCGTTCTTCACCACCAAGGGCGCCGGCAAGGGCACCGGCCTCGGACTCTCCACCGTTCGCGGCATCGTCGAAACTCACGGCGGCTTCATCTCCCTGAAAACCGTCCTCCGCAAGGGCACCGCCTTCCATATCTATTTCCCCGCCGACGGCGCCCCCCAAACCCTCGCCGCCGCCACCGCCGCACCCGCCCTCGCCCCCCGCGGCGACGGCGAACTCATCCTCGTCGTCGACGACGAACCGAGCATTCGCAACATGTCCGCCGCAATGCTCGCCCGACACGGCTACCGCGCGCTCACCGCCGCCGACGGCGCCGAAGGCGTCGCCCTCTTCGCGCCCCGCGCCAAACAAATCCGCCTCGTCGTCACCGACCTCTCCATGCCCCACCTCGACGGCGCCGCCTTCGCCGGCGTCGTCCGGCGGCTCAACCCCGACGTCAAAATCATCGCCGTCAGCGGACTCGGCCAGGAAAGCCAGACGCGCCAGGCCACGCCGCATTTCGCCGACGCCTTTCTCATCAAACCCTTCCGCCCCGAGTCGCTCCTCACCACCGTCTACGACCTCCTCCGCGCCCCGCCCAATCCCCCCCCGCCCCTTTCCAGTTAGCTCCGGTCTCCGCCCCCTTCTCCGCGCCCCCGCCGCCGAATCGCTTAATTTCCGACCGGTTCGCGCCGATCTTCTCCTTCGGCACCTTGCCCAGTCGGCATCTTCGTTCCACGTTTCGGCCACCGCCCCCCTTGCGCGTTCCCGCCCCACCTCCGCACGGGTTTTTCTCCCTGCGCCTGCTCCGACGCGGTCTCTACCTTTTCGCACGTCCCCGGGCCGTTCGTGCCCTCCCGATCGCCCTGTTCGCTGTCGTCGCCCCGGCCACCAATGCCGCCGACGACGCCCCCGCGTCATCGCAACGCGTGCTCACCGCCAGCGCCGCCACCGACGCCTTTCCCTACAGCTACCTCGACGATTCCGGCCAGCTCACCGGCTACGCCATCGACCTCCTCGACGCCGTCGCCGAAACCATGCACGTCCGGCTCCGCCGCATCCCCGTCGCCACCGCCGACGGCCGCGCCCTCGCCGATCTCGTCGCCGGCCGCTACGACCTCGGCTTCCACGCCCCCGTCCCCGGCCGCATCGACGGCGCTGCTTACTCCCAACCGGTCCTCATCAACCACGGCGATATCTTCGTCCGCCGTGACGACCCCGGTTTCCGCTCCCTGGACAGTTTGCGCGCCAACCGCCGCCGCATCGCCACGCCCCAGCAGGGAGAGGACTACCTCGTCCAAAACGGATTCGACCGCTCGCTCATTCAAGGCGGCACCGCCGCCCAATGCCTCACCGCCCTCTCCCGCGGCGAGGTCGATGCCGTCATCCTCTCCCGCCTCACCGGCCTCGCCCAGGCTCACTTCCTCGGCCTGGACAACGTCGAGCCCGTCGGCGCGAGCCTGCCCGGTCTCCGCGTCGCCTATTGCATCGTCGTCCGCCAGCAGGACGTCGAGCTGCTCGCCGAAATCAACGAAGCCCTCGCCACCCTCTCCGTCACCGGCCGCCTGCAGGAAATCTACTCGCGCTGGTTTCGCCGCCACGAAAGCGCCGGACTCTCGACGCGCGATCTTCTCCTGCTCCTCGCCGGCTCCCTCGGCCTCGCCTTGCTCGTCGCACTGTGGTGCCTTCACCGCCAGCGCACCTTGCGCCGCGAAATCGCCGCCCAGGCCGCACAGCTCGCCGAAAGCCGCGAGATCCTCGACGCCGCGCAACACTTCGCCCGCCTCGGCCACTGGCAACGCTCCCTCGTTCCCTCCCAGCGGATCGCCTGGTCCGCCGAAACCTACCGCATCTTCGAACGCGACCCCGCGCTCCCGCCTTACACCCCCGACGAAATCGTCCAGCTCGCCCCACCCGCCGAACGCGCCCGCTGGCGCGAGGCCATCGAGGCCAGCAATCGCGAAGGCCAACCCTACAACCTCGTCCTCGACATCGAGCCGCGCCCGGGTCTGACCAAAACCGTCCACATCAACGCCCGCCCCGTCTTCGACGCCTCCGGCCGGCAAACCGGCGTCTTCGGCACCGTGCAGGATGTCACCGCCCCCCGCGCCGCCGAACTCGCCCTCCGCCGCTCCGAACAACTTCTCCGCGCCCTCTACGCCAACCTCCCCATCGGCCTCGGCGTCGCCGAACGCTGCGACGGCGGCTGGCAAATCACCTCCGCCAACCCCGCCGCCACCCAGCACCTCGCCGCTCCCACCAGCGCCGACACCTCGTCCCCCTTCACCCTGCGCCAAACCCAGCTCGCCCCCGAATGGCAGGAATTCTGGGACCGCCTCCTCGCCGATTCCACCGCCGCCGGCCACCCGCTCACCCGCGAGTTCGTGCGTCGCGACCTCCAGCGCGTCTTCGTCACGACCGCCATCCCCCTCGACCCCGCCGACCGCCTCGCCCGCGCCTGCTTCCTGATCGAGGACGTCACCGAACGCCGCCGCCACGAAACCGAAATTTCCCAGGGCCGCCGCCTCCGCGCCATCGGCGAACTCGTCGGAGGCATCGCCCACGAATTCAACAATCTCCTCACACCCATTCGCCTCGGCACCGAACTCCTCCTCTCCGACTGCAAACACGACCCCACGCTCGCCTCCCAACTCAAGCTCATCGCCGGCGCCGCCGAACGCTCCTCCCAGCTCGTCCAACGCCTCCTCACCTTCGGCCGCCAAAGCGAGTCCCGCTCCGAACTCTTCGACCTCCACGCCATCGTCGCCTCCAACGTCGACCTCCTCCGCCCCGCCATCGACCGCCGCATGACGATCGCCACCGACGTCTCGCCATCCCTCCCGCGGCTCTTCCTCCCCACCGGCGCCGTCCACCAAATCGTCGTCAACCTCCTCCTCAACGCCCGCGATACCCTCGCCGACAAACTCGCCAGCTCGCCGCCCCCCGGCTGGGCCCCCCGCATCGACGTCGCCGCCACCGTCCTCTCACCCAACGCCGTCGACCCCAGCCCCTCCAGCCCCACCCGCCCCGTCCACGCCTGGATTCGCCTCACCATCCGCGACAACGGCTGCGGCATGCGCCCCGAAGTCATCGAGCGCCTCTTCGAACCGTTCTACACCACCAAACAGGTCGGCAGCGGCACCGGCCTCGGCCTCGCCACCGTCTGGCACCTCGCCACCGGCTTCGGCGGCCGCGTCGAGGCCGAGTCCACCTTCGGCTCCGGCTCCGCGTTTCACGTCATCCTTCCCGTCCTCGGCGAACCCAAACCCGCCGCGTCGTCCCCCGACAGCGCCGCCCCATCGCCCTCCGAAACCGAGTCCGATCGCCCGCGCAACCTGCTCCTCGTCGACGACGAACACGCCATCGCCGAACTTGTCGCCAAATTCCTCCGCCGCCACGGCCACCAGATCACCGCCGTCACCCACGCCGACGAAGCTTGGACCATGCTCTCCTCCGCGCCCGACGCCTACGACGCCATCATCGTCGACCTCAACATGCCCGGCATCAACGGCGTCGAGTTCGCCCGCCGCGCCCGCGCCCTGCCCTACCTGCGCCCCATCGTCGTCATCACCGGCCGCGTCACCGACGCCGACCGCCAGGCCCTCGCCGGCGTCGACGTCACCGCGATTCTGGGAAAACCCTTCACCTTCGACGAATTCGAATCCGTCCTCCGCGAAGCCCTCGGCCGCCGCCCCTCCGCCCAACCCTTCTCCCGCTAGCGATCCCGCCTGCGGACGGCGCTGCTCCGTCGCCGCCGCGCTCTCCACGTGGCCACGAGCGTGAGCGAGTGGAAAACGCCTCCCCCTTCTCGCTCTCCCTGCGCTGCCCTTTCGCCCTCCAACCGCTCCTCACGCGCCTGCACACGCGCGCCACGCGTCCAACACCCCCATGTTCCCCAGCGTATCCGCCACGCTCATCTGCGGCACCTCCCTCGCCCCCGCCGCCAGCGCCGCCCCAAACGTATCCGCCTCCAGCCCGTAAAGCCACTCGCCCGTCTCCACCACGACCTCCTCCGTCGCGTCTCCGCGTTTCAAATACATCCGCCCCGCGCCGCCCTCGCGCGCCGGCACCCACGGCTCCGGCACATGCAGCCAGCCGTCCGTCCCATAAATCCGCGCGCTGTTGTCCTGCGCCAGCGCCACGCCGCACGACACCTGCGCAATCATCCCGCTCGCAAATTCCAGCGTCGCCGCCGCGCACACATCCACGCCTGTCTCCGCGTGCCACCGCACCGCCCCCGTCACCCGCGTCGGATCGAGAAACGCCTCCCCCGCATCCGCGCCCGCGATCAGCCGCGCCAGCGAAACCGGATAGCAGCCCACATCCCAGATCCCGCCGCCGCCCAGCTCCTTGTTGAAAAACCGATTCTTCGGATCGAATCCCGTCGCAAAGCTGAACGTCGCCTGCACCAGCCCCACCCGCCCAATCGCTCCGCTCCGCACCAGCTCCACGATCTTCGCCGTCTGTGGATGACACCGATACATGAACGCCTCCATCAACAACACCCCCGCCGCCCGACACGCCTCCACCGCCCGCTCCGCCTCCGCCCGCGTCAGCGCCAGCGGCTTCTCGCACAAAACATGTTTCCCCGCCCGCGCCGCCTGGATGATCCACTCCGCGTGCTGCGGATGCGGCGTCGCGATATACACCGCCTGCACCTCCGCGTCCGCCAGCAGCGCCTCATAGCTCCCATGCGCCCGCGCGATCCCCAGCTCCCGCGCAAATTTCTCCGCCGACTCCTGCGAACGACTCCCCACCGCCACCACCCGCCCCGTCCTCGAGTGCGCCACGCCCCCCGCAAACGCCCGCGCAATCCCCCCCGTCGCAATAATCCCCCAATTCAACCGTGTCGTCATATCTCGCGCGACAATGCCCCTCCCCCTCCCCCCTGCAACCCCAACCCGTTCGACCCTCCACGCGCACCATTGTAACACATTACGTTACATCGGCCTCTTCCCTCGATTCGCTTTGTAACGTATTACGTGACATTCATTCTGTCCCCCGACTCCGTCCCACGCCAGGCTCGCCCCGCTCGTGACCCTGCCCACACTCCCCCGCGCGCCCCGCATGCTCACCAAAGCCGACCTCCAACGCCTGCGCTCCCTCCGCGAAAAAAAACACCGCGAGTCCCTCGGCCTCTTCGTCGTCGAAGGCGAGAAAGTCGTCGCCGAACTCCTCGCCGCGAATTTTCCCTTCGACGAAATCTACGTCACCGCTGGAGGCGCAGTGCCCCCACCGCGCATTCCTCCCTCGCCCGCCGCGCGCGTCACCGAAATTACCCCCGCCGAAATGGCGCGTATCAGCCATTTCCCGACACCGTCCACCATCCTCGCCGTCGGCTGCATTCGCCGCGAGCCCCTCGCGCCTGGCGCCCTCGATCACGGCCTCACCCTCGCCCTCGATCGGGTGCAGGACGCCGGCAATGTCGGCACGCTCCTCCGCCTCGCCGACTGGTTCGCCCTCGACCGCGTCCTCCTCTCGCCCGACTCCGCCGATCTCTTCCACCAAAAGGTCATCAACGCCAGCATGGGCTCCTTCGCCCGCGTCCGCGTTCACACCGTCGATCTCGCCTCCGCTCTCGCTTCGACCCGCACGCCCATCCTCGGCTGCGATCTCACCGGCGACAACGTCCACGCCCTCCCACCCCTCCGCGACGCCATCATCGTCGTCGGCAGTGAAGGCCGCGGCCTCTCGCCCGACGCCAAAGCCCGCGTCACCCGCTTCGTCACCATTCCCCGCCACGGTCCCGCCGAATCCCTCAACGCCGCCATCGCCGCCGCCATCGTCTGCGACAACCTCCGCCGCGCTCAAACGCCGTAGCGCCGCGCCGCCGGCCCCATAGCGCGCCGCGCCGCGTGCGCCGTAGCGGCGAGCGCCAGCGAGCCGACACCCGCCGCACTTCGCATTTTCGCTTTTCTACTTCGCCTCCACCGTCATTTCACTCCCCGCGCCGCCGCCCGCGACCGTCCCCGGCCGCCCCATTTTCACCGTCTCGAGCTGCCCCTGCCGCGCGTAATCGATCGCCTCCGCCAGCACGCGCGCCGCTTCCTGCGACGCATGAAAACCCATCGAGTTTTCCGCGTAGATGAAGTCCAGCCGCCACTGCGCCTTGCGCTGCAACTCCCGCGCCACGCTCAACTGCTCGTCCGTCGCGCCCGCATTCTTTGCCTCCGTCAATCCTGCGATCAACGCCACGATCGCCTCCTGCCCGCGATTCAGCAGCGCGCGATTCCGGTCCTGAATGATTTCCACGCGCGCCGTCAGCTCCGTCTCCGGCACGCGGTGACACGACTGGCACGCCGCCGCCACATTCAACAACGGCGAGCGCACGTGATGATTGCTCACCTTGATCGCCCCCTCGCGCTGATACGGCATGTGGCAATCCGCGCAGGATACGCCGCTGCGCGCATGGATGCCCTGGCTCCACAACTCGAACTCCGGATGCTGCGCCTTCAACACCGCCGCCCCCGAGTCCGCGTGCGTCCAATCCGAATACTTCTCCCCGTCGTAATAAGCCTCCATCTGCTCGACGCGCAGCCCGTTGTCCCACGGATGCGTCACCAGCTTCTGCGTGCCCTTGAAATAGTATTCGTTGTGGCACTGCGCGCACACCAGCGAGCGCATCTCCTGCCGCGTCGCCTCGATGTTCGGCTGATACTCACCCTGCCGCCCCTCGCGCCGCCACCGCTCGATGCTCGGCAGATGCGGCGTCGCATACTCCGATTTCGCCAGCGCGCGGATGCCATTGAGAAACGCCGGCCGCGACACCCGCAGGTTCATCGTCTCCGCATCGTGGCAATCGATGCACGACACCGGATGCTCCACCTGCTTCTCCACCTCCGTGTAGGGCATCGCGCAAATCACCTCGAATCCCTTCTGGATCTGCGCCTCGCGATTCTCCTTCCCCTCCGGCGCCCCCGCCTCGAGCCCCGCCTTGATATACGTCGGAATCACCGACCCGTGACACTGCAGGCACGATCCCGGCTGCTTGAACTTGTGCACCCGCTCCGTCTCCCGCTGATCGCTCAACATATACGCGTGCCCGCGCTCCTCCCGATAATCGATCGCGAACGCATACCCGTTGAAAATCGTCCGCCACGCCGGATCGCGATCCAGATGCTGAAACGCCTCGCTCCCGCCATACTTCGTCTCGATCACGTCCACCGTCCGCCGGTAGCTGTCGTATTGGCGCGGATAATTTTTCCCCCACAACACCGGATCCGTCGTCGTGTCGTCCACCTCCACCACGCGAAACACGTGCTGCGTCGCCTCCGCCTTCCGCGCCACGATGTTCTGGTAAAGCAACAACACCAGGAACGTCGCCACGCCCACCGCCGCCAGCACCGCGACATACACCCACAACGCCACCCCGCCTTGTCCCGAGATCCGCGAACGTTTCGAAGTCTTCATGATAAAATCCTCGTAGCTACGAGCGTGAGCGAGTGGCCCTTTTTCATCGCGCGCTCTCCTCACCTCACCGGCCCATGCCCCACATCCCGATGGCAGCTCATGCAATCCAGCATCAGCCGCTCGTCCCCCGCGTGTGTGTTGATTCCGGATACGATCTGCTGGTGGCAGCCCACGCAATTTTCCTGCAGCACCGCCACGTTCTTCGGCCGGATCATGATCGGCTCGTGAAAATCCTGCAGCGTGAACCCCTTCGAATGCCAGTAGCCATTCTCCGCCTTCGTGATGTATTTCCGGATGAAATCGTGCGGCGTGTGGCAGTCGTTGCACGTCGCCACCGCATGATGCGGCGACTTCAGCCACCCGTCGTATTGCTCGCGCATGATGTGGCAGTTCACGCACGCCGCCGGGTCGTTCGAGAAATACGACAGCCCCTCCGCATAATAAAACGTATAGCTCCCGATCCCCGCAAACAACCCCACCGTGCTCGCCAGTCCGAGGAGCAACAAAACGCGTGTTCGTGTCGTGGGGAGTCTCAAGATCTGCTTGGGGCCGCGGGACCTTAGCAACCGCATCTCGAAAAACAACCCCCGCGTCGCGATTCCGCCGCGCCTCGCCTCCTCTCCTCTGTAACCGCGAGCGCCAGCGAGTGGCCGCTTCGAATACTTTTATCGAACCACACCGCCGCGAGCCGCGACCTCTCCTCAGAAACCGAATGCACCGCGACCCGCGCCAAGTCCTCACCGAACTGCTCGTGCTCGAAGCCCGCACCGGCCGCGACGACGCGTTTCGCGACCTCCACGAGCTCTGGCGCGCCGATCTTCACCGCCTCGCCCTTTCCCGCGTCGAACAACCCGCCCTCGCCGACGAAGTTGCCAGCGACGCCTGGCTCGCCATCGCCCGCGGCCTCCACCGGCTCGACGACCCCGCCTGCTTCCCTCGCTGGGCCTTCCGCATCGTCGAACGCCGCGCCGCCGACTGCATCCGCCGCCGCCAGCTCGACCGCCGCCGCGAAACCTCCGCCAGCCTCGAGATCGACACCCTCGCACCCGCCCCAACCCCTTCGCCGACCTACGAGCCGCCCGACGACATCTTCGCTCTTCGCTCCGCCATCGCCCGCCTCCCGCCCGACGAACGTCACCTGGTCGAACTCCACTACGCTCACGGCCGCAGCACCGCCGAAATCGCCGAGATCCTCGCGATCCCGCCCGGCACCGTGAAGTCCCGCCTCTTTTCCATCCGCCAACATCTCAAACAACGCATCGAGAAAAACCGCCATGAATGACATCGACCAAAAAATCCAGGCCGCCCTCCGCCGCACCGAAACCAACAACGACCTCCCGCCCGACGCCGGCCTCGCCGACGAGCTCATCCAAGTCTTCCGCGGCCGCCGCATCTGGCTGAACGCTTACGCCGCCCTCCTCACTTTCGTCTTCTTCGCCGGCGTCGTCTGGTCCGCCTTCCGTTTCACCCACGCCGACTCCACCTCCGCGCAGCTCCAGTGGCTCGCCCTCGGCGGCGCTCTCCTCCTCGCCACCGGTCTGCTCAAGCTGTGGTTTTGGCAGGAGATTCACACCAATCGCATCCTCCGCGAACTGAAGCGCATCGAACTCCTTCTCGCCTCCCGCAAATAGCGCGCGCCACTTCCGCCCGTGCAACGCGTCATGCGGCACACCCCCATGTCGCGTCTGCTCCGCTTTCATCTTTCCGCCCCGTTCGCATTCGTCGCGCTCGCTCTCGCCACCCCCGGCTTCGCTCAATCCACGCCCAACAACGACCGCTTCGAAAAAACCATCCTCGCCTACGAAGCCGCCGACCGCGCCAACCCGCCGCCGCCCCCCGGCGCCATTCTCCTCGCCGGCGACTCCCAATTCTACCGCTGGAAAACCCTCCCCGAAGACCTCCCCGGCTACACCGTCATCAACCGCGGCATCGACGGCTTTCAGCTCGCCGACCTCAACCACCACTTCGACCGCCTCATCCGCCCGCACCGTGCGCGCCTGATCGTGCTCCACGTCGGCGGCAACGACGTCAACCGCGGCAAATCCCCCGAACAGATCCTCGCCGATTTCAAATCCTTCGTCGCCCTCGTCCGCGCCACCCAGCCCGACGTTCCCATCGCCTTCACCAGCATCACGCCCAGCCCCGGACGCTGGTCCCAAGCCGACACCCGCCGCCGCACCAATCAGCTCGTCCGCGACTACACCGCGACCCAGCCGAACCTCCACTTCATCGATCTCTGGGACGCCATGCTCACCCCCGACGGCCAGCCGCGCGAAGACCTCTGGGTCGAGGACCGCGTCCATCCCAACCAAGCCGGTTACCGTATCCGCGTTTCCATGATGCGCCCGCTCCTCGGCCCGCCCGATTCACCCTGAAATATCCAACTCCTTCCTCCGCTCGCGATTTTCCGTTTCTTCGCTAACACCCTCCTCACCCCCATGAGCATCTTCTTACGTCTCCTCCCGTCCGCCGCGCTCCTCCTCGGCCTCGCCGCCGGCCCGCTCGCCCACGCCGCTTCCCAGCCCATGCAAAAACTCCTCCTCATCACTGGCCAGTCCAACAAATACCACGACTGGACCAAGAGCGCCCCCCTCGTGAAGCAATACCTCGAGGACACCAAGCTCTTCACCGTCGACGTCGCCACCACCCCGCCCATGGGCAGCGACATGTCTCCCTTCAAACCCGACTTCAAACCTTACGCCGCCGTCGTCGTCGTCTACGAAGGCGACGAATGGCCCGCCGAAACGAAAACCGCCTTCGTCGACTACATGAAAAACGGCGGCGGCCTCGTCACCGTCCACGACGCCGACAACGCCTTCCCCTACTGGAAAGAGTGGAACGAAATGATCGGGGTCGGCGGCTGGGGTTTCAAAGCCGACGGCAACATCGGCGCGCGCGACGAATCGTGGGGCCCGAAAATCCGCTGGCGCGACGGCCACATGGTCCTCGACGACTCCCCCGGCAAAGCCGGCCACCCGCCTTCGCACGACTTCATCGTCACCACCCGCACCCCCGATCATCCGATCATGAAAGGCCTCCCGAACGAGTGGCTCCACGCCAAGGACGAAATCTACAGCCAGCTCCGCGGCCCCGCGAAAAACGTCACCGTCCTCGCCACCGCCCACCCGGACAAAGCCAAATACCCCAACGCCTCCGGCGAACACGAGCCCATGCTCATGACAATTTCCTACGGTCAGGGCCGCGTCTTCCACACCACCCTCGGCCACGTCGGCCCGAAAGACGAAGCTCCGGTCGCCTGCCTCGCCTGCGTCGGCTTCATCGCGACACTCCAACGCGGCACCGAATGGGCCGCCACCGGCAAAGTCACCCAGCCTGTCCCGCCCGACTTCCCCACCGCCGACCGCATCTCCCTCCGCACCGCCAACAAGTAGCCGCGACCACCAGCGAGCGGTCCCCCAGCGCGGTCACCCGACCGCGCTTTTTCTTTCCCGTCATCCAGAACGAAGCCGAAGGACCCGGTTCTCCTCGATCGCCAGTTTTCTTTTCCGCATCAGTTCGTTAATCCCCGCGCCCCGACGCCGAATCAGCCGCCCCCGCCCACCGCTCACCGCACCTCCGCCTCCGGGCCTGCCCCTTTTTTTTTCCGCCAGATCCATTTGAAATTTGTCAACCAGCTCACCCCGAACGACCCGAACATCGCGAGCACCGACGCCAGCAGGTAGTTCACTCCGAGCGCCTTCAACCCATTCGCGCCCGCCCACCACACCGCGAACCCCATCGCGTTTGCCAGATGATACTGCACGAGCCGTTTCCACGTCGGTCTCCGATTTCCGAATACCCACCGGTCGTTCACGAAAAAGCGCAGCAGGTTGCACGTCTCCGACTGCACCAGCGTCGCGATCGCATACGGCCAGTGCAGCCCGTCCACGAACAGCTTCAACAACCCCAGCCCCACGGACGTGAAAACCGTCGCCACCGCGAACCACCGCACGCGGTCATCCCCCCGCACCCACGCTCGCACGCGCCCCATCCCCCCATCGAACCTCCCACCGCCCCCCGGTTCCTCACTTCCTCCATCCCCAGTCCCATTGTCACTTATTAAGTGACAATCTCACCGCTCTTCGCCTCACGCCGCCAACCCACATTGTCACTTAATAGGTGACATTCCCTCCGACGCCGGCGCCCACCGGACAAGGTCAAACCGTCCGCCGCGCCAGCTCCATTTCCTCCACCGTCCGCGGCCAGTCGCCTTTCAACAGCCGCGACAACGACCGATCCGCCAGCACCTTCCCGCCCGTCTGGCACCGCGGACAATAATTTACCTCGTTCTCCGCATAACGTATCCGTTCCACCGTCACACCGCACACGGGACAGGGCTTCCCGAACTTTCCGTGCACCGCCATCTGCGGGTGAAACGCCGTCACTTTCTCCGGAAATTTCCCGCCCGCCTCTTTCCGCAGCCATTCCGTCCACCTTCCGAGCACCTCACGGACAGCCATGCGCAATCGGTCGATCTCCGTCCGCTTCAACTTCTGCGTTAGCGCCACCGGCGACAGCTTCGCCGCGTGCAGGATCTCATCGGAATACGCATTGCCGATCCCGCTGAACGTCCGCGGATCCGTCAGCGCCCGTTTCAACGTGTGATTTTCCCGCGTCAACGCCGCCGCAAACTCCTCCCCGCTCGCGCTCATCACATCGATCCCACCCGGATCGTGCGCTCTCAGCCCCGCCTCGCCGTCCACCACATGCAGCGCCGCCCGCCGCGTCGTCCCCGCCTCCGTGAGCGTCAATGTCCCGCTCCCAAACACCAGCTGCGCGAGCGCATTTCTCGTTTTCGCCTTCACCTCCGCGCCCGCGCCCGCCCACTGCAGCCGCCCCGCGATCATCAAATGCATCACCAGCCAGCGATCGCCCTCGAACCCGAACGCGATCCGCTTCCCGATCCGTCGCAGCCGTTCGACTTTTCTCCCCTCCAGCGACTCCGCCGGCGGCACCGCCGTCCGCAGCACAAACATATCCAGAAACCGGATTCGCTCGAGCGCCTGCCCGACCACGCGCTCCTCCAGCGCCTCCATATAAATCGCGATGTCGGGAAGTTCAGGCATGTCGCGCCGCACCGCGGCTTCCATTTCGTGCTCTTGATCGTGCTCGTAATCGTGCTCTCTTCAACCTCCGCGCGGCCGCCGGCTCCCACGATCCTCCGGCCCGCCGTCTTCCGACCATGAATCTCACCAAACACTGGGCCGCCCAGCTCGACGATTACGTCATCGACCTCGCCTGGTCCCCCGACGCCACGCAACTCGCCGCCGCCAGCGCCTCCGGCCCCGTTTCGCTTTTCGCCGCCACCGATGGCGCCCGCCGCCACGAACTCCCCGGCCACCCCGACGGCACCAACTGCCTCGCCTGGCAACCGCACTCCGGCTCTCAACTCTCATCTCTCAACGCTCAACTCCAACTCCTCGCCACCGGCGGCCAGGACGGCACCGTCAAATTCTGGGACGCCTCCGCCGGCCAGCACACCGCCACCGCCCCGCTCGGCACCGCCTGGATCGAACACCTCGCCTGGCGCCCTCAACCGTCCAGCTCTCAACCCTCAACTCTCAACGCTCAACTCCCACTCCTCTTCGCCTCCGCCGGCAAAAACCTCTTCGCCCTCCGCCCCGACGCCTCCGTCGCCCACACCTTTAAACCCGCCCCGAAAACGATCTCCGCCCTCGCCTGGCAACCCGCCGGCGGTTGCGCCGCCGTCGCCTATTTCGGCGGCGTGTGTCTCTGGGACGCCGACGATTTCATCGCCCAAAAAGAGTTTCCCTATGCCAACGGCATTGCCGGCCTCGTCTGGTCACCCGACGACAAATGGCTCGTCTCCGGCAACCACGATCCCTCCGTCCACCTCTGGATTCCCGAGACCGACACCGAATTCCACATGAGCGGCTACGAGGGAAAGGTGAAACACCTCTCCTTCGATCACACTTCACGCTGGCTCGCCACCGGCGGCGGCCGCGACGCCTGCGTCTGGGATTGCAGCGGCGCCGGACCCGAAGGCCGCGAACCCGCCATGTTTCCGCACGACGCCCCGATCTGCGCCGTCGCATTTCAAAACACCCACAGCCTCCTCGCCACCGCCAGCACCGACGGCGTCGTGCAGCTCTGGAGCCCCGACCGCAAGCAACCGCTCCGCGCCACCGTCCGCATGCCCGCCGCCGCCACGAAGCTCGCCTGGTCTCCCGACGACCGCCACCTCGCCATCGGCACCGACCAGGCCCACGTCTTCGTCCTCAAATCCGAGTAGGCCGCCAACTCGCTCGCGCTCCGCGGCGGAAGCGCGCACCCCGCGCGCGATCACCGCGTGCATCGCTCGCGCCCGCCTCTCAGAAATCCACGCCAAACAACAACCGCAGCCGCTCGTAATCCGCCGAGCGCACATCCGGATTGTTGCGCCGCGTCTCGTGCCGCACGCCCACCGACAACGTCTCCGTCAACTTCTGGTTGATCTCGAAACGGTTCTCCCACCCATCCGTCTGATCCGAAACCGAGTAATACCACACGCCGCGATTCGTGACCGTGATGCGCCACGGCAGCTTCGCCTCGAACTCGGCGAACAGCGCCTCGATGTTCTCCGCAAAATGCTGGTCGGCCGGCGTCACCCACGTGTCGAACATGTTCTCCGACACGCCCACGCGCAGCTTCCGCGTCGGCGAATTGAATAGATTCACACCCACGCCGATTTCCTGCTGCAGCAGCACGTAGTCCGACGGCACCCCGCTCCGATAATACGCCCGGTTCCACTCCAGGCTGGGTCGATAACTCAAAAACAAACGCGCCGGCAGATCATGGCGCCACGACGCATACCCTTTCACCATGTCCGTCGCCGCCCGGTCGTTCACCGCCGCATAATCGTAGCGCGCGTTGATCTGCACTTCGTCCTGCTTCCATTTCCGCTGCAGCTTCGCGTCGACCGTCATGCTGTTGTGATCCGCCACATCCTGCAGCACCTCCGCGCCCACGGACAGCCGCCCGTGCCACGACCCGAAAAACGACTTCAGCGCCTGCGCAAACTCCAACGGCGAAAACGGCCACCGTTCCACCTCCACCTCCGTCTTTTCGTCCTTCTGCACTTCCGCCGCGATCACCGGCTCCGGCTCCTGCGCCAGGATCAACTCTGCCTCGTCCGCCGGCACGTGCAACAAACCAAATCGCGTCGAACGAAACACCAGCGTATCTCCCACGCGCTCGACGAAACGCCCGCGCACCCGGTCACCGTCCTTGTAAACCAGCTGATCCAGCTCCGGCTCCGGCGGCTTCGGCGCGGCCGCGGGCGCCGTCACCTGCGCAAACACCGGACCCGGCACCTCGCGAAGCGTCGCCCCTCGTGCGACCGTTTCCGCCCCGAGCCACACCGACGCCACCAACGCCATTCGACCCAGCCAAGCGCGCACGAAAACAGTTGATGCCACGCGGCATCTGACGCCCCCTGAAATTTCCGGTTTCAACCAAATCTTCGCCATGTTCGATCGTCTCATGCACGCGTCGCCACAGGAGCGGGGCTCCTCCTGCAAACCACCCACGAACCCCTCGGGCTGCGCGTTGGCGGAGACGGTGAACCGCGCACCGTGCAGGTTTTTTTTCGGCGTGGAAAGCCTCCGTTTCGCTCTTCCGGTTTTTTTATTCTTTTTCGTCATCCTGGCCCCGCGCGCCGGCGCGCGCCCGACCGTCTCCGTCGCCGCCGCCTCCAACCTCGTCTATGCGCTCGACGACCTCGCCAACGCCTTTCGCACCACCCACCCCGACATCGATCTCCTCCTCTCCACCGGCGCCTCCGGCAGCCTCGTCGCCCAGATCCGCCACGGTGCCCCCTGCGATGTCTTTGTCTCCGCCGACCGCGATTATCCCCAGGCGTTGGTCGACGCCGGCCTCGCCGATCCCGCGAGCCTCACCGTCTTCGCCACCGGTCGCCTCGCCCTCTGGACGACGCGCGACGCCCTCGCGCTCGATTCGATCCCCCACGTCGTCCGTGAGGCCCGCAAACTCGCCCTCGCCAATCCCGACACCGCGCCCTACGGCCGCGCCGCCCAACACCTCCTCGCCACCCTCGACCTCACCGCCGTCGCCGCGCCGAAAATCGTCCTCGGCGAAAACATCACCCAAACCGCGCAATTCGTCGAAACCGGCCACGCCGACGCCGGCTTCGTCGCCCTCTCTCTCGTCCTCTCCCCGCGCCTGAAAAACCGCGGCCGCTTCCTCGAAGTCCCCGCCAACCTCCACCCTCCGCTCCAACACGCCGCCATCCTCACCCCACGCGGCACCGCCAATCCCGCCGCCCGCCGCTTCCTCGAATTCCTCCGCTCCACCACCGCCCGCGAAATCCTCCGCCGCCACGGCTACGCTATCCCCGAAAAACCGAACTCCTAGCGGAAAGCGTGAGCTTTTCGCCGCGCGCCGTTCACCGTTTGCCGCACGGCCGCGTCTTGCCGCTCGCTCCGCCCCATCCCACCGTCCTTCGCCTTGCCCGACCCCGCCCACACGTTCCTCGGCCTCTCCGCCCCGCTCTGGCAATCGCTCGGCCTCACCCTCCGCCTCGCCGCCATCACCACCCTGATTCTCGGCGTGCTCGGCCTCCCGCTCGCCCACTGGCTCAACACCAGCCGCTGGCGCCTCAGCCCCGCCATCGAAACGCTCGTCACGCTCCCCGTCGTCCTCCCGCCCACCGTCATCGGCTTTTATCTCCTCGTCGTCTTCTCACCCAACCACCCGCCCGGCAGTTGGTGGACCTCCCTCGCCGGCGCCCCGCTCGCCTTCTCCTTCACCGGCCTCGTCATCGCCTCCGTCTTCTACTCGCTCCCTTTCGCCGTGCAGCCATTCCAGGCCGCCCTCCGTTCCGTCCCGCACGAGTTGATCGACGCCGGCCGCGCCCTCGGCGCCCGCCCTCATCGCGTCTGGCTTCGCGTTCATCTTCCGCTCGCCTGGCGCGGTATCGCCGCCGGTCTCACCCTTGCCTTCGCTCACACGCTCGGCGAATTCGGCGTCGTCCTCATGATCGGCGGGTCCATCCCCGGCGTCACCCGTGTCGCCAGCATCGCCCTCTACGACGAGGTCCAAAAACTCAACTACTCCGAAGCCCACACCTTCGCCCTCGTCCTCCTCGTCCTCTCCTTCGTCCTCCTCCTCCTCGTCACCCTCCTCCAACGCCGCCGCTAAAGACCCGTCCCTCCCTTCGGATTCAGTTGGAGAATTGAAAATTCATTGGAGCTTGGATCTTGATCCTTGGAGCTTTTCTCCGGCCCTCTTGACGTCTCCGGCATAATCCCCGCCAGACACCGCCCGCATGCCCGCACCGACGCTCGAGACCAACGCCCCGCTCCTCCCCCGCCTCATCGCGGTCGCGAGCGCTGCGCTGTTCCTGCTGCTGGGCGCCGCCACCGTCAGCCCTGCGCTGCACAACCACCTGCACGGCCACGAAGCCGACCACGCCGCACCCACGCACACCTGCGCCGTCGTCCTCTTCGCCACGGGCCTCGTGCTCGCGGCCGCCCTCAGCGTCATCGCCCCGCGCACCACGACGCACGACCTCGTCCCGGCGATCGCACGTTCCCTTTTCCTCGCGGCTCCGCGCCACCTGCTTCCTCCCGAGCGCGGCCCGCCCGTTTGCTGAGTTGATCCGTGCCCTTCGCGTCGCGCCGACTTTCGGCTGACGCATTTCCTGCCCGCTCGCCGCGCCGTCGTGCGCTCGCGACGGCTCACGTCCGTTCATCTCAGCCTTTCCATGTCCTTTTTCCGTCTCTCACCTGCCCTTCTTCTGGCCGCGGCATCTTCCACCGCCGCCACCTCTCCCCACGCGCACGACGATCCCGTTGCCCTCGAAAACGTCGTCGTCACCGCCTCGCCCTACGCGCGCAACCAATCCGACCTCGCGCAACCCACCACCGTCGTCGCCGGCCGCGAACTTCTCCTCAATCCCGCCAGCTCGCTCGGCGAACTCCTCACCGGTCAGCCCGGCGTCAGCTCCACCTACTTCGGCCCCGGCGCCAGCCGGCCCGTGATCCGCGGCCTCGGCGGCGATCGCATCCGGCTCCTCACCGGCGGCGTCGGCACCTTCGACGCCTCCATCATCAGTCCCGACCACGCCGTCGCACTCGACCCGCTCCTGATCGAGCGCGTCGAAATCGTCCGCGGCCCCGCCACGCTCCTCCACGGCGGCAGCGCCGTCGGCGGCGTCGTCAACACCATCGACCATCGCATCCACACCACGCGCCCCGACCAGCCGCTCCATCTCCGCACCGAAGCCCGCGCGTCCTCCGTCAATGACGAGAAAAGCACCGGCCTCGTCGCCGAAGGCGGCGCCGGTTTCCTCGCCTGGCATGTCGACGCCTACCGCCGCCAGGCGAGCGACGTCGAAATCCCCGGTTTCGCCGAAACCGCCCGCCGCCGCGCCGCCGAATTCGCCGAAGCCGCCGAACACGGCGAAGAACCGCCAGAGGAAATCCACGGCCGCATCCCCAACACCGCCTCCGCCGCCGACGGCGCCGCCGCCGGCCTCAGCATCCTCGGCCACCACGGCTATCTCGGTTTCGCCTTCAGCGGCCACAACGCCCTCTACGGCGTCCCCGCCGCCGCGCACGCCCACAGCGAAGAGGAAGAAGCCCACGAGGAGGACGCCGACCACGCAGAAGAAAACGCCGCGCCCGCGCACGCCGAGGGCGTCCGCATCGATCTCCGCCAGCGCCGCCTCGACCTCCAGGCGGGCCTCACCCAACCGTTCTCCATTTTCCGCGAAGCCCGCCTCAAACTCGGCCTCGCCCGCTATCGCCACGCCGAAATCGAAGACGGCGAGATCGGCACCGTCTTCCGCAACCGCGGTTACGACGGCCGTCTCGAACTTCTCCACCAACCGCTCGGCCCATTCGCCGGCGCCTTCGGCTGGCAGTCCACGCAGAGCGACTTCGACGCCCGCGGCGACGAAGCCTTCCTCCCGCCCTCACGCACCCGCAACAGCGCCGTCTTTCTTTTCGAAGAAACCGAAACCCAGCCCGTCGCCTGGCAACTCGGCGCCCGCCTCGAACGCCAGTCGATCGACCTCCGCGACAGCTCGAACCGCTCGCGCCACGAAAACACCGTCGGCGCCTCCACCGGACTCGTCTGGACCCTTGACGAAACCTGGACCCTCGGCGCCTCGCTCTCGCACGGCGAACGCGCGCCCAACACCCAGGAGCTCTTCGCTGACGGCCCGCACCTCGGCACCGCCGCCTACGAGATCGGCGATGCTTCGCTTCGCCCCGAGCGCTCGCTCGCCCTCGATCTCACGCTCCGCAAACGCGCCGGCTTCGTCACCGGCTCCGCCACCGTTTTCGCCCATCGTTTCGACGGCTTCATCTACGAGCAACCGACCGGCGAACTCGCCGTCGCGCACGACGACCATTTTCATTTCGTCCCGCCCGACGACGAGGAGGCCGAACACGGCGGCCTGCCCGTGTATCGATTTGTCCAGCACGACGCCCGTTTTCACGGCGCCGAACTCGAGGCGATTTTCCACCTGATCCACGCCGACGACCAGCAGCTCGACCTCACCCTCACCGCCGATTTCGTCCGCGCCGAGAACACCACGACGCGCACGCCGCTCCCTCGCATCACCCCCGCCCGCCTGAAAACCGGCCTCACCTGGCGTCGCGGCCCTCTCATCCTCGGCGCCGACGCTCACTTCGTCGACCACCAGCACCGCCTCGCCCCGAACGAAACCCCTACCCCCGGCTACCTTCTCGCCAGCGCCTACGCCACGTATCGCTTCGTCTTCGAACGCACGACCGTCGACGTGTTCTTCCGCGCCACCAACCTCACCGATGAAGAAGCCCGCGTGCACACGTCCTTCCTGAAAGACGTCGCCCCCCTCCCCGGCCGCAATTTCACCGCCGGCGTCCGAATCTCCTTCTAACCCGCCCTCCTGTCATTCTGAGCGTAGCGAAGAATCCAGTGAACGCCTCGCCGTCACCACCAACGATGTAGCCCCAAATGGATTCTTCGCTGCGCTCAGA
>JAEZAD010000159.1 GCA_023430565.1 Verrucomicrobiota bacterium
GTCGGTTCGCGCAGCACCTGGCCCGCCTCCTCCAGCCGGTCGCGATCCAGCACCGCCGGCCGCACGCTCACCACAAACGACCGCTCCAGCTCCGCCCCGGACACCACGCCCCACGCCGCGAGCTTCACTCGAAAGTCGTCGGCAGGATGCAGGTTCAGTAGCAAAAACAACCCCGCCAGATCGCCCGCATTCACCGGCTCGATCCGCGCCTCCTTCGCCTCCGCCCCAAAACGCCGTCGCGTCTCCGCCCCAAACGCCTCCTGCCGTCGACCGATCCCCTCCGCGTGCTCGCTCGGAAACTCCCCGCCGTTCGCCCGCTTCGCTTCCTGACCTCGCGCCAACAGCTCTGCATCGATCGCCATCAGCCAGCCGCGCGCCTCACCCTCGCCTTTCCGCTCCTCCGCCAGCACCGCGTAACCGATCTTTCCATACACGCCAAACGCCGCTCGCTCGCCCTCCTTCTTCCGCACCAGCCGATCATCCGTTTCCAACACCACCACCTTCGCACCCGCCTCAAACGCCGCCCGCGTCACTTCCTCCGTCACCAGCGTCCCCAACCCCAACCCACCCCACCCGTCCGCCGTGCGCACATGCGCCAGCAGCCCCGCCGTCGGATGCACGCTCGATTGAAACACCACCGCGTGCGCCACCAACTTTCCCGTCGCCTTCTCCGCCACGACGCAAAAAGCCCCGCGCGACGGCGCATACAGCCCCACGTATTCGCCCAGGATCGTCGCCGTCCAGTCCGCGCCTTTTTTCACGAGCAGCCCTTTCACGATCTCCTCGAGCACCGCGAGCGGCGAACGTCCAAACCGCTTCGCCACCGCCTCGATCACCTCGGCGCCGCCCCCGACATACGCCGTTCCTTCAAACGCCTCGCCGCTCCCGCGACGCGCCAGCCTCATCGCCTTCACCGCCAATGCCACGCCTCCGACCGCGTCGTCCATCGCTACGCCCTCGGCGGACTCGCCGCCGCGCAACGCGCCAGCCGCTCCTCCACATCCCGCTGGAAACGTTCGATGAACCCGCGCGTGTAGTCGCGCAGCGAGGGCGCATCGTCCGCCAGCAACGGCGTCAAATCCATCGCCCACGTCAGCCCCTGATATTTGTCCGTCGCATGCGAGGTGTGATACGTCGCATGCGCCAGCCTCCGCCCCGCCGTCGCGAGATCGTAGCGCTTCCCTCCGGAAATCTGCGAATCGAAGACGCCCACCAACGACGCCGCCAGATTCGGATACGCTCCCGTGTCGAGCGCCTGCTTGTCGCCGTCGCACATCCAGTCGAGATCGCGCCACACTTCGCAGCCGAGCACGCGCTCCGGCCGCTGCTCGCGCGGCAGCGCCCGCAACGCCGCAAGCGACTGCGCCAAAACCGCCACGTGCGTGTCGTGCTTGTCCGCCGGCTGGTGCAGGTAAACCACCTTCGCCCGCACCGCCGAAAACACCTGCACGAGATCCGCCTGCACCGCCGCATTCCCGACCTCCTTCACCACGCTGCTCGGATGCGCCAGCTGCACCTGAATCGAATAATCGCCCATCACCGCCGCCTTCCTCTGCTCCTGCTTTCGAATCTCCTGCATCTCCCGATCCGAGCAGTTCGCATACACGCCCGCGCGCGGACTGCCCGCGCCATTCGTCACCACCACGCCGCCAAACCACCGGTCGCTCCTCCCGAAACACTCGGCGATCCCGTGATACGCCATGATCTCGATGTCGTCCTGATGCGCCGCCACGCACAAATGCGTCGTCCGCTCCAGCGCCTCCGCCGGCGTCCACTCCGCCTTCGGCACAAAGATATCCGCTTCGGGATGGGTCAGTTTCATGTAAGCCTTCAAATCGTTCGCGTCCGCAAACCTCGTCAACCAGGCCAACTCATCCTCCCCACCGCTGAAACGCCTCGATCGCCTCGTAGTTCGCCAGCCCGAGCCGGTCATACTGCTCCGCCATCCCGCGATTGTGCCGCTCCGCCTGCTGCCACGGTTCGCGCAATCCCGCCGTCACCGCCGCCTGGCTGCGTTGACTGCGATGATGAAAAATCGCCTGCGTCTTCTGCTCCAGTTCCCGCGGGCTGAGCGGCACCGCCATGTCGATCTCCGCCGCATCCCACGGCGTCTCGATCCCGCGATAAAGCCACACCCGGCAATCGCGCCTCCACGCCTCGCCCTCGAGCGCACCCAACGCCCGTCGCACCAGATCGAAGCCCACCGCCGCGATCGACGACGGATCGTCGCGATCACCCGTCGCGAAAATCTGATGCGGCTGCAATTCCTTCAACAACTCGACCACCGCGCGCTCGTCCTCCTCGCCCGGCACGAACTGCCGATACCGTCCGCGTTCGTAAAAACCCAAATCCAAAAACCGCAGCTTCCCGCCCGGCACGCCGCACCCCCGCATCGCCGCCCGCGCCTCCCCGCGCCGCAACAACCCTTTCAATCGCCGCACGTCCGCCATGTCCGGCTCGAACGCCGTCTTCTTCTCCAACTGACGCCGCGTCTCCCGTCCGAACTCCGCCGCGCCCCCCGCCACGTCCGCGATCAGCTCCGCCGCCATCGCCGCCTCCTCGTCCGGCACCGCGAGATTGCCCGAGGTCTGATACACCACCGTCACATCATGGCCCTGGTCGACCAGCCGCCGAATGGTGCCGCCCATGCCGAGCACGTCGTGCGACGGCTCCGGACTGAAAATCACCACGCGCTTCGGATGCGGCGTCGCGCGCTCCGGCCGCGACGAATCGTCCGCATTCGGTTTCCCGCCCGGCCAGCCCGTGATCGTGTGCTGAAGTTCGTTGAACACCCGGATGTTCAACCCATACGCCGGCCCCTGCTCCGTCACGAGCTCCGCCATCCCGTGCTCGCTGTAATCCTCGTCGAGCAGCTTCAACACCGGCTTGCCCGTCTTCCCCGCCAGCCACACCACCGCCCGCCGCGTCAACACCGGCGTCCACTCCACCGGCGTCACGAGCCACGGTTGCCGCGCGCGCGTCAGCGCCGACGACGCCGCCGTATCCACAAAAAACTGCACCCGCGCATGCCCCTGCAGCAAACTCGCCGGCAACGCCTCGCTCGGCGCCGCCTCCACCGCCCGCGCCACCACCTCCGCCTTCGCATCGCCCCACGCGAGCAACACCACTCGCCGCGCCTCGAGAATCGTGCCCACGCCCATCGTGATCGCGTGACGCGGCACGTTCCCCTCCCCGAGAAAATCCCGCGCCGCATCCCGCCGCGTCAGCCCGTCGAGCGTCACCAATCGCGTGCGCGAATCGCGCGTCGAGCCCGGTTCGTTGAAACCGATGTGCCCCGTCCGCCCAATTCCCAACACCTGCAAATCCAATCCGCCCGCCGCGCGAATCCGCTCCTCATAACGCTGACACCACCCAAACACCTCCGCGCGCGCCACCGTGCCGTCGGGCACGTGCACGTTCTCCTTCGCGATATCCACGTGATCGAAAAGCTGCTCGTGCATGAACCGCCAGTAACTCTCCGGATGCGACCGCGGCAGCCCGTAATATTCGTCGAGATTAAATGTCACCACGCGCCGGAAACTCAGCCCTTCGTCGCGGTGCATCCGGATCAGCTGCCGATACAGCCGCACCGGCGTCGACCCCGTCGCCAGCCCCAGCACCGTCGGCCGCCCGCTCGCGTCGTTCGCGCGAATCACTTCGGCGATCTCCCGCGCCAGTCGCGCGCTCGCCTCGTCCGCCGTCGGAAAAATCTCCACCGCCACGCGCTCGCGTTGTCGGGCCTCAGCCGAGTTCGGGATCATAAAATTCCACCTCTCACTTTTTCTCCCCGCGCATCGCCGCAAGCGTTTCCGCGATTCCCGTCTCGAGCGACCCGCCGGGCCGAAATCCCGCCGCCGTCAGTTTCTCGATGCTCGCGAGCGAGTGCCGCACGTCTCCTGCCCGCTCCGGCGCATGCCGGATCTCCGAACGCGATTCCGCCAGCGCCACGATCCGCCGCGCCAGCTCCAACACCGTCATCGCACGCCCGTAACCCACATTGAAAACCCCCGTGAGCCCCGCCGTCGTCGCCGCAAAGACGTTCGCCGCCACGATGTCCTTCACATAAACAAAATCCCGCGTCTGCCCACCATCGCCGTGGATCGTCAACGGCTCCCCCGCCAGCGCCTGCTGCATGAAGATCGGCATCGCCGCCGCATACGCGCCTTTCGGATCCTGCCGCGGTCCGAACACGTTGAAGAATCGCAGCGCCACCGTCTCCAGCCGCCGCGTCTCGGCGAACTGCTGACAATAATACTCTCCATCGAGCTTCGTCACCGCATACGGACTACGCGGCTCCGGCCGCATCTCCTCGCGTTTCGGCAGCTCCGGATTGTTGCCATACACCGCCGCCGAACTGCTGAGGCACACCTTCTTCACCCCCGCCGCCGCCGATGCCTCGAGCACGTTGAGCAGCCCCGTCACATTCAACGCCACGCACTCGTGCGGCCGCTCCACCGACTCCGGCACGCTCACCAGCGCCGCCAGATGAAACACATAATCCACGCCGCGCACCGCGCGCTCCACAAGTTCGCGGTCGAGAATCGATCCTTCGATCAACTCCACCTTCAACCCGTCGAGATTCCGGCGATGCCCCGTGCGAAAATTGTCGAGCACCCGCACCTCCGCCTTCCCTTGAAAATGCTCCGCCAGGTGACTCCCGATAAACCCCGCCCCGCCCGTGATCAGCACCTTCATGACGCATGCCTCCGCACGATCGCCTTCATCTCCGCCCGCTGCGCGTCGAGGCACCGCACCAGCGAGAATTGATTTCGCGCGCGATCCAGATTGTGACCCGGCCGACGCGTTTTGAAATACACGTCGCCTTCGAGATAATCCGTGAGGAAGCGCATGCCGATCTCGAGCGTGATCAATGGGCCCGCGTCTGCAAGGTGTTCGATTTCCGCGTGATTAAGAAAACTTCGCGCCGCCGCCAGATAACCTTCTACCAACGCCTCGAAGATCGGCAGTCGTGCCTGCACCCGCGACTCGTCGCCTTCATCCTCCGCCGCCGCATTCGTCGCCGACCGCACCATGTCGCCGAAATCGTAGAGCGCCAGACCCGGCATCACCGTATCCAGATCGACCACGCAAATCCCCTCCTGCGTCAC
>JAEZAD010000283.1 GCA_023430565.1 Verrucomicrobiota bacterium
CCTTAATAACCAGATAATCCTTGAACCCGTTGGATGAAGTTAGAATATCCTTAACTTTAAGCGGCAGGATATCACTGATTCTTAAACCAGTATTTAATCCAAACTTCATCATGAGTCCAAATTTCGGGTCCTTTCCGTTAAGGTAATGATACATCTGTTGGATCTTAGTTTTATTTCTGATAGGTTCAACTGTCATAAATATCCCCTCTATGCAATGTATTTATAATTAATCATATAAAATGTATCATTTACTTTCAATCTATTTTTACATTTTTTCTTTCATGTCATCCTGCATAAACTAATTATTATAAGGACTTTCTAATATGATTCAATGTAATACTTTATTTAATTTGTTACATTAAAAATGTTGAATTATAGTAATTTTAACTTTATTGAGGTATTTAAGCTATGCCTAGCTATTTCTGATAATATTATTTTTTATTGTTATTCAACACTAGAAAAGATAGAAACCCATGATTATAGGCCAAAAGAAGGAAGATCCTATCATTAGCTATTGGGAGGCATAGAGATGTAGGATAGGCTGCTAAAGCATTGCCTACCCTTTTTTGTTATTAGGTATGGACATCCATGGGGTGCAATGGACTTTTTTACAGAAAAAAATGCGGGTATCATTTCCCCGCTGTTTTTAATCAAGAGAAAGGAGATTTTGAGGTGATGGATTCACCTTATTCACACCAAGCAAGAGACATAAAAGAAGGGAGATGAAAATATGGCAGAAGTCTACGAGAATATACTGGATCTGGAGGAAGATACTCAGAGGGGAAGATTTCTAACCTTTATTCTCGGAAAAGAGACCTATGGTCTTGAAATCAAATACGTTAAGGAAATTATAGGTATCCAGGCCATTACCGAGATACCTGAGTTGCCCTCCTATGCCAAGGGCATTATTAACCTGCGCGGAAAAATCATTCCGTTAATGGATGTGCGACTGAGATTTAAAAAGGAACCGAAGGAATACAATGACAGAACCTGTGTGATTGTGATAGAAATCAATCAGCTTTCCATAGGGCTTATTGTTGATAGTGTTTCCGAGGTTATAACCATCCCGGAGGAAGGAATCGTTGACCCTCCCAAAATGCATTCAGGCTTCAATAACCGTTACATCAAGAATATTGGCAAGGTGGGAAGCGATGTCAAGCTACTGCTTGATTGTGAAATGCTGCTTACAGAGGACGAACTGGAAGTTTTAGGCGGGGTAATATAAGTACAAAATAATATATAGGGGAGTATGACAAGATGAAGTGGTTTTATAATCTAAAAATCGCTACCAAGCTTATTATCGGCTTTATTATCGTTGCTGCCATTGCAGGGGTAGTGGGAGTAGTCGGTATTGTAAATATTCAGGAAATGGATACATTGAACACAGATATGTATGAGCTAAACACCACTCCGATCCCTCAGATTACATCGGTTCAGAACGCGTATAATCAAACCCGGGTAGCTATAAGAGATTTGCTTCTGGACAAAGACCAAGCCGCCAAGGAAGGCTACATAAGCTTAATCGAAACAAACTTAAATACAATGAAGACGAGCCTAGCAGAGTTTATGCTGACGCTGCGGGTTGAAGAAGGTAAGGTTTTGGCTCGAGACCTTGAATCCGCCATTTCGTTATATGAATCCTATCTGGACAAACAGTTCGGTCTGATCAACTCCCAAAAGTATGACGAGGCTTACAGTAACATGCAGGGTGAGGGCATGCAAATAGCCAGTGCTGTTAACGATCCAATTGATGCACTTATAAGCCTTAAGGTTGATTTGGCAAAACAGAAATTTGATGCAAATACGGTTGCCGCAAACACGGCTATCTTTACAATGCTTGCTGTGGTCCTTGTGGGTGTGGTAATAGCCATTGTCCTGGGACTCTTTATCTCTCGTATTATCAGCAAACCCATAGGTGCCATGGTCAAGGTTTCCGGCAAACTGGCTGTGGGAGATGTAAATGTCAACATTGATGTTCATTCCCAGGATGAAATAGGCATGCTTGCAAAATCCTTCGAAACCCTTATTGCCAGCACCCGAGAGCAAGCCCTTATTGCAGAAAAAATTGCTGACGGTGATTTGACTGTGAATGTGAGTGTACGGTCAGAAAATGACCTTCTGGGCAAAAAGCTCCGCGAATTGGTGGAGAATAACAATGAAGTGCTCACCAATATCAGTGGGGCTTCTGAGCAGGTAGCCTCAGGGTCAAAACAGGTGTCGGACTCCAGTATGGCCCTTTCACAAGGGGCAACCGAACAAGCCAGTTCCATTGAAGAGCTGACAGCCTCCCTGGAGGAAATATCCGCCCAGACCAAGCTTAACGCTCAAAACGCCGATCAGGCAAACCAGCTTGCTGAAAACGCTAAATCGAATGCTTCTCAGGGTAACGCTCATATGAAGGACATGCTCAAGGCTATGGATGAAATCAATGTATCCTCCAGCAATATCTATAAAATCATTAAGGTTATTGACGATATTGCCTTCCAGACAAATATTCTCGCCTTGAATGCAGCCGTTGAGGCAGCCAGAGCAGGACAGCATGGAAAAGGCTTCGCTGTGGTCGCAGAAGAAGTGAGGACCCTTGCCGCCCGCTCAGCTAATGCTGCAAAAGAAACCGCTGATATGATTGAGGGTTCCATAAAGAAGGTAGAAGGCGGAACCAGGATTGCAAAGGAAACAGCAGATGCTTTGGTTGAAATTGTTAACGGTATAGATAAAGTTGCCGTTCTTGTCAATGACATTGCCGTGGCCTCCAATGAACAGGCTACCGGAATCAATCAGATCAATCAAGGAATCATGCAGGTATCACAGGTTGTTCAGACCAATTCGGCGACATCACAGGAAAGCGCCGCCGCCAGTGAAGAACTATCCAGTCAGGCCGCCTTGCTTAAGGAAATGGTGAGCAAATTCAGATTGCAAAAGGTCGGCAGATCCTATGGCAAGCTGGAGGATCTCAATCCCGAAGTTCTTAAAATGCTTGAAAACATGTCTGATCAGCGAAAAAACAACCGACCCTATAGCGATGATGCAATGGGTGAGGCCGTCACTTCTAAGGCCAACATTTCCCTAAGCGATAAGGAATTCGGAAAGTATTAGCCGAAGCATCTTGGCAAGGGGGCAGAGACTAGTGGATAGTCCCTCTCCCCCCTTCGTCATAGATCGGGAGCATGCTAAATTACCTGGATGCGGGCTGGGTGCGGTGTTGTAGCAATGAGATATTCCTTGACAGCATGAAAAGTCCTATCGTATAATAATTGTTGCACTTATGCGCCCGTAGCTCAGTAGGATAGAGCACAAGTTTCCTAAACTTGGTGTCGCACGTTCGATTCGTGTCGGGCGTACCAGTAAAAAAA
>JAEZAD010000148.1 GCA_023430565.1 Verrucomicrobiota bacterium
CACCCTCGCACCTTCAGCACAGCAAATGGCAACTCCTGCACAGTCCGTCGTCCTCTCGCGTGCTACGCTCATGCCGCTCGCCATGACTCCCGTTGCCGCACCCGTCGACACCTCCTCCTCCCAGCACGAGGGCTGGACCGTTCACGTCGCCAACGAAATCGGCTCGACCAACTCCGCCGCCGCCCGCCTGCCCGCCTGGCACGCCGTCCGCGCCCGCTTGCAAACCGACGGCCGCGGCCGCACGGGACGTCACTGGGTTTCCGACGAAGGCGGGCTCTGGCTCTCCGCTGTCGTCCCATGCCCCGGCCAGCGCTCCCGTTGGGCGATCCTCCCGCTCGCCGCCGGCTGGGCCATCATCGGCGCATTGAAGGAACTCGGCGCCACCGAACTTCGCCTCCGCTGGCCCAACGACATCATGCACGGCCGCCAGAAACTCGCCGGCCTGCTCCTCGAACGCTACACCAGTGACACCGCCGTCATCGGCGTCGGCCTGAATGTCTTCAATGACCCCGCCGCCGCCGAGCCCGCGCTCGAGGGCGTCACCACGCGTCTCGCCGATCTCGTGCCCGGCCGCTACACGCTCGAGGATATCACCCGTGTGATTCTCCGCTCCATCGGTCGCACGCAAACGCTGATTCGCCACGAGGGCTTTCGCAGCATCGCCGACGAACTCAACCTCCACTGGTCCGAGCCGCGCCTCGTTTCGATTACCCTCACCGGCCGCGCCTACACCTTCACCGGCCTGTTTCACGGCATCGATTCCGCCGGCCGCATCCGCGTGACCACCGAACGCTACGGCCGCTGCACTTACGACGCCTCCCAAGTCGCCCTTTTACGCGAACTCGAATAACCCGATTCTCTTTCCCCGCCTCCATGAAGCCCGTCATTTTCAACAACACCGTCCTGCGCGACGGCCACCAATCCCTCGCCGCCACGCGGATGACCACCGCGCAAATGCTCCCCGCCGCGCCGATCCTCGACGAGATGGGCTTCGGCGGACTCGAGACATGGGGCGGCGCCACCATCGATTCCTGCCTGCGCTTCCTCGGCGAAAACCCGTTCGACCGCCTCCGCACGCTCAAGAAAGCCGCCCCGAAAACCCCGCAGCTCATGCTGCTCCGCGGCCAGAACATCGTTCAATACACCTCCTTCCCTGACGATGTCGTCCAGGCTTTCGTCAAAGCCAACGCCGCCGCCGGCCAGGATATTTTCCGCATTTTCGACGCGCTCAACGACACCCGAAATCTCGCCACTGCCATCAAGGCCGTGCGCGCCGCCGGCAAACACGCCCGCGGCGAAATCTGCTACACCACGAGCCCCGTCCACACCATCAAGGCCTTCGTCGAGATGGGCATCGAGCTCCGGGAAATGGGCTGCGATTCCATCGCCATCAAAGACATGTCCGGCGTCATCGCACCGCGCATCGCCTTCGATCTCGTCACCGAATTAAAACGCCGCGTCGGTCTTCCGCTCACGCTCCACACGCACGACACCGCCGGCCTCGGCGCCGCTGCCTACGTCGCCGCCGTCGATGCCGGGGTCGACGCCATCGAAACCTCCATCGCTCCCTTCGCCAACGGCACCGCGCAGCCCGACACCGTGCGCATGATCGCGCTCCTCGAGAACCACCCGCGCTGCCCGAAATTCGATCCCAAGAAACTCCTCCAGCTCCGCGAATACTTCACCGGCGTCTACGCCGAGCTCGGCAAATTCACCTCGCCCGCCAACGAGCGCGTCGATTCCGACACGCTTTGCTACCAGGTCCCCGGCGGCATGCTCTCGAACTTCCGCACCCAGCTCAAAGAGCAGAACATGTCCGACAAGTTCGAACAGGTCATGGCCGAGGTCCCTTACGTCCGCGCCTGCCTCGGCTGGATTCCGCTCGTCACGCCCACGTCGCAGATCGTCGGCACGCAAGCCATGCTCAACGTGAAGTTCGGCCGCTGGGTCAACTTCTCGCAGCCCGCGATGGACATCGCCCTCGGCAAATACGGCAAGACGCCCGGCCCGATCGACGCCGACGTCCTCGCCCTCGCGATCAAGAAATCCGGTCAGAAGCAGATGGAGCACCGCCCCGCCGACGCACTCACCCCGCGCATGGAAAAACTCCGCACCGAGCTCGTCGCCGCCAATCTCCCGACCGACGACGAGGCCTGCGTCCTCCACGCGATGTTCCCGCGCGAATTCGCCGCGTTGCACAAAAAGCCCGCCGCGCCCGCCGCCGCCCCGCAATCCGCGCCCCCCGCCGCAGCTCCTTCTCCCGCCGCCGCACCTTCGCGCGCTCTCAACGGCACCGCCCGCTACGCCCTCACCATCGAAGGCCGCCGCACCGAAGTCACCGTCGCTGAAGTCGAGTAACCTGCGGTAGGTGGCGCGCTTGCCGCGCCACGGTCTTACCCGCCTGCGCTCACACCCCACCACCCGGCGGCACCACATCCGGATCTCCCGGCTTCCGCCATTTCCGCTGGATGACCGCATACCCGATCGCCCCACCCAGCGCTCCGAGCACCACCGCGCCCAGATAAAGCGATACCGCCGCATCCCCGCGCAACAACTCCCGCGGCGCCGCCGAAAAGGTGTGCCACACCGTCTGAATCGGCCGCCCCCGCACCAGTTCGCCCGCCGCATAGCACGCCGGCAAATGCACCGGCGCCGTGATCGGCGTCGAGAGAAACTGCAGCGCGATGCAGAAGATGATGTTCCCGCGCACAAACAGCGCTGCCACGCACGCGAACACCGTTTGAAACGGCAGCAGCGGCACCATCGTGATCGGAAAACCCACCAGCCACGCGCGCGCCAGCGACTCGTGCGTTGGCCGCCACAGCGATTTTTCCAGCAGCCGATCCCCGAGCGCAGAATGCAGCCACCCGCCCCGCAGATGGCGGCGTGAAAAACGGCGGCGATTCAGCCACCGCATGACCCAGAGAGGCATGCGCATCGAGAGAGAAAGGTCACACTGAACCTGCGCCCTTCCTCATGGGAAACAAAATCCCCTTCCCTTCCGCAAATGGACGCGCGGTGCTTCCGCCGCGCATTTTCGTTTCTGTCGTGCCGCAAAAAAAACCTGCTGACGCCCCCGCAACTTGCCTCCTCTCTCAAACGACCTCACTCCACACGCTTTCCCTCCCCACCCCATGACGCTTCCCCTCGCCGCGGCTGCGGCCACCCCCACCAACTACTGGCCGTTCGCCGTTCTCGGCATCTCCGTTGTCTTCATCGTCCTCGCGATCACGCGGCTGCGCATGCATGCGTTCCTCGCGCTCACGCTCGCCGCGTTTCTCGCCGGGTTTCTCACCGAGGAATTTTCCCAGGCTGCGATCTCCCGTCTGCCCGCGGCCCTGCAAGCCGACGCGCAGGCCAACTCCTGGGTCGCCGCCGTCGAGCTCACCGCCATCGAATTCGGCGGCGCCGCCGGCTCCATCGCCATCTCCATCGGCCTCGCCTCCATCATCGGCCTCTGCCTCATGGAAAGCGGCTCCGCCGACAAAGTCGTTCGCCGCTTCCTCGCCGCCTTCGGCGAAAAACGCGCCGCCCTCGCCCTTCTCGCCAGCACCTACTTCCTGTCGATCCCCATCTTTTTCGACACGATGTTCATGCTGATGATTCCGCTCGCCCGCGCCCTCTGCCTGCGCACCGGGAAGAATTATCTGCTCTACGTCATGGCGATCTGCGCCGCCGCCGTGCTCACCCACAGCCTCACGGTGCCGCACCCGGGCCCGCTCGCGATGGTCGACAACCTTCGCGTCGATCCCGGCGCCTCCCTCTTCTGGGGCATCGGCGCCGGCATCCTGCCCCTCATCATCGGTTACTTCGTGGTGAAATGGATCGACTCCCGCCACTCCGTTCCACTCCGCGAAATCCCCGGCGCCACGCTCGCCGAACTCGAGGAGATTTCCCGCAAACCCGAATCGTCGCTTCCCTCTTTCGCCCTCAGCATCGCGCCCGTCCTCCTCCCGATCGTCCTCATCGGCAGCGGCTCTTTCCTGAAAGTCCTCGCCGGCTATCCCGGTGCGATCGCCGCACTCGGCGGCCCCGACAGCTTCGCCTCGATCAACAAAGTCGTCGCTCTCCTGGGCAACAAAAACATCGCGCTCATCATCGGCACCGCGATCGCGATGTGGGTGCTCGCGCGCCAGCGGAAGCTCGGGTTCACCGAACTCGGCAAGCTCCTCGAAGGCCCCCTCGGCACCGCCGCCGTCATCATTCTCATCACCGCCGCCGGCGGTTCCTTCGGCGCCATGCTTCGCCACGCCGGCGTCGGCGACGCCGTCAAATCCGTCGCGCTCCACTACAGCATCGACGTCGTCCTCCTCGCCTGGATCACCGCCTTCGTCGTCCGCATCGCCCAGGGCTCCGCCACCGTCGCGATGATCACCGCCTCCGCCATTCTCTGGCCGATGATCGACCCCGCCACCACGGCGACCCTCGCCTATCATCCCATGTATGTCTTCCTCGCCATCGGCTTCGGCGCCTTCGGCTGCTCGTGGATGAACGACAGCGGCTTCTGGGTCGTCAGCAAACTCGGCGGCCTCACCGAAAAGGAAACCCTCCGCAGCTGGACCGTCCTTTCCACCGTCCTCTCCGTCGCCGGCCTGATCCTCGTCTTTCTCGCCTCACGCGTCCTCCCGCTGACCTAGGTCGACTCCAACAGCCTTCCCCGACGTGTCGGGATTCCCGTCGGGTTGTCACCCCGTCCCCGTCGGCCCTTTCCCACTCGGCCCCGGCAGCTGCACCTGCGACGCGCCTCCCGCATCCGGCGTCTTCGGCGCGCCACGCTTCGCGCGCCGCTCCAGCCAGATGAGCGAGTGCAGCACGATGAACAGCAACAGCGTCGCACCCGCCGCCAACCGGTAGCGCCCGAGCCCCACGCACATCCCCACCGCCGAGGTCGTCCACAACGACGCCGCCGTCGTAAGCCCTTCCACGGTCCGCCCATGGCGCGTGAAGAAAATCGTCCCCGCCCCGAGGAAACTCACTCCCGCCACCACCGCCTCCAACACACGCGTCGGATCGAACTGCTGCATCTCCCCGAATTCCCCAAACTCGATCACCAGCAATTCGCCGATCCCCACGAACAACGCCGCCCCTCCGCCCACCAGCATGTGCGTGCGCAGACCCGCCGGCTTTCCCGCCGACTCGCGCTCCCAACCCAGCACCCCGCT
Source organism: Verrucomicrobiota bacterium (assembly GCA_023430565.1). Lineage (GTDB taxonomy): Bacteria > Verrucomicrobiota > Verrucomicrobiia > Opitutales > Opitutaceae > Opitutus. Next base: position 5,163 of record JAEZAD010000148.1, read on the forward strand.
CAGCACCAGCGCGATCGCCAGCCGCATCAATATCTCCAGCTCCACGTGCATTCCCCCATGGTTCCGCCGCGCGCCTTCCGGTTCCGCGCCCGGTGGCTGCGAGCGCCAGCGAGCGGCCTCGAAACGCGAACAATTCCCCCGCGCGCGCATCCATCTTCCGGATGCACCTCGAAGACTACGGCCTGATCGGCGACCTCAACACCGCCGCCCTCGTCTCCCGCGACGGCTCCATCGACTGGCTCTGCCTGCCGCGCTTCGACTCCGACGCCTGCCTCGCCGCCCTCCTCGGCACGCCCGCCAACGGCCGCTGGCTCCTCGCCCCCGCCGACCCGATCCGCCGCGCCTCCCAGCGCTACCGCGAAAACACCCTCATCCTCGAAACCGAGTTCGAAACCGATTCCGGCGTCGTCCGCCTCACCGACTTCATGCCGCCCGCCGACGAACGTCACGACATCGTCCGCTTCGTCGAAGTCCTCCGCGGTCGCGTCCGCCTGCGCATGGAACTCATCGTCCGCTTCGACTACGGCGAAGCCGTTCCCTGGGTCCGCCGCTCCGACGACGGCGCCACGCGCTTCGTCGCCGGTCCCAACGCCCTCGTCCTTCACACCGACGTTCCCCTTCACGGCAAGGATCTCGCCACCTGCGCGGAATTCGAACTCTCCGCCGGCGAACGCCGCGAATTCGTCCTCGCCTGGTTTCCCTCCCACGAAAACGCCCCCGCCGCCATCGACTCCCACGCGGCCCTCGCCAGCACCGAGCGCTTCTGGCGCGACTGGTGCGCCCGCTGCACCTACCGCGGCAAATGGCACGACGCCGTCATCCGCTCCCTCATCACGCTCAAGGCGCTGACCTACCTCCCGACCGGCGGCATCATCGCCGCGCCCACCACATCCCTCCCCGAACACCTCGGCGGCGTTCGCAACTGGGACTATCGCTACTGCTGGCTGCGCGATGCCACCTTCACCCTGTTCTCGCTCATGGAGGCCGGCTATCGCGACGAAGCCACCGCGTTTAGCGACTGGCTGCAACGCGCCGTCGCCGGCGATCCCGGACAACTTCAAATGCTCTACGGCGTCGCGGGCGAACGCTGCCTGCGCGAATTCGAACTGCCCCACCTTCGCGGCTACGAGGATTCCCGCCCCGTCCGCGTCGGCAATGCCGCCGCCCGGCAGTTCCAACTCGATGTCTACGGCGAAATCATCGACGCCACCCATTTCAAACGCCACCTCGGCCTTCCCACCTCCGACGACGCCTGGCGCGTCCAGCGCCACCTCATCAACTTCGTCGCCGATCACTGGCGCGATCCCGACGAGGGCATTTGGGAGGTCCGCGGCCCCCGCCGCCATTTTACCCATTCGAAAGTCATGGCCTGGGTCGCACTCGATCGCGGGATCAAATCCGCCGAACACTTCCAGCTCGACGGCGAACTCGCCCGCTGGCGCGAGGCCCGTGATCGCGTTCACGACGAGGTCTGCACCCAGGGCTACGACGCCGCCCGCGGCGTCTTCACCCAGTTCTACGGCTCCGCGCAACTCGACTCGAGTCTGCTCATGATGCCGCTCGTCGGCTTCCTCCCCATCGACGATCCCCGCGTCGTCCACACCATCGAAGCCATTCAACGCGATCTCACCACCGACGGTCTCGTGCGCCGCTACAACACCAGCGAATCCACCGACGTCGACGGCCTCCCGCCCGGCGAGGGCGCGTTTCTCCCGTGCTCCTTCTGGCTCGTCGACTGCCTCTCCTTGCTCGGCCGTCGCGACGAAGCCATCGCGCTCTTCGAACGACTCCTCTCCCTCCGCTCCCCGCTCGGCCTTCTTTCCGAGGAATACGACTCCCCGACTCGCCGCCTCACTGGCAACTACCCGCAGGCCTTCTCGCACGTCGCCCTCGTGAACTCCGCCCAGAATCTTTTCGCCTCCACGCACCCCGCCGAAGAGCGCGGCGCCCAGCCCCGCTACCGCCGAAGCACCAAAAGCTGATTCCTGGCGGTGCGTTTCACTCCCGCACGAAATACAACCCGCTCAGCGAGCCGAGAATCAGGAACAGCGCGAGCAGCGCATCCGGTTCCATGAAGGGCTTCTTCCGCTCCACCCGATATAACTGGCCCAACACCACGACACAGGTGACCAGGATCGCACACGCTCCCGTGTAACCGTGCGTCGGCGAAACGGCCGCGAGCAGCGACCCGTCCTGCACCAGATCGAGCGGCACGATGATCAGCATGTTGAAGCAGTTGCTTCCAAAAATATTCCCCAGCGCCATATCGAACGCCTTCATCCGCACCGCCGCGAACGTCGTCACCACCTCCGGCAACGACGTGCACAACGCCACAAAGGTCGTTCCGAAAAACGTCCCCCCGAGGCCCGTTTGTTCAGCCAGCTGGTTCGCCGCGCGCGCCAGGAACGGCGCCGCCACCAGAATCACCGCCGCCGCGATGCAGTAACCCACAATCGCGCCTTTGAGTCCCAGCCGGTTGATCCAATCGATCGGCGAAACCTCCTTCTCCTCCTCGTCGCCTCCGGACTTCGATCGCCCATGCGCGATCAGCCGCACCGAAAAAAGATACGCGACGATCAACACGTAGCTCCCCGGCCCCAACCGCAGAAACTCCAAGTCGCCGATTTTTTCGGCCAACAACAAAAAGATCACCACGATGGCCGTGAGCGCGATGCTCGACGTCCCCGCCAGCGCATGCCCCGCCGATTCCTTCGACAACATCCGCCCGTGCGAATACCGCGTGAGATCCAGCACCGCCAGGATCATCAAATTGAACAGGCTGCTTCCCAACAGATCCCCGACCGCCATATCCGCCGCGTCCATCCGGATCGCGTGAATGTCGATCGCCAGCTCCGGCAGCGACGTCGCGCCCGCGATCAAAATCGTCCCCACCAGCAACCCCCCGAGCTTCGTCTTGTTCGAAATGATGTCGCCGAACTGCGTGAGCGCCGCTCCCGCCGCCACGATCACCACCGCGGAAATCAAAAACTGAATGATACTCCCCGTCATCGTCTGGTCCTCCGTTCAGTGTTCACCGCTCGCTCTCCTCATTTCGCAGCTCCGAAAAATAACGCGCCGCCGCTTTCCGATCCGCATCCGTCAACCGCGCCGCCACCTGCCGCATCACGTGCGCATACTCCGACCCACCGCGGTTCCCGTCCTTGAAAAGTTTCAACTGCAACTCGAGATATCCCGCCGACAGACCCACCAGCGAAGGATACGAAGGTTTCGTCCGCGTCCCTTTCGGCCCGTGACACTCCACGCATGCGGGCACGCGCCGGTCGGGAATCCCCCGTAAAGCGATCTCCTCGCCGCGCGTCCGCAACTCCTCGTCGCTCCGGTCCCCCGCCGCAGCCGGCGTCACGCCTTCCCGCGCCGGCTCCAGCGCCGCATAATAGGTCGCCAGATTCTCGATCAACTCCTCGGTCAATCCCGCCGCCACCGGCTCCATGATCCCGCTGTGTCGGGCTCCTTCAGCATACGCCGCCATCGCGCCGACCAGATACTCGCGCCGCTGACCCGCGAGCTTCGGAAACGCCTCCCCGCCCCGCCCCTGCCCGTCCACGCCATGACAACGCGCACACGTCCGGGCGACTTCCGCCGGCGGCGTCTGCCCGATATTCGGCGGCGCCATCGTTTGCATCGCCGGCACCGGCGAAATGTCGCCATGCACGAGCTGACGATATCCTTCGTCATCGAGTTCTGGATACTTCACCAGGAACGCCACCATCGCCCACACTTCGTCGTCGCGCTGCTGCGACGGCCACGCCGGCATTCCCGTGAATTTGATCCCGTGCTTCACCACGTGAAACAACTTCCGCGGGTTCGACTCTCGGATTCGTCCGGCCAATTCCGGCGCCTTCGGCGTCATCGCTTGCGCGATCAGCGGTTGCGGCCTTCCCGGGGCCCCATGACACGAGCGGCACCCGGTTTCGAAATGCCCCGCTCCCTTCAAGACCATCGCCGGATCGTCCAGCCGCGGCACCTTCAGCCCGAGGCTGTGCGTCGCCGTCGACCGGCTCATTCCGAAACGCAGAATTTTCTCGGTGATCGCCCAGTGCCCCGAGCTCGCCTTGATCGGCACGATCCCACTCGCCGCCACGAGAAACCCACCCACCGCCAGCGCGCCAAGCACGAAAATCCCACGCCACATCCACCGCTTCATCACACCGCCTCCTTTCGCACCGCGCCCGTCCGCAGCAGCCCCGCCGTCAACCACACCCCGCCCACAAGATACGAGACACCTCCCACCAGCAGCATGATCGCCCCGCCGAGATGCTGATCCTCCAGCGGTGTCATCGCCGCCATCTCCGCCGCGTGCACATACAACGCCCGCGGCGTCAGCGCCAGCAGCGCCCCCAGCAACGTCATGTGCATCGACGTCAACAGCAGCGCCGCAATCCCCGCTCCCACCCGATCGCCGCGGCGTTCCTCTTCTCCACCAAACGCCGACAACCACACCGCCAGCCCCGCCCCCAAAAACGCTCCCTGCTCCGCGACAAACCCACCCGGCACACCGCGCGCGAAATGATGCAACGCCGGCGCATGCCACGCCCACACGATCACCAGCTCCACCACCGACAGCGGAATCGGCGGAAACCACCGCGGCGCCCGCCGCACCGGATCGAACCGCCCGCCCGCCAGCCCCAGCGCGATCAACGGCGCCGCCACCGCCACCACCGCCATGTGCATCGTCATGTGCGCCGAAAACGACGCCCGCGCCAGTTCCGGCAGCGGGCCGATCCACACCGCCGCCAGCGTCGCCAGTCCCAAAAACATGAATACGCGGCGCTTCATCGGCAGTCCTCGAAAAACACCACCACCATCGCCGCAAACACCACCGCCACCGCGCTCATCCCCGCCAGTAGCGTCGTGGCGAACCCCAGAAACCGGTGCCGGTCTCCCGGCGTGTCGAAATCGTGCGGCAGCGGCTCCGATCCAAACCGATGCCGCCGATACCCGCTCCAGCCGTTCCACGCGATTCCCACCAGCGCCAGCACGGTATAAACCCCAATCGCCCACCGCACCGGCTCCAATGACCCAAACCGCGGCGCAAATTTCGCGCACCAGATCGCCGCCGTAACATAGCACGCCAGAAAATGCCCCGCCCAGATCGTCGGCGACACGATCAGCAGCCACAGGCTCTCCTTGTCTTCCTTCGGCGCGTCCATCGTCGTGTTCATCCTTTCACCAGCGGAAACCCCGCGATCGTTGCCACGGTGATGACCGCCGTCACCGCCACGAAATGCCAGAAAAGCGCCACATTATGTATGTCGATGTCGTATCGCGCGGTCATCTTTCCCGCCACCCGCCGCGCAAAACAATACGCCTGCATCAACGCCCCCGTCGCCGCATGCAGCGCCGTCCAGATCGCCAGCAACCACACGATCGCATCGTAAACATGCCGCGTCGGATCCAGCCCCGTGAACCACGGCCCCGCCAGCATCGCGGCACCGCCCGCTAGCGCGAGCCCCCAGGCGAGTCCGAGCCCGCCGTAAAACAACCCCGCACGATCCGCCGAATTCCACCGCCGCGCCAGCAACGTGAAAAGCCACGCGCCCAACAACAAGCCCAATCCCACCATGGGCCAGAACACGCCCGGCCCCTTCGCGTTCTCCGGCGGGAAATCCTCGTGCACCGTCCAGTAGAAAAAATACGCGAACACCAGCGACACGAACGCCGTCAGCACCGCCAGCATCGTGATGAACATCGCCCACCAACCCACCGATGTCCTCCCCGAGTTATACAGCGGCAGCGTCAGCCCGAGCCCCACGTTCTTCTCCGGCTTCTCCGGCACCACCGCCGTGCACGTCCACAGCCAATACAAAATGACGCCGATGCCCACCACCAGGCTCAGCGTCGCGGGCACCCACAAATAAAACGTCCCCAGGATGAAAAATCCGCCGATCGTCACTGCCGCCAGCGCCGGCACGAAACTCGGCCCCGGCAATCGCAAACACTGCACCGGCTTCCCATCGATCGCCGTCGTCACCAGCGTCTCGCGTTTTCCTTCCTCTGCATCGGGCAAATAGAAACGCCCCTCGTCGTAATCGCGCAGAAAATTCGGCTGGTCCCACAGCGGATACCGGCTGTCGATCTCCGGAATCGTCCGCACGCCCCAGCTTTCCGGCGGCATCTTCGGCAGCCACTCGAGCGTCCCCGCCTTCCACGGATTCCGTGGCGACAATGGATCTTTCTTCTTCGGTCGCACGATATCCCACGTCACCACCGCGATACCCGCCCCCAGCACGAACGCCCCGATCGTCGAAACCATGTTCAGCCAATCGAAACCCAGCCCTTCCGGATACGTGAACACCCGCCGCGGCATCCCGCGCAGTCCCGTAAAATGCATCGGCATGAACGTCACGTTGAACCCCACGAACATCAGCCAGAATGCGATCTTCCCCAGTCGGTCCGACAGCTTCTTTCCATTCAACAGCGGGAAGAAATAATAACACCCACCCACGATCGGAAACACCGCCCCGCCAATCAGCACGTAATGCAGATGCGCCACGATGAAGAACGAGTCGTGCGCCTGAAAATCGAACGACGCCAGCGCCACCATCACCCCCGTCAAACCGCCGATGATGAACGACGCCAACCCGCCCGTGCAGAACAGCATGGGCACCGACTTCACCAGTTTCCCCGCCGCAATCGTCGCAATGAAACAGAAAATCTGCACGCCCGTCGGTATCGCCACCGCCTCCGACGCCGCCGAAAACAACGCCAGCGATATCCCCGGCAAACCCGTCGTGAACATGTGATGCACCCACAGCCCGAAGCTGATGAATCCCGTTCCCACCGCCGCGAGCACGATCCAGCCGTATCCAACAATCGGACGCCGCGCGAACGTCGGCACCACCATCGCGATGATCGCCACCGACGGCAGGAAAATGATGTAGACCTCCGGATGTCCGAATAACCAAAACAAATGCTGCCAAAGCACCGGGTCTCCTCCGCCGTTCGGATTGAAAAACGGCCAGTGAAACGCCCGCTCCAACTCCAGCAGCATGCTCCCCGCGATCAGCGGGGGAAACGCAAACAGCACCATCGCCGCCGCCACCAGCACATACCAGCAATACAGCGGGATCAGGTTGATCCGCATTCCCGGCGGCCGGCACTTCAACGTGCCCACAATCAGCTCCACCGCGGCCGCGATCGCCGCGATTTCGATGAACGAAAACCCCAGCAGCCACATGTCCGCCCCCGTCCCCGGCTGGTAACTCGACGTGAGCGGTGGATACATGAACCACCCGCCTTTCGGCGCCGCGTTGAAGAACAGCGACCCGGACAAAAACACCCCGCCCAACACAAAACACCAGAACCCAAAGGCCGAGAGCCGCGGAAACGGCAAATCCCGCGCCCCGAGCATCTGCGGCAGGAAAATCACCGCGATCGATTCGAACACCGGTATCGCGAACAAGAACATCATCACCGACCCATGCACGGTGAAGATCTGGTTGTAGGCGTCCGCCGTGAGGAAGTCGTTATCCGGCACCGCCAGTTGCAGCCGTATCAGCAGCGCCAGCACGCCACCGAACAGGAAAAACAGAAACGCCATCCCCGTATACCAGACGCCCACCTCGGTGTTGTTCACCGCCGACCAGTAGCGCCAGCTCTTCGGCGTCTCCCACGCCTTGCGTAGCCGGTCTTCCTGCGCCCGCTGCAATTCCAGCGGCGGCGCGTCCTTCAACGGCTCCGGATCGTCGGGGTGCGTTTTCATTCCAGTGATTCCAAATAAGCGACCAGCGACCCCAGTTCCTCCCGCGGCAGCATGCCGAAATGCGGCATCAACACGCCCGGCTTCACCCTGTCCGTCTCCGCAATCCATCGCGCGAAACCTTCCGCGTCATTCGGGATAATCCCCGC